>CADAJV010000043.1 GCA_902788275.1 uncultured Bacteroidales bacterium | reverse complement strand
GTCTGTTCTAATCAACGCTGCTATGCAATAAACATACAACTAACGCAGTCAGAATTGGTTGCATTATGAGTAATCTGTGCCAACATCTATATTATTACCAAATTTTATTTGAGTTTTCCCGAGGCGCCGCCTAACTTGACTTGTGCCGCAAGACAAAGTCAGAAAATCCTATCATACTACAGAGGAAATGCGTGAAAGATTTTTTAAGCCCGAACTCATGCATTCTAAAGTTGAGGAAAGACGGATAAAACCTGAACTCCCACAATCTTATTGCGTGCTCGTTTGAAAAATCAGTCTGAATTTTACTGGGAGTACGCGTTTAACTTGCGGGGGCTCAGCTTTACGGGGCGTGAGTACGCGACTAAATTGCGTTAGCACGGCTTTATGTGACGGGAGCACGGCTTTATGTGACAGTAGCACGGGTTTGCGGGGTGTGAGTGCGCGATTGTTAGGGGCGAGAGAGGCGTGATTATGATTTTTTGCGTAATTTTGCGCGTTGTAAACGGAAAAACAGAATCACTGTTGTCAAGATTTAGTATTCAATCGCTGAAGCGCTGGCTGCTGATGCCTCCGCGCGAGTGTACGTTGCTCTTTGTGGTGGGCACGGCGGTGTGGCTGTTGCTGCGTGCTACTACCAACTGGAGCGAGGACAGCAATTGGGTGTATATGCCCCATTTGCTTGTGGACCTCTATGTGGTGGGGCTGCTGGTGTGCCTGTTGCCTAAGCGGTGGCGGTCCTGGGCGCTGGCGCTTATATATATAATAATGTACGCGTGCGCGATAGGTGAGAGTTTCATTTATCAGCGTTACTATATGCACTTTACGCCCCAGACTCTGACGATGATCCGCGAGACTACGCCCGCCGAGTCGGAGGGGTTTGTGAGGCTCTGCCTGGAGTCGCCGGTGTTCTGGCGCACCCTGATGTGGTGGGGATTACTGCTGCTGGGGCATATGCTGCTGCTGGTCGGCAGGTGGGTGCTGAAAAAGTTCGAAAGTTCGAGAGTTCGGGAGTTTGGGAGTTCGAAAATTATGCCGTGGGTAGCACGCGGTGTGGCGGCGCTGACGCTGGTGAGCCTCATCTGGTGGGTGCCTGCCAGGATTGAGGTGGCGCGCTTCCTGATGCTGGAACGCACGGAGCAGGCCGAGCGCGTGGACAACGGGATTTTCTATTCCACTCCGTGGAGAGTGGTCTATTCACTGAAATATGAGCAGCTCACTGTCCGCGAGGTGGGGCGGCTGGCCGCCAATATGCAGCAGCTGGACGCGGTGCCTACTGACAGCGGCGTGCCCAACATAGTGCTGGTGATAGGCGAGAGCCACAATAAACACCACTCTGCGGTCTATGGCTACAGCCTGCCCACTACACCGTGGCAGAGCGAGATGGAGCGGCAGGGACTGATGGTAAAGATGACAGACGCCGTGACGCCGTGGAATGTAACGAGCAGCGTGTTTAAGGAAATGATGTCCACCCACTCGTGCGACCAGCCGGGGCAGTGGACCGATGGGGTGCTCTTCCCTGCCTTGATGCGCAAGGCTGGCTACAGGGTGGGCTTTCTGAGCAATCAGTTCTACAAGACCAATCGCCAGACGGCGGCCAACTATAACGGCTCGTTCTTCCTGAACAGCCAGCCCTTTGACAGCCTGTGCTTTGACTATCGTAACAGGAAACACTACGTGTATGACATTGGGCTGCTGAGGGAGATGCCCGGGGCTCAGGATACGTGCAGTTTTGTTATACTCCACCTGCTGGGGCAGCACCAGCCCTACGATGAGCGCCTGACCAAGCAGGGGCACATATTCAGTGCCAAGGACGTGAAGCGCAAGGACCTCAGTGCCGGGGAGCGCAAGGTGGTGGCTGACTATGACAACGCCACACGCGAGAACGATCGTGTGCTCAAGGCTGTGTATGAGCGATATAGAGACCATGAGGCCGTGATAATCTACGTGGCCGACCACGGCGAGGAGGTTTACGACGGCAATATCGGCATGTTTGGGCGCAACCACATGGCTGAGCCTACACCGCAGATTATGTGGGCGGAGTTTGAGGTGCCGCTGGAGTTTTTCCTTACTCCGGTGGTAGAGAAGAGAAGGCCGTGGATTGGGCGTGCGCTCCGCGAGGCGCAGGCCAAGCCCTTTGGCACTGACGACCTGGCCCATCTGGTGCTGCGGCTCGGCGGTGTGAAGACCAGGTATTACGACAGCGAGCGCGACCTGCTGTCGCCCCACTTCAGCCCGAGGCCCCGACCCGTGAAGGGCGGAGTGGCCACGTATGAAGAAATTATGGCGAGGGATAAGGAAAAAGGAGTAAGGAGAAGATGAACATAAAGGACACAACATTGCTGAAGGGCCTTGGCATATTGCTGATAATCACCCACAACTATATGCACTGGCTGCCCGAGTGCGTGGCGGAAAACGAATATACGTTCTCCGTGGAGCGCATTGACCAGCTGTGTGCCTACCTGGCGCAGGGTGGTCCCCACGTGTTGCTGAACATACTGAGCCACTTCGGTCACTACGGCGTGGCTATCTTCTTGTTCCTCAGCGGCTATGGGCTGGTGAGGAAGTATGAGAGTTCGGAAGAACGAGAGTTCGGGAGTTTGAGAGCAGAAAAGGGCAAAGCAGCTTTCTTACCTTCTAATATTCGCGCTTCTGCACTGTTCCTGTTGCGCCATGCCGTCAAGCTGTGGCGGCTGATGGTGCCTGCCGTGCTGCTGTTTGTGGTGATGGAGATGATGCAGGGCACGTGGAACAGGCCCCTGTCCAGGCTGTTCCCGTTGCTGGGTTTCTACTCCAACCTGCAGCCCCACCGTGACCTGATACTGGGGCCGTGGTGGTGGTTTGGGCTTATGATGCAGTTCTACCTGCTGTGGCGACTGCTGCTGTTCAGGCGTGGCCGGTGGGTGCTTTACCTGACTATGAGCGTATGCGTGGCCGTGGTGCTGGCCGTGGCATGGACGGAGCGCGGCCAGCTGGACTCCACCGGTACGCTTACCTGTTACCTGCACTATAATTTTCCGCCGTCAATGCTTGCCTTCGGACTGGGCGTGGCCGATGCGCGCTACGGCCTGGGGTGGCTGCATCGCTGGTGGTCGCCGCTGGTGGGTATGGCTGTGCTGATAGTGGGCAGCTTTAATTCTGGCATCTGGTGCGTGTCGTCTGTGGGCGCACTGATGGTGGCACTGGCCTTTGTGGGCAGGAGCGGCGAGAGCAAAGCCCAAGGCAATATAGTGTATGTCAATCTGCGTCAGGTGCTGATTTTCTTAGGCACAATCAGTGCGTGGCTTTTTGCCCTGCACCCTGTGGTGAGAGAGTACACTATTGACCTCGCCAAGAAGGGCAACGACGGACTGCTATATCTCTCCATTGTTATATATTTGGGGTGCAGTGTGTTGCTGGCTTGGGTCGCCACGGGTATAGCCAAAAGCAAAAAAAACAAAGGCCGTACACAATAAATGACGCTAAAAGCGAGTTAAGAGATATAGTGTCTTTATGAAGAAAGAACTGAGATATATTGTCGGCACGATTGCAGCCTTGGTGCTGAGCAGTGCTCCCTGCGTGGAGAGCAGTGCGCAGCAAGATCCCTCTTTCACCCATTTCTGGATGGTGGAGACGGAGTTTAATCCTGCGGCAGCGGGCAACAGCGAGCTGCTTAGGGGTATAGGCGTGTATAACGCCCAATTGGCGGGCTACAAGAATTCGCCCAAGACTATGCTGATATCGGCCGATATGCCCCTCTTCTTTGTTGGGCCGCAGCATGGCGTGGGAGCCTACTTTATGAGCGATGACGCCGGATTTTTCTCGCTGAAGAATTTTGCTGTGCAGTATGCCCACCACCGCAAGCTCTTTAGCGGCACGCTGAGCGTGGGCCTGCAGGTTGACCTGCTCAATCAGAGCTTTGACGGAGGAAAGTTGAATCTGGAGGATAGCGACGATCAGGCCTTCTCCACGGGCACCATGGACGGCTCGAAGATTGACGTCTCCTTCGGTCTGGCCTATAAGTGGCGTGACCTGCGAGTGGCAGCTTCGGTTAAACACATCACTGCCCCCACCATCCTGCTGGGTGAGACTAACGAGATGAGCATCAAGCGCAGCTATTATTTTACAGCCGGATACAATATTAAATTGAAAAATCCGTTATTTACCATACACCCCGATGTTTTCTGGATGTTCGACGGTGTAGATAGCAAAGCCTACATCCATAGTCGCCTCCAGTATGACAACGGCGAGAAGATGATGTTTGGAGGACTGAGCTACAGCCCCTCCGCTTCGGCAGCGATTATAGTAGGCGGCAGATTCCACGGCGTGGTGCTCAGCTACTCCTACGAGGCCTTTACCTCCGGCGCTGGTCTCGGCAACGGCAATCACGAGGTGGTGGTCAGTTACCAGACTCCGCTAAACCTCTACAAGAAGGGACGCAACCGTCACAAGAGCGTCAGACTGCTTTAGAATACATTACAATAACAATCAATAGTTATTTGAAAATATAAATCTGAAAGTTGAAATTTAACCAAGTCTGGACAGCGCGACTGCTATATGAGCAACTGTCAACTTGTTTACGTGTAAACTAAAAAAACTATGAGAAAGATTACAGGCATAATTGTCGGCCTTGTCGGCGCAATGCTGATGGGCTCCTGCTTTGGCGGGGGCGGTATGCAGCAGGGCGGTGAAGTAGTCGGCGTTTCAGGCAAATCATTTGTTGAGCCCACTCCCTATGGCATGATTAAGGTAGAGAAGGGATTCCTCAGGGTGGGTCTTACCGAGAACGATACCCTGTGGGGCGCAGATGTTCCTGCTAAGGAAATATCTGTTGACGGTTTCTGGATGGATCAGAAGGAAATCACCAACTCGCAGTACCGCCAGTTTGTGCAGTGGGTGCGAGACTCCATCGTGCGCGAGCGATTGGCTGACCCCAACTACGGCGGCATTGATGCTTACAAGATTATGGAGGACAAGGAGGGCAACCCCCTGGAGAAGCCTTATCTTGACTGGACCCGCCGAATCCCATACAAAAACCCCACCGAGGGCGAGGAGCTGGCCATCAATTCAGTCTATACCGTCAATCCGGTGACGGGCGAGAAGATGCTTGATGCTTCACAGATGAACTACCGTTACGAGATTTATGATTACCAGAAGGCTGCTATGCGTAAGTATCGCCTCAATCCAGCTGAGCGTAACCTCAACACCGACGTGCAGGTTGACCCCGATGATGTTGTTATGATTTCTAAGGATACTGCCTATATCGATGACGACGGTAACATCAAGAGGGAGACCATCACACGTCCGTTGTCCTCTTATTATGATTTCCTCAATACCTACATTGTTAATATATATCCTGACACCACTTGCTGGATCAACGATTTCAGTAATGCCAACAACGAGAAGTATGCTAAGCTCTATTTTGCCTCCAACGACTATAACGACTACCCCGTGGTAGGTGTGACGTGGGAGCAGGCATCGGCATTCTGCGCCTGGCGCACCGAGTATCTGCTGCAAGGTTTGGGCAAGGAAGCCCGCCAGATGCAGCGCTATCGCCTGCCGACCGAGATAGAGTGGGAGTACGCAGCACGTGGCAAGGAGGGCAACCCCTTCCCGTGGGCCGACTCCACGATGAAGAACGACAAGGGTTGCTTCTATGCCAACTTCAAGCCCGACCGTGGTAACTACACAGAGGATGGCAACCTTATCACCTCGCGCTGCGGCATCTACGGAGCCAACTCCAATGGTCTCTACGACATGGCCGGCAATGTTGCCGAGTGGACCTCCACTGTCTATACTCAGGCAGGTGTGCAGATGATGAGCGACATCAACCCCGAGTTGACATATAAGGCCGCCATTGAGGACCCATACTTCCTCAAGCGTAAGGTGGTAAGAGGCGGATCGTGGAAAGACCCCGAGTCGATGATACGCTCTGCCTGGAGGCAGAAGGAGTATCAGAATCAGCCGCGCTCATTCATAGGTTTCCGCTGCGTACGCTCACTTGCTTCAGTGGGTAGTTCGCGCAACACGCGCCAGACCACAGTCAGTGCCAGGAAGAAATAAAATAGTAGTAAGGAGACAATTAAATAATTGAGAAATAGCCAAGTCCGGCAGAAACGGACATAAGAAATGATCTGTATCTTTGCAGAAGGACTCGATAGTAGGCTTAACTTCTTGACTACTACGAATAACTTGTCAACCAAAAAACATCAATAATATGAATATAGTAGAAGCGTTGCAACGCTGGATGGACAGCAAGGCTGGCCAAACCTTTCTGAACTATGCTTATAGCTGGGGTGCCTCCGTGGTAATCTTGGGTACTCTGTTTAAACTTACTCACCTGCCTGGAGCCAATCTGATGCTATTCCTTGGTATGGGAACTGAGGTTGTGGTATTCTTCCTTTCCGCCTTTGATCGCCCGTTTGAGGAGAAACAGGAAGAAATGGAGAACGGCGCTGTTAAGCAGGGCACGTCCCTGTCAGGTGCCGCAGTTGTTGGCGGTGGCGTTGTCAGTGGTGGCCATATCGTCGAAGGCGAGGATGTGTCTGCCGATGGTGGCGAGGCGGTAGTTGTTGGCAGCGGTGGCATAGTTACCGGTGGCGGCACCACAATAATCGGTGGCGGTGGTGGTGGCACTATCGTCATTGGCGGCGGCATGGCAGAAGGTGCCGAGGTTGTCGACTCCGAGGGCGAGAAGCCACAGGATGTTTCCCCGTTTGTTCCCTCTGAGGGCCTGCAGGCCGCTGCAGCTCAGCAAGGCATTGGTGGCGGCAGTCTGCTTGACATTATCCGTCTGGCCAACGAAGAGATGCTCCAGCGCGCCCAGGCCTCGCTGACTCCCGAGATGGAGGAGGCTTCACGGCAGTATGTGGAGAAACTACAGCTGCTTACCGACACCCTGGATAAGGTGGAGAAGCAGTCGGCACGCCTGACTACAGATAGTGAGGAAATGACTAACCTCAACCGCACCCTCACCGGCATCAATACCGTTTATGAGCTGCAACTTAAGAGTATAAGCCAGCAGATTGGCACCATCGACTCCATCAATGAGCAGACACGCCGAATGGCAGCCCAGATAGAGGAACTCAATGGAGTTTATGCACGCATGATCAAAGCTCTTACCGTAAACATGAAGAATGCTGCCAACCCTATGGCAGAAGAATAATCGTTGACAAATGAAGATGGAGAATTAGCAGAGCATAGCAATGGGGCTGAAAGATATTAACATGTTTTTCAGAATGGTCCGGCTGTCGGCTTAAATTCTTGATTACAACAAACAACTTGTCAACTTCCTAATTTCTACAAAGAAAAAATGGCAATAAAGAAAAGACCTATATCTCCGCGCCAGAAGATGATCAACCTCATGTATGTGGTGTTGATGGCGATGCTTGCGCTTAATGTGTCCAGCGATGTGCTCAAGGGTCTCCAGCTGGTGGGCGACAGCCTCAAGCGCTCTTCTGAAAATGCCGAGGATGAGATAAAGACTATCTACGAAAGCTTTGCCGAGCAGATGAAGAAAAACCCTGCCAAGGTAAAAGCATGGTATGACAAGGCGCAGATAGTGCGTAAGAAGAGTGATGAACTTTATAAGTTTGCCTCTGAGCTAAAGTTGGCTATTGCCCGTGAGGCTGACGGCAGCGATGGTCGCCCCGACAGTCTGGTAAACCGCGAAGACTTGGAAGCTGCAGGCCAAGTGATGTTGGCTCCAGGTCGTGGTAAGGGTAGGGCACTCTATGACATGATCAACAGCTATCGCAATTTTATTGTCAGTCTTATACCGGACAAACGAACAGCAGCCATCGTTTCGGCCAATCTGGCTACCGATGTACCCAAGTCGGAGAGCACCCTGGGTAAGAACTGGCAAGAGTATATGTTTGAGGCTATGCCCGCCATAGCTGCTACCACTATGCTCACTAAACTGCAGACCGACGTCAAACAGGCCGAGAGCGAAGTGCTCCGCGAGCTACTCTCCAATATTGATATCAAGGATATCCGTGTTAACGAGCTCAACGCATATTGCTTGCCGGAGGCAACTACACTGTTCCCTGGCGATGAGTTTCGCAGCCGTATATTCATGGCCGCCATTGACACTACTCAGCGCCCTGAGATTTACGTTAACGGAAATAAGATTCGCCCCGATGGATCCTACAATTTCCGTGTAGGAGGGCCTGGCGAATACTCCTTCAGCGGCTACATCACTATGCCTAATGCGGCAGGCGATGTTATTCGCCGCGAGTTCACACAGAAGTATAATGTCATAGCGCCTCCGTCAGGAGCTACCGTGGCCGCTGACATGATGAATGTGCTTTATGCCGGGTATAGCAACCCCATTAGCGTAAGTGCCAGCGGCATCTCGCCAGACAAGATAAGTCTCAGCATGAGCGGTGGAAGTCTTACCCCTAACGGTGGCAATGGCCACTATATAGCCAGACCCTCCGCTGTGGGACAGGATGTGACTTTCAGCGTTACCGGCGTGGTCAATGGTTCTACGCAGAACATGGGTTCCTTTACCTTCAAGGTACGCAAACTGCCCGATCCTACTGCCTATATTCCTTATAAGGACAAGGATGGTAATACTAGCCATTTCCTCGGTGGACGTACCTTTGCCAAGGCCACACTTATGCAGACCGAAGGCATAGGAGCCGCCATCGACGACGGGTTGCTTAATATTTCGTTCAATGTACTCAGTTTTGAGACCGTCTTTTACGACAACATGGGAAATGCCATCCCCGAGAAGTCGAGTGGCAATAAGTTCTCCGAGCGTCAGCGCGAGATGTTCCGTAAGCTCTCTGCAGGCAAACGTTTCTACATAACCCGCGTCAAGGCTGTTGGTCCTGACGGCATACAGCGCGACCTGCCTCAGGCTCTTGAGGTAATTGTTAGGTAATAAGACAGTGATAAAAAGCCAAGTATGGAGCTGGGTAGTGAAAATAAATTGTCATGAGTTTATCAGAAGAAATCGACTAATGGCTCTGTTTCTCAACTGCTTAACTTCTTGAAAAAGAAAAAACTTGCCAACTAAAGAAAAAAAAGATATGAAACGCACACTTATTCTGTTATCAATAATGCTAATGGCCATCGCCACTGTGGCACAGCCACCGGCACGCATACGCCAGCAGGCTAAGAGCAGTGATGCTGCTGATCGTACCGCCCCAGCAGTTCCTGTTGTCAAGACTACAGCTAGTACTGCGGTCAAGAAGAGTGCCTCAGCCGCCACCCCTGCTACCAGCTCGCGTGCAGCCCTTGAGTTCCCCACCCAGGGAGCCATGCCTGAGGATGTTGCTTGGCGTCGTGATGTATATAAGGTGCTTGACCTCTCGTCCGACCGCAATGCTGTGCTCTATTTCCCCGAAGAACCAACGGGTGACAAGATGAATCTCTTCACCTATCTCTTTAAGCTTGTGATGCGTAAGCAGGTAAAGGCATATGAGTACACCATCGATGGTAATGAGAATCTTACTGCTAAGAATGTCATGCAGCCTAAGGAGATGCTTACTCGTTTTGAAATCAACTATGAAACCAACGATGAGGGCAAAATACGCGTTGATAATAGTGACATCCCCTCATCCCAGGTTAAGAGTTATTATATAAAGGAGTCCACCTACTACGACCAGAATACAGCCCAGTTCCATACTCAGGTGACCGCTCTGTGTCCTGTGCGTAAGGGTATTGACGAGTTTGGTGAGGAGGAAGCTCCCACGCCTCTCTTTTGGCTCGACTATGCCGAGATTAGTCCCTATCTTGCCAAGATAGTGTTGATGAACTCCAACTACAATAACGCAGCTCAGATATCTGCTGATGACTATTTCACCACTAATCAGTATGACGGCAAGATTTATAAGACAGTCAATCTGCAGGGACGTGTGCTCCAGAACTATTGTGAGACTGACTCTGCGCTCAAGGCAGAGCAGACTCGTATAGAGAAGGAGATAACCACGTTGCAGGACCATGTATGGGGCAAGGATTCCAGCAAGGTAAAGAAAGACACGTTGCAGGCGGAACTTGCAGACGATGTAAAGGCGGAGGCCAAGAAGTCCTACAAGAGAAGAAAGGATGAGAAAGTCAGCGAGTCTAACTCCAGCCGTGCTCAGGTAAAGCGTGAACGCACCACTGGCAATGCGTCCTCGCAACCAAGGTTCTCGGCCCGCAGACAGAGACACTAAACTTTTACACATACGGAACAGGAATCCCGCAGAAAGCCCTTGCTTCTGCGGGATTCTTGTGTGTGTTGAATAATAATATGGTTTAAGAATTACTGCAAGTTGTGCCAAAAAAAGAGGAAGCGATGATGCTTTTTGTGCGGTTTCAAGGTTTGATTTGTGGTATTTATTTGCAGAAAAGTGTATCTTTGCCCATTGACAATAGCTAATATCCGCCAAAAAAGGAGTTAATGGAGGGGGAGGAAACAAGAAGTAACAGACTACGCCATTAAGTCCACAGACGGAATTGTAATGAGTCTAAGTGGCATGGCATAAATGTGAAAAACCACGGTTTCAACGTGGAGAAATATAAAA
The DNA here is from genome assembly GCA_902788275.1 of uncultured Bacteroidales bacterium. Taxonomy (GTDB): domain Bacteria; phylum Bacteroidota; class Bacteroidia; order Bacteroidales; family Bacteroidaceae; genus UBA6382. The sequence goes on along the minus strand of CADAJV010000043.1, from coordinate 9,642 downwards.
GAAGAACGTAATAAACGACAAAAGACATATTCAAGAGTAAAACAAAGAAAGAATAAGAAATCAACGAATAAATACACATACAAAATGAAAGCAAGAATTTTCAGGTGCTGCCTAATGGCAATGTTGTTGGTGCTGCCGATGGCAGTGTTGGCAGAGTGGAAAATGGCTAGTGTGCCTATTAAGACAAGGTGGGCTGATGCCGTGACTCCCGAAAATGTGCTGCCAGAGTATCCGCGTCCTCAGATGGTACGTATGGCTGGTAGTGAACTGACAGGCGCCACCGAAGCGTGGCGCACGGAATTCATGGCAAAGGGTGCCGCCGACAAGGGATGGATTAACCTTAATGGCGTTTGGGACTTCCACACTACCACTTCGCTCTACGCCTCAGTGCCTGTCAGTGGCTGGCAGGAGATATTGGTGCCTTTCTGTACGGAGAGTGCTATGAGTGGTATCAAGCAAAAGATTGAGAACATGATGTATCGTCGCAAGGTGACGGTGCCTGAGAGTTGGAGTGATAAGCGCGTGATGCTCAATTTCGGTGCTGTGGATTGGAAGTGTAGCGTATGGCTGGATGGTGACTCGGTAGGCAACCATCAGGGTGGTTATGACCCCTTCTCCATTGATATCACCGATAAGGTGAAGCCTGGCCAGGAGCAGGAGCTTTTGGTAAAGGTTTATGATCCTACCGACAAGGAGTCTAATCCTCGTGGCAAGCAGGTGAGCCGTCCGGGTGGAATCTTCTACACCAGTTGTTCGGGCATATGGCAGACGGTATGGATGGAGGCTGTGAGCAAGACTTATATCTCCGATATCAGGATGGTGCCAGATGTTGACGGCGAGCAACTGCTTTTGACGGTGATGGCCAGTGGCGATAATGCCGGCAATGCCAAAGTGGAGGCAGAGGTGATGCATGGCAGCGTGGTTGTGGCCACTGCCGAGGGTAAGGTCGGCTATACCATGGCAATAAAAATCAGCAACCCCGACCTATGGAGTCCAGACCATCCGTTCCTCTATGATTTGCGAGTGAAACTCTCCGATGAAATTGGCAATTCTGATAATGTGTTGGCCTATTTCGGTATGCGCAAGGTTGGCAAGGAGCAGGTAGGCAATCGCTGGAGGATGACCATCAATAATAAGTTCCTTTTCAATATGGGGTGCTTGGATCAGGGCTACTGGCCGGAGAGCAATCTTACTCCTCCGAGCGATGAAGCTATCCAGAACGACATCCTATTTATGAAGAAGATAGGCCTTAATATGGTGAGAAAACATATTAAGGTAGAGCCAGCCCGTTGGTACTATTGGTGCGATAAGATGGGCTTAATGGTATGGCAGGATATGCCAGGTATGAACTACGGCGGCAGTTATCGTGATGTGGAGAATAACGCCCAGTGGTTTACCAAGGAACTATTTGCCATGCTTAACAACCTGAAGAATGTGCCCAGCATTGTGACATGGATCAACTTCAACGAGGCTGGTGGTCAGCATGATACTGAGGCATACGTTAACTTGGTACAGAATTATGATGACACTCGACTGGTGGATGAGGCCAGCGGCTGGACTTTGACAGGTGCTGGTGATATCAAGGATATACACTCCTATCCGGCTCCCAGCAGTATCAGCAGTAGTGATCAGGTAACGGCTTTTGGTGAGTACGGCGGTGTGCAACTTCTTGTGGACGGCCATACATGGGGTGCCGCCGGCAGTGTGTATGGCTATGCCAAGGACGCTACTGCCTACGACAGTATCTATGCTTCGTATGCAGACAAGCTGTTTCAGGAGAAGATAAAGAACTCCTTGTCTGGTGCTGTCTATACTCAACTGACCGACGTGGAGTCGGAACTGAATGGCATGATGACTTACGATCGAGAGGTGAAGAGTGACATAAACAAGCTCTATGCTGCCAATCGCCATGTGATAGATGATTATGCTGACGAGTTATACTATGTGCTGACTTCTGCTGATGTACAGCCTGTGATGTGGAAATATACCACTACCGACCCCGGCGAGGGATGGGAGAGTCCCGAGTTTGATGACAGCAAGTGGCGTACTGGTAAGGCTGGATTTGGTATGCCGGGCTTTGATAATATGGTGGTAAACACCCAGTGGAACACCAAGGATATTTGGCTGCGCTATGAGCTGCCGCTCAATATTACCGATGAGCAGATGAAGAAGATACGCGCCAAGCTCTATCACGATGAAGACTGCCAGATTTTCTTCAATGGTGTCAGTGCTCTCAAGATTTCGGGCTATACCACCAGTTATGAGAACTACCAGCTCTCAGCCACGGCACGTCAGGCCCTCAACCTGCAGGGCAACAACACTATAGCTGTACACGTGACTCAGACCTCCGGCGGACAGTTCTTTGACTTGGGCCTTTATCTCTACGGCGAGAAGGCCGATGTGAAGACCCATGAGCTGGTACTGAATGTGGACTACACCAAGAGCTCTGAGGTGAGCCTGGTGGTGGGCTATGCCACGGCCACCGATGCCGAGACACCCGACGAGAGTTTTACCATAGACAAACTGCCAATCGACAAGGTGATGATTGGCCTGGAGGACGATTTGCTGATTACTCCCACGGAGTTGCACTACGATCTGACCCCCTACTTCAAGCGCCTTGACCCCGAGGCTCCCGTCAAATACTTTATATATGTCAACACGTCGCAGGGCGACGGCAGTGGTACCATCCACAGTGCCAAGTTGGTGGAGTACACCACTGAATCTGCCGGCGAGGACCTGGTGCTGCTTGATCACGACTCAGCCTTCGCAGCCAACCAGAGTATATTGCTATCCTATACAAAGGGAACCTACACGGTTCTGCAGGATCGCCTGCAAAAGCTGGTGACACAGTGCGATCCTGAGACCAACATCTTTACCACTCCGTTGCTTGACACCGAGGCTCCTTATGTTGATGGCTCGGAGTGCGGTGCGGTAACTACCGTAGCCCAAGTGGAGGCTCTGGCCCGGGCTGTGGAGGCAGGCAAGGCCGCCGTAGAGCAACAAGAGGTGCGTAATGAGGTGCTTGGCCCCTTGTGCGATGCTATTGAGAGCGCCTATGCAGCCTGTACGGCCAAGAGCAATCCCCTGCAGGACGACGCCTATTACTATATCATCTCAGGATTTGCTGCCGATGCTAAGTCAGCTGGCACAGGTATAGCCATGACCTACTCGGCGGCTGACAACTATGTGTATAAGTCGCCGATGATGGAGGGTAACACTGCCTATATCTTCCACCTGTTGCGCAATGGCGACTACTGGAATATCCAGAATGTAGGCAACGGCAAGTATCTCAGTTCGGTGGAGAAGAGCAACCATGTATGGTCAGATGACCCCGTTGACCTCAAGATAGTCAACCGCTATGAGGAGGGCCTTACCTATTGGAATAATGATGCTAACGACAATGTGCGCAAAAGACTGGTCTTCGATATTACTTCGCCTGATGGCAAGACCCACTTGATGGGCCCCTCTGGCAAGGAGACCAAGGTCACTAAGGGCACCACCTGGTGGTTTTGCGCTTGGATGTTCAGGCCAGTAGCCTATGAGCCGGCAGCCTTCTGCGATGTTAATGGTGACGGCTCAATAGACAGTGGCGATGTGGTGGCCATATATGCCTATATCATCAATGGCCCCAAGTCGGGCGTAGGCCTCACTTCGGCAGATACCGATGACAGCAGCGAAGTCAACAGCGCCGATGTGGTGACAGTCTATAATACTATTGTAAGCGGTCAGTAATTAAAATATCCTACCTTTTCTCCCGAATTTAATTTTTTCTCAAGATAAAGTCGTTTTTCGGGGGGCGTTTTATAATTGTCCAGTCTTTTTTTCTTATTTTTACACACGAAAAATATTTTTACCCTTTATTAACCTAATTTATTAACCTATGTTCAAACACTATCTAAAGTCAATGCTGGTTATGCTCACCCTTATGCTGGGCATGACCATGACGGCGAGTGCAGCGTATGTTACTTCCCTTACCAGTGGCAAGTATTATCGCATCTTCAGCGCTTACAGCGAGCTCGCCGACAAGGTGGTAATGTTTGCAGATGCCAGTGGCATGCAGTACAAGGTCTATGACGAAGGCTACGACGCCATGGATGGTAGCATGGTCTTTCTGGCCACTGCAAACGGAACGTTCCACGGGTATAATGCTTATAACCTCAAGGCTATAGGCAACGACCTGTATGTAGGCAAGGCTGCTGTACAATGGTGCAGTAGGGGCTACTGGGGCGATGAGTCAAGCAACACCGACTTCTACATCGCTTCCGCAGCCAGTGCCTGGAACCAGTGTATCATCCCGATGGGAACGGGTGGCCATGGCGATGCCATGTTTACCGACCAGTTCCTCATCCAGCCTGCTCATGACACGGGTAGCACCGTGCAGCAGTGCATCTCACTCAACGGTACGGCGGCTACTTCAGGTTTCCTCCGTATGAATGCGTGGTCGGACGATGCTGCTGCTCCGTATGAGAACTCTATCCGTGCATGGAGCTTTGAGGAGGTTGATCAGAGCACCGTCGAGCAGATACTTGACGCTCAGGATCCTCTCAAGAACGCCCTCAACAACTTGGCCGACAAGTATGAGAGCCTGCAGGGTGGCACCAATCCTGGCGAGTATGTCAAGGCCAATGTAGACGCCTTCAAGGCCCTCTACGAGGACTATCTTGACAAGTCTGCTAAGGGCGGCCTGACTTCCGCTCAGAAGGAGACTATGGCAGAGGAATTGACCGCAGCCTACGATAAGGCCGTTTCTGAGAAGAACACCTTTAAGGACGGCACCTATCGCATCGTCAGCGCAGCTAAGAAGGATGCCAAGTATGCCCTCTATGTGGCTGAGGACGGTGCCCTTAAGTGGAAGGCCTATGACGAGGCCAATGCCAATGAATTCGTGTTTGATGTTAAGAACCTCGGTACAACCTATACTTTCGACGGTCAGCCTCATGAGCAGTTCTCACTGCAGAGCTTGGCCACTAAGCTATATGTAAGTTCTGGCAACATGGAGCAGAACTCTGCTGGTATGGGAGTTGACGGCACCACCGAGGAGAATGCATACCCCGTATGCTTCACCTACAGTTCTGCCGTTCCGCAGATAATCATGCAGCCCATGCGTCAGAATAAGTCAGGAGTTAGCCAGTGCATCGCCATCAACGATGTCAATGCCACTGAGGGTATTATCCGCCAGACCTCTTGGCTCAACTATAATGCCGACGGCACCGCTGCCTGCTGGATCTTTGAGCCCGTTGAGTATGTAGAAGGTCCCGCCACCGAGATATCCGAAGGATGGTACGCCATAGTCAGCGCCGGCAAGGGCAGCGGCTACAGCGGAGGACCCTACGACGACGAAAACAAGTATGCCCTCTACAATGCCGATGGCATAGTAAAGTGGAAGGCCTACGACGAGGACGACTACACCGAGTACTATTACTTCACCTCCGACGGCGATGGCAGCTGGTTTGCCAAGAGCCTTGCCGACGAGACCTATATCAACCGTGGTACCGGCAGCTATTCCTGCAATATCACCACCTCTGCCGAGGCCACCACTGCTCAGACCTTCGAGGCTGTGGCAGACCAGGAAGGCAAGTGGACAGCCAAGTTCAAGGACAATCCCTATGTCTATGCCCTTAATGCCGGTCACAATGGCGCAGCAGGCAATACAGAGGGAACACTTAATATTTGGGGTACCGGCAACGAGGCTGCCAACAACTACAAGATGAACCTCTGGTACCTCTATCCCGTTAGTACCGCCCAGATAGAGGCAGGCAAGGAGCAGATGGCCGCCGGCCTTGCCGATCTTATCGCCGAGATTGAGGCTGCCGGCATTGAGGCTGGCGAGGCTCCCGGCGACTATGTAGTTGCTAATGTGGATGCCCTCAACGCTGCCCTGGCTGAAGCAGAGGCTGCTCTCGACGGTACAACCGACGCTAAGCTGGCAGCTATCAGCGCACTCAAGGCTGCATACAACAAGGCTATCTCCGAGTTCAATCCCGTTATTGACGGCTACTACTATCTCGTCAACGGTTCCAAGGCTTACGAGGAGACCTTCGGTGCTCCCGCAGCCATGTACGCCGTTACAGGCCAGACACACAGCGGCACCGGCAAGCACATCGTCCGCTTCGAGAAGTTTGATGAGAACAACGCTAACTTCATCTTCAAGCTCACTCAGAAGGAAGGCGTAGTTGGCGGTTTCAACGCACAGAGCGTTTATACCAACTATTACCTCGACACCGGTGCTGGCGACAATTGGTACGGCGAGCTCACCACCATCAGCGAGACAGCTGACAATGCACAGCTCTTCCGCCAGTACAAGCCCGGTCTCTTCTGGGTAGCCGACGAGACAGACACTAACGTTAGTCGTGTCATTCGTCCTGCAGAACAGAACAGCACCGTTTATGGCTGGACCACTATCTCTGACAATATTACAGAGGACAAGCAGTGGTACAATGCATGGAAGCTCATCCCCGTTGCCGAGGATAAGGTTAACGAAATTGTTGAGGCACAGAAGACCGCTGACGCCGATAAGGCAGAGGCCATCGCTCAGCTGACACAGTTCGTTACCGACAATGCAGCAGCCATTGCAGAAGTAACCGCAGAAGACGCTGCCATCACTCCATCCACTAAGGCTGAGGTGCAGGAGACTGTCGAAACTATCACTGCTGCTGCTGCTCGCTGGAGCTATGACATCATCACCCCCGCTGCCGAAATCAGGCAGATGCTTGAGGATGCAGAGGACCTGCTTGTTAAGGCACAGGAGGAACTCCATCCTGAGCCACGCTACTGGCAGGTAGCTGCTGAGCCTTCGGCTCCCGAGGCAGGAAAGAGTTACATCATCAAGAACGCCTACAACGACCTCTACCTCTTCGCAGGTGAAGAGAAGGGCGTGAACTCTCCGGCATTAGTACAGGACAACTTCGTGTATGCTCCCGAGTACATATGGACTCTTGAGGATGCAGGTACTCTCTCTGAAGACAACTGGGAGAAGAAAGATGCACTGCTCACCGACGCTTCGCAGATTACTTCCAACAACACCCAGAACGGTTTCCCGACCGGCAACCTGCTTCGTCCTGAGAGCGACGGTTATGGTCTTAATCAGTACATCTGGCATTCCTCATGGGATGCACCGCTGCCCGCAGGTACCGACACTTATCTGCAAACCACATTCGCTAATGCAGAGCAGCATATCATCTTCAGTATGATCAGCTCTGAGTGGAACTCCACTTATGATACGCCTGATATAGTGGAGATCTATGCCACCAACACTCCTGATGACGAGACATCATGGCAGCTCATTACCACTCTCAGCGATATGATTGCTATCAAGAACGCACATCCCACATTCTACACCTCGCCTCACATCGACCTTGGTGCAGCATACACTGCAGTGCGTTTCGTAGTTAAGCAGACCACCATGAAGGACTACGCCGCCCGCTACGATTCTAATGGTAATCCTTACGTATCCCTCGGCCGCTTCCAGGTTTATAGCGCTGTGAACAATGGTACTACCAATACCAGCTTCGCTCTCAAGTCCTTCAGTGAGAACGCTTATTGGAAGTATGTTGACTATGCAAGCCAGACCTGGGATGCCACTACTCCCTACGACGGCTACGACTGGTACGACTATGCCGGTATGAACGCTGAGTTCGGCTCTGTCGAAGAGGCCCAGGCCTTTACCATCCTGCCCGCAGCAGCCGGTGACGGCATCGACGGCGTAGGCACCGAGGATGTCGTTGATGGCAGCTACGTTGTTACCGCCACCGAGCCTTTCCTCAATAAGTTGTTTAAGCTCGACGCCCAGCGCGGCACCAACGCCGCTCTTGCTCCTTGGATGGACGCTCCGGCTTGGCTGTTCTACGAGGCAACCCGCGGCACAGATTTCTCGAAGGAGAAAGAGCTTGCCCTTGCCTACTATGACTTCACTTCTGAGTATGTAGGTACTGCTCCCGGTCTGTACAATTCCGACAATGTTGCCAACTATAACACCGCCAAGGCCGCTCTTGAAGCAGTGGATGCCAGCGATGTGGCAGCTATGCGTGCAGCCATTGAAGATCTCGCCGATGCATACGAGTTGGCTCTCGAGCCCAATCCTGTTGTTGACGGCTACTACTTCATCATTTCCGACAATGCCAATATTGCCGCCAACGGCAAGGAGACCAAGGCCCTCTACATCAACACCGACAAGAGTCAGGTATGGTGGGCAAAGCTCGACCAGACTGACCTTAAGTTCGTCTTCAAGTTTACTCAGGACGGCGACAACTGGCGTGTTCAGGGCGTAAAGAGCGGCCTGTTCACCGGCGAGGGCTTCTATCCCGATGTTGTCAGCGCCACCCTGGACTACACCTATCCTGTGACCTTCACCGCAGAAGGCGAGGGTTCGTTCCTCATCACCGCCAACGGCAAGCGCTGGTGCCCGCAGGGCAATCCTGACGGAAAGTCCGACGGTCCCAACGGTGTCTGGGGCTGGAATGTTGACGGTCCTCACGGCGAGGCCTCCTTCACCCTGCGTCCGATAGACGAGGCCGATCTCGAACTGATGGTCAACAACGCCCTGATCGACGTTCTTGCCGAATACAAGGACAAGACCTTCGAGGCCAAGGACCAGCCGGGCTATGCCAAGCCCGAGAACGTTGAGGCCTTCAACGATGCCTACGCTACCGCCAACGGTCTCGGCATCGCCTCCGACCTTGACGACAAGATTGAGGCCGTCTCCAACCTCAACACCGCCTACGTAAGGGCCAGCACCGAGGTTGTTCCCATCGAGGATGGCGGCTACTACTTCCTGGTTAACAAGTGGGCTGCTTATGCAGAAAAGTTTGGTGTTCCCGCCGCCATGTATGCCGTTCCCGGCCAGAGCACCAGTGACACCGGCAAGCACATCGTCCGCTTCGACAAGTTCGACGAGACCAATGCCAACTACATCTTCAAGATGACCCAGAAGGAAGGTGTCGCCAACGGCTTCTATGCCCAGAGCGTTTACACCGACTACTACCTCAACACCGGTAACGGCGACAGCTGGTACGGTGAGCTCACCACCATCAGCGAGGAGCCTGAGAACGCCCAGATCTTCACTCCCTACGCAGAAACTGGCCAGTTCTTCGTATCCGACGAGACCGATACTCGCGTAAGCCGCGTCATCCGCACCAGCGGTGTGCAGAACGGCACCGTCTACGGCTGGACCACCACCTCCGACAACATCACCGACGAGAACAAGTGGTACAACGCTTGGGAGCTTATCCCCGTTCCCGCCGACAAGGTTGACGAACTCGTTGCTGCCACCAAGGCATTCGATGAGGAGAGAGGCGCAGCCCTCAGTGAGGCAGCTGCAGCCGCTGACGAAGCAGCCGCTGACACCACCGCCCTCCTGGCAGAGGACAGCAAGGTGTCTGAGGCAGGCAAGCAGGCTATCAGGGATGCTTACGCAGCCCTCGAGGCAGCCAAGAAGGCTAAGTCTTACGATATCCTCACCACAGCTGAGGAGTACACCGCTCTTAAGGATGCTGTACTCGCAGCCATCGAAGCTGCCAAGGAAGAGAAGCCTGCAGCTTACGACCTCTGGCAGATTGCCGAGGAGCCCTCAACCGAGTTCAAGGAGGGTGTCACCTATGTTCTCAAGAACGCCTACAACGACAAGTATCTGTCCACCAACGGCGG
>CADAJV010000042.1 GCA_902788275.1 uncultured Bacteroidales bacterium | reverse complement strand
CCTCTAAGATAGAGGGGGTGGCCCGTAGGGCCGGGGGCGTATGAGAGTAACTTTTGTGTGCAACGTATGATACTAACTTTTACCGGACAGCAATAATATCATTACCATATAAAAAACTATTGCTGCCTGCAAATATCTAATTGCAGGCAGCAATTTCTTTCAGTGTCCACTGGCTGTATTCTTAGTCGGTAATCTTGTGACGTATGGGGTCGTCGTACTGCTCTTGCAGCTGGCGGAGCTGCTTCTTGAGCTTCTTAGTCAGTTTGCGTGTGCCAGGCTTGCCGTAGAGGTTGTGCATATTCTCCGGGTCGGCTTGCAGGTCGTAGAGTTCCCACTGATTGACGTCGCCATAGAAGCGCATAAGGCTGTAGCGCGGAGTGCGTATGCCGAAGTGGCGGTTCACGCGGTGCTCATCGGGATACTCGTAGTAGTGGTAGTAGAGGGAGCGGTCTTTTAATTTAGAAATGTCATACGCCCCCGTCTGCTTTGCAGCCACCCCCTCTATCGTAGAGGGGGAATTTGTGGTGTTTTTCAGTTCGGAGAGCATGGAGACGCCCTGAATGTCTTGGGGCACGCTGACTCCGGCAGCTTCGAGGAAGGTAGGAGCATAGTCGATGTTCTGCACCATGGCGTTGGAGGTGCCTGTCTTGCCGCCATAGGCTGCCGGCAGTGACATGATGAGAGGTGTGCGGAAAGATTCCTCATACATGAAGCGCTTGTCAAACCATCCGTGTTCGCCCATGTAGAAACCTTGGTCGGAGGTATAGACGATGAGAGTGTTGTCCAGCAGGTCGTTGTCCTCCAGATAGTCGAGCACACGCCCCACGTTGCGGTCAACGGAATGGATGACTCTCAGGTAGTCGCGCATATACTGCTGGTACTTCCACCGGTTGAGTTCCAGGCTGTCGGCATGGCTGAGCCCTTCGGCAGCCATCTTGTTGCCAAACCTCTGCTTGAAGTCTTTGATGATGGGCTGGTAGTGGCGGTCCCACGCAGCCTGCTGGGCGGAGTCCATGCGCTGGGTGTACATGGCGCGGCCCCAGAGCTCCAGCGTAGTGTCGAAGGAGTGGATGGTGCTATCGCGGTCGGCCATCTTGAGGTCATAGACCACATCCATATCCTTGGCAATGCTCATGCGCTGCTCCTTGGCCGCCTGGCGACCGGCATAGTCATCATAGAAGTTGGCAGGCAGCTCATAGGTGGAGTCGCTGAAAAGCTCCAGGTCCTGCAAGTCGGGCATCCAGGTGCGGTGGGGCGCCTTGTGGTGGATGAAGAGGCAGAAGGGCTTCTGCGGGTCACGCTGATTAGCCAGCCAGTTGAGGGCCAGATTAGTGGTGATGGTGGTGGAGTAGCCGTGGCGCTGCAGGCGCTCACCGTTGCGTATGAAGGTGGGGTTGTAGTAGTCGCCCTGGCCGGTGAGGATGTCCCAGTAGTCGAAGCCGGTGGGCATGCTCACCAGATGCCACTTGCCAATCATGGCTGTCTGGTAGCCCGCCTGCTGCAGCAGCTTGGGGAAGGTCTGCTGCGAGCCGTCGAAGCGCTTGGTGTTGTCGGTAAAGCCATTGGCATGGCTGTGCTTGCCGGTGAGCATACAGGCGCGGCTGGGCCCCGACAGCGAGTTGGCCACAAAACTGTTGGTAAACCTCACCCCGCGCTCTGCCAGACGGTCGATGTTGGGCGTGTGATTGACGGTGGAGCCGTAGGCGGAGATGGTCTGGTAGGAGTGGTCGTCACACATTATATATACAATGTTGAGCGGACGGTCCTGGGCTGCTGTAGCCAGGGCTCCAAGCATAGCGCCGACGGGGAGGAAATGTTTGTTCATGGTGAAAGTTTTTTAGATTGGACATACGCCCCCGTCGCTTCGCGCCACCCCCTCTATCTTAGAGGGGGAGCTTGCAAGCCATTCTGCCAAATATACTTGCGAGCCGTTTTGCCTTTAAGATTGCTGGGAGCCGACTCCCCCTCTAAGATAGAGGGGGTGCCCTGAAAGGGCGGGGGCGTATGATGCTAACTTAAAAAAGCGTATGGTACTAACTCTTCAAATTAGCGTATGACTGTAACTCTGGTTCTACTTCTTGGTAATCTTGTAAACCTTGCCGTCCTTGGTGCGGATGACATTGATGCCGGGCTGCAACTGGCTTATGCGGCGACCGGAGAGGTCATAGATTTCGGCATCAGAGAGATCGGTAATTCCTGACTCCTCATTCCTAACTCCCAATTCATCTATGCCAGTGTAGTCGGTGGGCTGGATAACGACATTCTGTGCCAGGCTGCTGCCTACATATACGCCGTTGTCCTTGAATTCAGCACCCTCGGGAGTCGTGATGGCATGGTTGGCAGAGAGGTCGAGAGCGGAAATGAGATTGATTTTCTTGGCAGTGATGACTGCATTGTCGAGCACCTTCAGTTGGCCCGGATAGCTTTTGTCGTTGCTGCCGATGTATGACTGGTTGCAGTTGATGCCTACATTATCTTGTGCAATAAACGAGCTGTTGTAAAGATAGAGAGGACCGTTGAGCAGGTTGAGGGTGCCGTCGCCGCTGGCTGTGATATTAGAGCCAGAGCGTACCCACAGCGGGGCAAACATCTTTTCGTTACCAGTGAGCGTATTGTTGCCCTTGACGACGATATTAGCGGTCACATTGGCATTAAAGCGGATATCGTAGAAGTTGCTTTCTGAGCCCTGATAGTCGATGGTGGCATCGGTGAGGGTGAGGGTCTTCGTGTCTGGGGCATAGGTCACACTCTGTGTGCCGCTCTGGATGTAGGGGCTGCCTACGTAGATGGGGTAGGAGGCATCGTTGACGCATACTATCTCCTGACCGGCGACGTAGATGCCTGTGCGCTCCTTGATGGAATTGAAAGCGACATAGCCCCCGGCTATATTGCCGCCGTTCTGCTTGATCATGCCGTCCTCGAAGTAGCAGCCTACGAGGCCGGGCAATCCGGAGTTGCTGATTGCCATGCCGTCGAGCACGAGGTTGGGAATATCGTATAATGCGCCATGTTTGCCGTCGAAGGCGTAGCCGAAGATATCGCTGGAGGTCTTCTTCAGCGTTAGAGTCTCATTCTCATAGCCATTGCCCCAGTAGCCATAGCCCTCGGCGTGGATGATGAAGTAGCTGGTGGTGGCTATGGTCACGTTGGCGCCATTGTTGGTCGAGATGCCAATTTGCTTTTTCGACGTGGCTTCCAGATTGCCGCTACCACTGAACGTGGTGTTGCCTTCGAGGTAGAATAGGTCGTTGTTCGTTGTCATCTTATTGGTGCCATTGAGGACAATGTTGAGGTCCGGGATGTAGCTGCGCACACCCTTATCATCGTCGTTGGTTACTTCCATCGTCACGCCGTCGAGGGTCAGCGTCTTAGAGCCGCTGTCGTATGAAATCTTACCCGACTTGATGCTAGAGTTGAGGATGTCGTTGTAATTGCGGTTGTTGACATGTGTGCCGGCGACGTAGAGGTCGTAGTAGGTGAACTGGTTGGTGCTCTTAAACCATGTGGCATCGTTGCCCTGGGTGGTACCACAGGCCTCGACTCCGTGATGATACATGGTCTTGTCAGCCGGGTTGTAATAGCTATATGGGCTCCAGATGGCCATATCGTTCAGGACGATGCTGCCCACGCGGAGATTGGACCTGGTGCCGAGGAACTTATAGACGGATTCGTCGTTGTACTTCGTCATAATCAGACGGCCACCTGAATTGGTAAGGCTGTTTTTGCCGTTGATGCCATCACCGTTGGACGCACTCGTGGCCTGGAACTCAGGCATGCTGACTTCCAAGTCGTAGTCACCATTGAGGAAGATGGCCGACGACGAGGTGCCCGTGATGACCACCTTGCCGTCGCTGGTCAGCTTGGTGTTGCCATAGAGGTCCATGGCAATGCCGGAGTTGGTCAGTGTACCGCCGCCCTGGAAGTCAATCGTCAGACCGGGGATATGGCTGATGATATTGGTGCCGTCAACGTTGAGGTTCTTCACCGTCAGTGTTTTCGTGCTGGAGTTGTAGGTATAGTTGCCGGAGGCGGTGGTGGCGCCGGTTTTGGCTGCGGTGATAGTTCTGTCGCCGTTATCGCCGATGTACAGAGTGCCAATGGTGAGGGCAGGGATAATCGTTGCTTCTTGGAGTGCTACATTGCTGCTGTTAACGATGCTGCCGGACGTTTCATCAAACGATGCGCCTTCTGTTTCTAATATTGACGTCGCCATGGATAGGCCGCCTGTGAAACCTGTCACAGCCCGATAGCCTGATGCGCCCTTTGCCTCTAATATGGAGAAATGCATGTACAAAGCTGCCTTGGTGCCATTATATACATCACCGATGACTGCATGGTAATTGGCTGCGGTGGCAGAGATATTGTCACCATAGGCATGGAGAACGGCACCACGCACCTTGATAGCCGGGCCGTTACCGATGTTCTTCAGCGTAATTACTGGAGCCGATGCATTGCCAGGAGAGGTGAGTGTAGTTCTCTTGTCGCAGTAGATGGCTGCAACAGTAGCATCATCGGAATTGGTAGTGATTTTCACCGTACCACGGAAGAGGATATCCAGCCCTTCAACACTCTGGTTGTAGATACCGTCATTAATGCCGCTGCTGGTGAGGGTAGCATTGTCAAGCGTCAGCGTCTTGTTGCTGGGATTGTAGGTCACTGTGCCGGTGATGCCTGAGCCGGTAATGGTCTGCGTAGAGGTGGCGTTCAGATCAACGGAGTGGCCGCAGACTATAAGTTGTGCCCATGATGATGCGCTGCACAGCATGAGGGCCGTGAACAGGATAAGATGAGTAAAGAATTTTTTCATAGTCGTATGGTTTTAAAAGTTAATAAATGACTTGCCAGTCGGGACTTAAATCTCAAATGAAGGAGATAGAGGGAGATATGTGTCTTCGACGCGGGAGATAAAGGACGATAGTCATGACTAATGTCTTCTATCTCCTTATATCTACTTTTATCTCCTTATATCTACTTTCAATTTTCAAATCTCTTCTACTCCGGTATTATCTCGGATGGATTGGGCAATGGTCGGAAGCCTTCGCCATAGGTGCTATATGCGTCGGTGATGACGATAAAGGCATGGGGTTCAAGCTTCTTTATTATCTGCTTGATGCGCATCACTTCCTTTTGGGTGACTACGAGCATGAGCATGTCTTTCTCCTTGCCGCTGTAGAGACCGGTGCTCTTGATTGCCGTGCAGCCGCGGTTGAGGTCGTGGAGTATATAGTCGCGCAGTTCCTTCATGGGTTCGTTGCCAATGACATAGATGATTTTCTCCTCTTTCATGCCGTTGATGACGAAAGCCACTGTGCGAGTGCAGACGAAGATGGCTATCAGGGAATAGAGGGATAGGTGGATGCTATTGGGCGGGGTGGGAGCACCGCCGAGTCCGAAGCCGATGACGAGCAGACCAAAGAGCACCACCATGCCATCTACAAATAGCAAGGCACGCGAGAAGCGGATACGCATATACTTCTGCATAATCATGGCCACGATGTCGGTGCCGCCACCGGTAGCTTGGGTGCGGGCCACCAGTCCCTGGCCCACGCCTACCACGAAGGCTCCTATCAGGGTGGTGAGCAGCAGATGTTCGCTAAGGTCGAGGCGGCCTCCCAGTATCTTGGAGGAGTCGAGGGCCTGCAGCGATGCTGCGTCAGGATAAACGGCCAGACTGATGAGGTTCATGATAAACGGTGTGACGAGGGCGGCCACCACTGTGCGGCTGCTCATCTTCATGCCAATAAGGATGAACATCAGTATCTCGAGAGGTATCTCAAAGGCGTAGCTGATGGTGCCGACCTGCCATGAGGGGAAGAAGTTGTGGACCACGATGCTGAGGCCATACACTCCTCCCGGCACCAGGTTGTAAGGGTTGATGAATAGCACGAAGCCTGTGGCCAGAATGGTGCAGCCCAGCAGTATGACAAACCAGTCTTTCCACCACTGGAAGTGGGTGACGGGCTCAAATATCTTGGATAGTATTGTAGAAGTTGACATGGTGGTTTAAGGTTGTTACTGCAAAAGTATAAATAAATTAGGAATTAGGAATTAGGAATTAGGAATTTTTGCTACTTTTGCATAAAGAAAGCACTAAATGCTATCGACTCTCAACTATCAACTCTCAACTATCAACTATCAACTCTCAACTTTAAACTAACACTATGCCTACTCCCCACATTTCAGCCCCTCAGGGTGCTTTTGCCAAGACTGTCTTGATGGCCGGCGATCCGCTGCGAGCCAAGTTTGTTGCCGAGAATTATCTGAAGGATGCCCAGCTGGTGACTGCCGTGCGCAATATGTATGGCTACACCGGCACCTATAAAGGTCACCCCGTCTCCGTGATGGGCAGCGGTATGGGTATGCCCAGCATAGGCATCTATTCCTACGAACTCTTTGATGTGTATGGCGTGGAGAATATCCTGCGCATAGGCTCAGCCGGCAGTTACCGTGAAAACCTCCACGTGATGGACGTGGTGCTGGTCAGCCAGGCATATAGCGACTCTACCTATGCCCGTATGGCCAACGGCTGCATCGACAAAATACTCATGCCCGACGAGCAGCTCAATTCTATCATTATGCAGACGGCTATCGACAACAACGTGCCCTGCAAGCTGGCTGCCGTTCACTCCACCGATGTGTTCTATGTTGACCCTCGCATGGAGACATTCCTCCAGCTCAGGGAGCGCACCAAGGCCGACTGCGTGGAGATGGAGTCGTTTGCCCTCTTCCATAACGCCAATATGCTGGGACGAAGGGCTGCATGTCTGCTCACTATCTCCGACTCCTTCTGTGAGAAAAACGAGATAAGTTCTGCCGAGCGCGAAACTTCGCTCACCACAATGATAAGTCTGGCCCTGGAGTCAGCCATCAGGTTCTGAGGGAATAACTGATAACAGAAGGATGGAAGCCGACTTGCCGCGTATGGGCAGCCAGCTTCCATCCTTTCATTTTTCAATTTTTCAATTCTACTTGAAGCAATTAGGCTTTAATTGCTTGAAGAAATCGTTGCCATTATATTCTTGCCTCCGCAGTTCGCACACCGCCCTGCGGGCGACAGTGCTGCTTCGGCTCGCGACTATTTCATTTGAAGCAATTAGGCTTTAATTGCTTGAAGAAATCGTTGCCATTATATTCTCGCCTCCGCTGTTCGCACACCGCCCTGCGGGCGACAGTGCTGCTTCGGCTCGCGACGATTTCATTTGAAGCAATTAGGCTTTAATTGCTTGAAGAAATCGTTGCCCTTGTCATCTACCAGGATGAAGGCGGGGAAGTCCTCAACCTCAATTTTCCAGATGGCCTCCATGCCCAGCTCGGGATACTCCACGCACTCAATAGATTTGATATTGTTCTGCGCAAGGATGGCAGCAGGACCGCCAATAGAGCCGAGGTAGAAACCGCCGTGGTCCTTGCAGGCGCGGGTTACCTCGTCGGAGCGATTGCCCTTGGCCAGCATGATGAGCGAGCCGCCGTGGTCTTGGAACTCATAGACGTAGGGGTCCATACGGTTGGCAGTGGTGGGGCCCATCGAGCCGCACGGCATGCCGGCAGGAGTCTTGGCAGGGCCTGCATAGTAGATGGGGTGATCCTTGATATACTGCGGTATGCCCTCGCCGGCGTCAAGGCGAGCCTTAATCTTGGCGTGGGCAATGTCGCGGCCCACTATGATGGTGCCGTTGAGGCTTAGGCGGGTACCGATAGGATACTTGGTGAGTATCTTGCACACTTCGGTCATCGGTTGGTTGAGGTCAATCTTAACGGCATCGCCCTCGCCGGCCTGGCGCAGCTCTTCGGGTATGAGCTCGTAAGGCTTGTCGTCCATCTTTTCAATCCAGATGCCGTCCTTGTTGATCTTAGCCTTGATATTGCGGTCGGCAGAGCAGCTCACGCCCAGGCCGATGGGGCAGGAGGCTCCGTGGCGCGGCAGGCGCACCACGCGGATGTCGTGGGCCATATACTTGCCGCCGAACTGTGCTCCGAGGCCGATGTTCCAGGCCTCCTTGAGTAGTTGCTCCTCCAGCTCCACATCGCGGAAGGCGCGGCCGGTCTCATCGCCGGTGGTGGGCAGGCTGTCATAGTAATGGGTGGATGCCAACTTCACTGTGAGCAGATTCTTCTCTGCCGAGGTGCCGCCGATTACAAATGCGATATGGTATGGCGGACAGGCTGCAGTGCCGAGACTCTTCATCTTCTCCACGAGGAAGGGCACCAGTGTGCCGGGGTTCTGAATCCTGGCCTTGGTCTCCTGATAGAGGTAGGTCTTGTTGGCCGAGCCGCCGCCCTTGGTTACGCAGAGGAAGCGATACTCCATGCCCTCAGTGGCCTCAATGTCTATCTGAGCCGGCAGGTTGCAGCGCGTGTTGACCTCCTTGTACATGTCCAGCGGAGCGTTCTGCGAGTAGCGCAGGTTCTCCTCGGTATAGGTTTTGTAGACGCCCTTGCTCAGTGCCTCCTCGTCGCAGAAGCCCGTCCACACCTGCTGGCCTTTCTCGCCGTGGATGATGGCGGTGCCGGTGTCCTGGCAGAGGGGCAGCTTGCCCTTGGCGGCCACCTCAGCATTGCGCAGGAAGGTGAGGGCTACATATTTGTCGTTGTCGGAGGCCTCAGGGTCGCTAAGTATCTTGGCCACCTGCTCATTGTGGCTGCGGCGCAGCAGGAAGCTCACGTCGCGGAAAGCGGCATTGGCCATCATGGTGAGAGCCTCAGGCTCAATCTTAAGGATGGGCTTGCCCTCAAAATCGCCCACTGACACGTGGTCTTTGCTCAGCAGGTAGTACTCAGTCTCATCTTTGCCCAACTGAAACATGGGCGCATAGCGGAATTCAGGTGTTGTTGCCATTATATATAAGGTTTATTCATTACGTCAAGGTTAAAGTCAATGCTAATACAGCAACTTTTTCCGCCTACAAAGTTACGAAAAGATTTTTATATTTGAGTAACTTCGCGAGAACTTTGTCAGCGGTCGTGCTGTCTTGAAAGAGCAAGTCGCTCTTTAGGCGCGGTCTGACATCAGGAAGTTCGAGAGCGAAGTGGCACAGTTACGAAAAGATTTTTATATTTGAGTAACTAAGCATACCGCAAGTATGCTACAGTGGTGGCCATAATGTCGTACTGCAAGGCCAGAGCTATGCCATTCCTACCATGCAGGGTGGTGTGGAGAAAATCAAGCCCTATGTTGATGAGTTTATCCGGTTCGCCGGGCAAAACAGGCAGCTCACATTCCTTGTAACCAGAATAGGGTGCGGCATTGCTGGCTTCACCGACAGCGAAAGAGCTTTTTCGCGATTCCTGACGGCATTGCCTAATATTTTCAGTTTTTTTCTTTGGACGTTGTAAAAAATAACTACCTTTGTAGAGCGAATTGATAAACCGGCGATAGCGGAGAGCCTAACAAAGAGCAGCAATGGGAAAAGAAGAATAAGACTTGGATACAAATATGAAGAATAAATCTCCGAAACCGAACATTTTCGACGACGATGCATCTGTTCGAGAGCAGATTAGAGAGGTAATCGAAGAGGCTCTCTATAGAACACCTTGTTGCACAAATTGTGGTTCAAGCAACACGATGGGCGATGAGGATGGCTATATCACGTGTTCCGACTGTGGCTGGGGCTGGAATCTGCTAGAGGACTACAATCTGCCAACCGATGCCGATCTGGATGATGAAGAATAACGATACTGAAAAATATGGGTAATTATTCTCACATGGATGTGATGGAGAATTGTGGTTTTATAAACATGAATTTAGAAACAATAATATTTAAACAACTATGAAGAAGAGAAGTATTTCACAGGATTTATTTTCCTTGTTTGCAGCAGGAGGTCAATTAGAGTTTTTGACAGATTTGGTAAAAAAAGATCCATATTTAGATTTGGAACTTCGTGGAGATTGTGTTATAATATATTATAGAGGTGGGAAATTGCTTACTATATACGATATTGACAATTATGAGGAGCTTTCTCCAGAATATTATTCTTCAAAATTAGGACAACAGTTAAAAGCCACAACTGAAAATCTATTTGAATACATTTGTCACGCAAAGCGAATGATAGACATTCATGAATCAGGAAACAAATCAAAACTCGGAGAAAAAGAATTCCAACAAAGAGTGGTGTATGAAAATAACTTGTCCGTTACGGCCACTAATACGGATTATTTTATTGCTGATGTAGAATGGGCAGATAATGAATCTCTAGGTGGAAGAGCAGATATGGTTGCATTTCGATGGAACCACATGGAGCATAGCAAAAGAACTCTACAAATGACTTTGATCGAAGTGAAACAAGGAGAAAATACTGTTGAAACAAAGGAATATAAAGATAAAGATGGGCAGACTTCGATTTCTGCAGGTTTGAAGAAGCATTACGAGGATTTCATTAAGTTTAAGAGTAATTCAGAGTATGTAAATGAGGTTGCTAAAGATATGCTTACAGTATTAAAACAAAAAAAAGATTTAGGGTTAATTAAAGGCCTTGAAAATTTGTTTAAGAAAGGGGATAATGAAATATATCCTGAGATTGATCCAACACCAGATTTCCTTATTTTACTTGCCAATTATCATCATTATAGTATAAAACTAAGTCGGGAATGCAAAAACCTCCCCGACGATTGCAAATTCATATTGTCTTCTTTTATGGGATATGGATTATACAAAGATTTTGTGAAGTCGAAAAAGGAGATGGAAGAATTATTTCCAACTGTATTCATAAATCATGAACATTAAAATCCATCGCGGCACTCACCAGATAGGCGGTTGCGTCACAGAATACGAATGTGATGGCTGGCGTTTGTTCGTCGATTATGGCGAAGAACTACCTGGTGGTCCAAAGACTGGGGATTTACAAGTCGAGGGCTTGACTCATGGCGACCTATCCAAGAGTGCATTACTCATCACGCACTATCATGGCGATCATATAGGCAGTATTATTAAGTTGCCAAAAGAACTGCCTATCTATATGGGTAAGGTGGGACGAGACATTCAAAGAGTATTATCCGATCACCTAAAATATAGAATTGATGCTCATAAGGTGATGCTTGAACGCCTTGATGATGTCAACACATTTAAGGAGCACGAAGTATTTAAGTTCGGTCCATTTACCATAGTGCCTGTAACTGTTGACCATTCTGCTTTCGATGCTTACGCTTTCAAGATTGTCGCAGATGGAGTCTCAGTCTATCACACTGGCGATTTCTGCTTACATGGTTTCAGAAGTGGTAAGACTTCTGAGATGCTAAAGAAATATGTGGGCGAGGTAGATTATGTCGTTTGTGAAGGTACAAATGTCTCACGCCCCAGGGCTGCAAGTACGAAAGAGTACAGGCTTCAAAAGGATTTTGAAACATTGTTCAGAGACAATAAAGGATGTGTTGTCTATCTGTCATCGACAAACATTGACAGATTGTTCTCTCTCTATCATGCAGCCCAAAGGGCTCATCGTGCCTTCTATGTGGACGGATATCAGAAGAAAGTGATGGATACTGTCGTTAATAGCGGTTCGATATGGACTAAATCAAAATTGTTCCAATATGGGAAACATGGGCCCAAGCCCCTGATGCGTGACCTGTCTGACAGGAACAGCGTCTTTGTTTCAGACAGTTTCAAGGACACTCTTGGCAGATATGGATATGTACTAATTGCTCGCCCTAGCCCACGCTTTGATAAATTGATAGATCAAATACCGGGGGAGAAAAAGAAGGTCCTTTCTATGTGGAACGGCTATGTCAAGGAAGGTTCAGATGCATATAACGAAAATCTGGCTAAATCGCTGGATGTGGATTTTGATTATATGCACACTAGTGGGCATATTGATATGACAGACCTGCGTGAGGTTTTCCGATTGTTGCATCCTAGGGGAATTATCCCTATCCATACGGATAACCCTGAAGGTTTTGCCAAGTTCTTCAGTGACGAATGGTCCATTATTGTTTTGAACGACGGCGATTCCATGTCGCTGGTGCCTTCTGTGTAAAGACGGCAGATGGTGACACAAAAGTTGTTTCACACGAATGAAAATACTACACATCTCTGATACCCACGGCTTACATCATAGGATAAAGGATATGCCAGAGGCTGATATTATCATTCATAGTGGTGATATTAGCCATAATGGCACGGAGGGTGAGGTGCTCGATTTCCTGAACTGGTTCATAGAACTGTCTTATAACCATAAGATTTTCGTTACGGGAAACCATGATCTATGTCTATGGGATGCAGAAGGTATCGAGGACTTGCCTGAAAATGTTCACTTTCTTCAGGACTGCGGTGTAGAAATAGATGGAGTTCAGTTCTATGGCCTTGCTTACAATCATCAGGAGGGCCTTATTCCTGGCAATACAGATGTGGTTATTACCCACGAACCACCCGTGATGATACTTGATAATTCAGCGGGTACCCATTGGGGTAATGCTCCATTGCGCAATCGCATTATGGAGGTAAAGCCACGTTATCATCTTTTTGGTCATGCCCATGACGGATATGGCATATTAAAACAGGACGGCATCATCTTTTCCAATGCAGCGCTGCTTGATGACATGAACAGACTGGTCAGGAAACCACGTCTGTTTATGCTCTGACTATTTGGAATGATAATCCGGGTGGTAAAATTGCAAGAACCCTACCACCAGATGGAGCGATGTGATAAAACTAAAATGAGTATAAGCAGCAATGAAAGAAGCAGAATCCATTAACTTTGACGAACTGAGACGCTTTGCCATCCAGAGGTGGCCTGAGTATATGGGACGTACCCATGGCATAGGCCATTGGGACAGAGTATGCAAATTCGGTCAGATTCTTTATCAGGACGGAGCAGATCTGGATGTTATCAAAGCCTTTGCCTATCTCCATGACTCCGAAAGGCTGGACAACGGCGAAGACATTGGCCACGGCAAGAGGGCTTCAAAGCTCATTGACACCATCCGCGACACATTGCTGTCAGGATTCAGCGATGAGCAGATAGCTAAGCTCAAGAAAGCATGTGAACTGCATACCGTATGCCACAAGACTGACGATGCCACAATAAACATCTGCTTCGATGCGGACAGGATGGATCTCCTGCGTATCCATGTCATGCCGTTGCCAAAGCGTATGGCCACCCATCAGGGTGCAAGGCTCGTTGCCAACCCTGACTATAAGGAATGGTATAAAGTGCATGCCACCCAACAATGAAAGCCGCATGCTTGGTGCGGCTTTCAATGCGGGTTGACAAGACAGGGCTTACTCTTCGCTGAAGAAGCTTCCTTTCTTCATGGCTATGTTTCCAGCAACACAGCAGTTGAAGCGGACACGCGCCTTGCGCTCCTTCAAGAACATCTCATCCGTGCCGGCGGCATCTTCGCAAAACTTCAAGTGCTCGTCAATGCACATGGAGTGGGCCATGCTCTCAACATCGAGGTTGTCGGTGCCGATGAGGGTGAAGGTCCAACCTTGCTCCTTCAGTTTCCCGATAAGCTTGTTGATCATCTGCAGCGACCACTCCTGTGAACAGTTCTCCTCGCCGTCAGTGATGATGGTCACCAGCACGTTGTCGCCCTTGTCAACCATGGCGTTGAGCTTCGACACCGATTTGCCGATGGTGTCATACAGCGGGGTCGCAGCGCAGGGATTATAGGCTTGCCACTTCAGATTCTGGGTCTGCTTGGCTTCGGCATTGTCGTAGTGCAACTTCATGTGCTCACTGTCGAAGGTCACCAGGGTCACCCGCTGCTCCGTGTCAGGATACAGGTCCTGTATGCTCCTGACGGTGGATAGCGTTTCATTCATTCCGGCAAATGCCTGCTTGCGGATAACAGACATCGAACCACTCTCGTCAACGATAATCAAATTGAATACCTTTTTCATTTTTGCTTCGATTTAGATGATGATAGATAAAAGTTTGTAACACTCTTTACCTCTTTAAAGATATATCTGAGAAAAAATTAAGCAACCCAGATATTTTTTTTAATTTTGTACTCCGATTGCAGTCGGAAAAAACAGTAAAATGTATAGCGAGCAAGAAATAATAGAAGGCTTTCGCAGGGGCGACCAATGGATGTTCCGGCATTATTTCTACGAGTATTGCCGGGTGGCATACAACATCTTTGACAAGAAGTATGCACTCAGTTCCAAAGAGAATCTGGACTTCATGTCGCTTGCCCACCAATACGCCATCTATCTGATAGAACATGACTGGAAACCGCTGGAAGACCGTTCGCCCAAGGTGTCGCTGCGCACATGGATGATAAACGGATTCCGCTATATCGTGCTCGATGCGCTGAAATGGTATAAGCGCGAATACGGGTCGCTGACCTTCGACGAGTATATCCAGACCTTCGACACGAGTCAGGACCTGAGGCTCAACTTCAACAAGATGGTGCTGGATATATGCGACACGGCAAGGCTCGACAGGATGTCGAGAGCCATATTGGTAATGCTGTTGGTCAACGGCTTCAAGTCAAAGGACGTGGCCGCGCAGATGGGCGTGACCCCGGCGGCAATATCACAGCGCTACAACCATCTGAAAGAAAAATACGTCATACCATATTTCAAGGAAAACTTTGACATGGACTTCGACATGCCGGAGGTAATGGATGCCGACAGCGTCGGTCTCGCTCCCGCTGCAGGAGATTATCTCGCACTCGAAGCCCCGATACCTGCAGACGATGTCCGATTTTCACGGATACTCTTCAAGAAGAGCCAGGAAAGGCAATTCTCTACGCCCGAATACATCTGGAAGCTCGCGCCCAACGAGATCTTCGTGTTCGGCAGCAATCTGCGCGGTATTCATGGCGGTGGAGCGGCATATGATGCATACCGCAGGTTTGGTGCAGTGATGGGCCAGGGTGTCGGCCTGCAAGGCCAGAGCTATGCCATTCCTACCATGCAGGGCGGTGTGGAGAAAATCAAGCCCTATGTCGATGAGTTTATCCGGTTCGCCGGGCAAAACAGGCAGCTCACATTCCTTGTAACCAGAATAGGGTGCGGCATTGCCGGCTTCAGTGACGAGGACATAGCGCCCCTCTTCCGCAATGCCCATGGCGCAGAGAACATCATACTGCCCTCAGGCTGGTAAAGCAGCAGCCTCGTCAGAAAAAGCACCGTTTCCTTGCAACAATAACATCAAATCCGCATACCAATGATAATGTATCACGGCACCTGTCGCCTCTTCTCCCGTTTTGAGCTCGGCCACCTCGGTGAGGGCGAGGGCAAGAGCAAGTTCGGCCATGGCATCTACCTCACCTCCTCGCGTGCCACGGCAGCCATGTATGCCGCCAAGGCTGCCCAGTGCAACCATGCCGACACCTTATATATATACAGTATAGAGATACCCGACCTCACGCCTACCAACCACCTCTTTTCCTGCCGCAGCGTCCATCCCGACATAGTGGAGAGGGTGGGGCAGGCCCTCGGCATCTCCGTGCCGCAGGAAGCCATAGCCCTCGGCAAATACTACCGCAAGTTCCTCGCCAACCACCTCATAGGCAACATGCGCACCGTCAAGCAGATGATAGGCAGCGCTTCCGCCGAAGCAGAGAATGCCGTCACCGCCTTCCTGCCCACCGTGGGAGTGCCCTATCTGGCGTGGCCCCATTCGCAGAGCAACCCCGACGGCGATGTCAATGTGGCAGTGCTCGATACAAACCTTATCCGTATCCTCGGCATCGAGCAGGTGGAGGTCGATGCCAAGCGCCGCCTCATCGCTGGGTCGGAGCGTCAAATAACAGTGTGATGGCTAGTTTCTACAGCATATCATCGTTTGTCCGCACCAACTATCCTGAATACTGGGGCGAGCAGGAATACCCCGTCGGCTCCTGCGTTGCCATCCATAAGGTCAGTGAGCAGTGGGGCATATTCTCCAACTTCGCTCCCGCGCCTCTCACCGTGGAGGGCGTAGCCTTCCGTTCCAGCGAGGAGCTCTTTCAGGTGCTCAAGTTCAGCGACCCCGGCATCGTGCGCCGCATCCTCGACGGCGTCACCCTCGGCGACAAGCCCTGCCACAACTGCAAGATGGCAGCTAAGAGCTATGAGCGTCAGTGCCGCCGTCCCGATTGGGGCAACATGGTTATCGATGCCATGAAGTACTGCCTCATGCAGAAGCATGCCCAGTGCGAGCCTTTCCGTCAGGCGCTGGCCGATAGCATCGGACGCACCATCGTGGAGGACCAGACCTCCTTTAGCAAGCGCCACGCCGATGCCTGGGGCGTCAAGCGTCAGGGCGACACTTTCGTCGGCCCCAATCTTCTCGGTCGCCTGCTTATGGAGCTCCGTGACAACGGCACCCTCAGCTATCGCCTCCCCGATGATGCCCTCAGCGCCATACGAGGTTGTCTAGACGCATAGGCATCTCATCAATTCCTCTGCATTGCCGACCACGAATCCGACTAATTTAACGAAAACGCGTTTTTGTTTTTGTTTTCGTTAACTTAGGTGTAAATAGCCAAATTGTAATTTGTAACTTGTGAAATTGTAAATTATTTTTTGTTTTTGTTATCGTTATACTTATCCGTTCAATCCGAATAATCCGTGGTTAAAAAACACAGATCTAACGGATCTCGCGGATCTGACTATTAATTGAAGAATATGTTCTCCAATTCTCTAATTCTTGAAAAAATATTTGTTTAATTCGTGTGATTCGTGTTCGTAATTTCCCACTTCCGGACTTGGTTTACGTTTAACGGTTATTGGTTCTTCCTCCGGACTTGGTTAAATCGTCAAATCGTGAAGTAACTTGGCTTTAGCCTAAACCTCAAACCTCAAATAATAACGGTTTTCGTTAACCTGTTTTCGTTAAAATAAACGTATAACAGATTCGCGTATGTCGTATCCCCGTCATACTTTTGCATCCGAAAAACGATATAAAACCTCGCGATGTAGAGGCAATCGCCTGTTGGCCTATGGCAAAATATGAGATAAGGAACGGAGTGGGTATCATCCCTGAAGGAACAACCGTTATTGAGGAAGGAGCCTTCGCTAATTGTGCTGAATTGACAAGCATCACTATCCCCAATTCGGTGACTCGCATCGAAAGTTATGCCTTCTTTGGCTGCAAGGGCCTGACCAGTGTCACCCTCCCTGATTCGATAACGGAGATAGAAAGCTGCACCTTTGACGGCTGCACGGCCCTGACCGGCATCACCATCCCCGACTCCGTGGAGGTGATAGAGTGGTCTGCCTTTCAGTGCTGCACGGCCCTGGCCAGCATCACCATCCCCGCTTCGGTCATGGAGATAGGGTGTAGCGCCTTCGCTGACTGCCCGAGCCTTGCCAGCATCAGCGTATCCGAAGGAAATGAGGTCTACGACTCGCGCGACAACTGCAATGCCATCATTCATACAGCCACAAACATACTGATACTCGGCTGCCCCACGACAGTCATCCCCCACTCGGTGACTGAGATTGGAGCAGACGCCTTCTATGGCTGCACGGCCCTGACCGCCATCACTATCCCCGACTCAGTGAAGGTGATAGGTAGTTATGCCTTCTCAGGTTGCACCGGCCTTACCAGCATCACCCTCCCCAGCTCGGTAAGGGAGATAGGCGAAAGCGTCTTTGAAAACTGCACGGGCCTGACCAGCATCACCATCCCCAATTCAGTAAAGAAGATAGGAGAATATGCCTTCTGGGGCTGTGACAGACTGACAGATAGTTAACGAAAACAAGTTAACGAAAACGATAACGAAAACCGTTATTATTTGAGATTTAGCGGTTTGAGGTTTAGGGTTTAGCGGTTAGTGGGGACTCATGACTGAACAAGATTAAATTGTCCAATTGTGAAATCTCTTGAATCACGACAGAGCGCGAAGCGCAATAAACAGTAAACGGTAAACCGCGCAGCGAAAGCGCGAAGCGCGAAAATAAAGATGAAACACACAAACAAGCAAATCTGTCTTGGCGGCGAACCGCTCTATGAAATCTACAACGGCACTGACGGAGGGCCGTATTTGGCGGGCAGGTACCTGGCAAGTGCAATGACAGCAGACGGCAGGGAAAGCCTCTGTTCGTCAGGCGAACGAATTAATCCCGGTGTACCGGACAAAGGGGGTGGAATAATAGTGCTCAGCACCGACATATATGCAGCAGGGCAGTCAGAGGACAGCCTCGCACGCCGTCTGCACCAAGAGATGGAGGCCGTCAGCGGCAGGCTGAGTGCGTCGCCCGTAGCCTGGACTATAGGCTATTACCTTGCGGGGCGTTATATGTCCCGGGGCGGCAGACGATATGCAGAAGACTCCCTCTCCGTTGCCGTTGCAGGAGTGGATCTGGAGACACTCATGAAGCTGGCGCTGGAACTCCGTGCCTCATTCCCGCAGGCCGGTGTCCTCCTGAAGGACACTTCCTCCGGCAAAGTGTTGGCAGCCGACGCCCACCCCAGAGATCTTCTGCGTTAATAGAATGTAGTTGCCAAATTTTACCTTTGCGCTAAAAAAAACATAATTATGGAAATAAAGCGAGAAAATTTTAGGTTTAATAGAATTGTGAATGTTGACGACATACTTGATAAAACAAATCTTCTGATGATGACTCAAGAAGATATTGATGCCGACACCATAGTTCATAATTTCATTTTAGAGGATAACGACAATATGGTGGTTTTACAAAACGATACGGAGCCACATCAGGAAGAAAGGTATTGCTATATCAAATTTCACACTCTAATTGGTGATGACGGTAATACAAAGTTAATAACAATAGACAATATTATTGTAGATGAAAATTTAATTGATTATAACCTTTTTAGACTTATTTTCATTATACTACTGCAACAAGAAGACAGTACCTATCCTAACAGAATACAGGTTACTCAAAGTTATAATGAACGTTTTCATGGAAGGATAAATGAGGTTGCGAACAATATAGCCAATCGTATAGTCGGTCTGTATAATAAATGGCAATGATATAGATGTTGGCATAACCAATTCTTAAGGCTGCTTAAAAGTATTTATTATAAATAAAGATATGAATATGGAAACATTAAAGAATAATATAACAGAAAGTCGATTAAGAGAAATCATCAACGAATCAGTTGAAGATGTATTGAACAGGATTGGCATAATTAATGAAATGGCAGTGCCATTGAAAGCATACAAAACAAGATTAGATGGATTGCGATTTCAACTTGTGGAAAAATGGTGTCTTTGCAAATGGTGTCAATTGTTCAATCCAGAGTGTGAAAACTTTGCTCATTGGATTACGGAGTTAAAAGCTTGTATTGATAACTTGAAATTCCTTGATATAAAAAACGGCATTGACAAGAGAAGAATACTTACACGAATGTTAGTTAATAATTATGATTACAACAATGCCAATATGATTGAAAGAATAGTCAGAGGCAAATTTGTAAGAGAGAATATAAGCGACAATAATCAAAAGGTTCGTGTTTGTACAGAATTTGCTGATAATATAAATGGATTAATTGATGCGATTTCGTTAGACGCAATTGATTCTGATGAATATATTCAGAATACCTTTAGTAATGACTTGGAAAATTCGTAAGTTAGTTGTGCCAACATCTATATCATTGCCTATGTTTAAGCAGCCACCAGCTGCTTCGGTTCACGACTCCTAACCGGGTTAGTGGTTTTTTCGGACTTGGCTAATTATCAAT
Organism: uncultured Bacteroidales bacterium; assembly: GCA_902788275.1. Lineage (GTDB taxonomy): Bacteria > Bacteroidota > Bacteroidia > Bacteroidales > Bacteroidaceae > UBA6382. Next base: position 902 of record CADAJV010000042.1, on the reverse strand, counting down.
TATGCCGCTTCGCTCTCAGGCTCTTATTTGTCAGCCCAGCTTCGCCGACCACTGACAGAGCCTTCGCGATGCTTTCAGCATTCAATTGTCAATTGTCAATTATCAATTATCAAGGAAGTAATATACCTATTGTCACCAAATAATGCAAGGAGTACTGCGACGCTATTTGCTTTTATCAAGCAAATATAAGATATTTGCAAATGTAAGATATTTATAGAGAAAACATGTAACATAAAAACAATAAAACAATGAAAATACAAGAAAGCAAATTAAAAGAGATAGCCAAAGAAACTATTCATCAAGTTTTAGGCGAAACATCGCGCAGACAAAAAGTACAACAAAGCATTATGGGTAAGAATAGACGTGTGAAAACAATGGCTATAATCTCGGCATATAACCCAATGGGAGGGTATGGAACAAATTTACCTGAGCATTATAACAAACAGGCACACGAAGAACTTATTAACAACCTAAGAGTAGGTCAATTTAAATACTTTGAAGTTATTGGTAAGTATAAAACATTTGAAAAATCAGTAATTGTTTATAATATATCTTTGGATGATACTTTATTTTTGTGTTACAAATATAATCAAGAGAGTGTAATATTTATAGATTTAACCGACGATAACGAAATTTCTTATCAGTATTGGGAGGGAGACGAGCATAATTCACGTTTAAAAAAACAAAGAGAAGAACATGAGATAACGAATGCGGCAAATGATACTGATGCTTATACCCAAATATCTAAAAAATTCAAATTTCGAATACCATTCTTCGAAAGCATTCAAAACTATATTAATGAATTAGATGAACGTTCCAAGATATATGATGTTGACAAGCTTATTTCGGAATGTCTTGAGGACGGATGGTCAGGAAAACATAAATATATTTGTCGTGGTAAA
>CADAJV010000041.1 GCA_902788275.1 uncultured Bacteroidales bacterium | reverse complement strand
CTTCGATTTCAATTATATTGCCGCATACGTACAATACTGCCGTATGCGGTTTTATTTTGCAGCATTAACAAGCCGTTTCTCTAACTCGTATGCCCGCTCTAAATCCTTGGCTCACGGGGTCTGTCCCCGTGAGTCATCTCTGATGAAGAAAAAAACATTTTACTCAATGCGCTATTTTCTTTCTAAGGAACCAAGGAATCAAGGAAACAATCCTGAATTCCCAGATTCCTTAGACCAAAACAAAAACCAAAACCTAAAAAAGCTATGAAGAAAGAAACATGGAAGACGCTGGTGCAGATGCTCATCAGCATACTCACCGCACTGGCCACTACACTCGGCGTGACGAGCTGTATGGCGTAAAGAGAAGAAAAGAAAATGAGTATTGAAAAGAAAATCCCCGCCAAGTGATGACTTGACGGGGGTTTGTTTATTGCGATTGAAGGGATTACTCCTCAACAGCAGCCTGCGCGGCGGCGAGGCGTGCGATGGGCACGCGGAAGGGTGAGCAGCTGGCGTAGTTCATGCCGATCTTGGCGCAGAACTTCACGGAGCTAGGCTCGCCGCCGTGCTCACCGCAGATACCGGTGCGCAGGTTGGGACGAATCTCGCGGCCCTTTTCAACGGCATACTCGATGAGCTTGCCCACGCCCTTCTGGTCGAGCACCTGGAAGGGGTCAACTTTCAGTATCTTCTTCTCCAGGTAAACGGGGAGGAAGCTGGCGATGTCGTCGCGGCTGTAGCCGAAGGTCATCTGGGTAAGGTCGTTGGTGCCGAAGGAGAAGTACTCTGCCTCGGTGGCGATGCGGTCAGCGGTGAGGGCGGCACGCGGAATCTCTATCATGGTGCCGATCTCAAACTTGATCTCCACGCCTTCCTCGGCAAATACCTCGGCGGCGGTCTTCTTGATTACCTCTTTCTGCTGCTTGAGCTCATAGAGGATACCGATGAGCGGCACCATTATCTCGGGCTTGGGGTCGAAGCCTTCCTTCTTCAGCTGGCAGGCGGCGCCGAGGATGGCGCGGGTCTGCATGGCGGTGATTTCGGGGAAGGTGATGCCGAGGCGGCAACCGCGGTGACCGAGCATCGGGTTGTTCTCTGCCAGGCTCTCTACGCGGCGCTGGATGGTCTGCAGGCTTACGCCCATCTCGTCGGCCATCTTCTGTTGTCCGGCCAGATCGTGGGGTACGAACTCATGGAGTGGCGGGTCAAGGAGACGGATGTTTACTGGCAGTCCGTCCATGGCCTTGAGGATTCCGTAGAAGTCGGCCTTCTGGTAGGGCAGCAGCTTCTGCAGGGCCTTCTCGCGGCCCTCTACGGTGTCAGAGAGTATCATCTCGCGCATGGCGATAATCTTCTGGTCCTCAAAGAACATGTGCTCGGTACGGGTCAGGCCGATACCCTTGGCGCCGAAGGCGCGGGCTACCTGTGCATCGTGGGGAGTGTCGGCATTGGTGCGCACCTCCATCTTGGTGTACTTGTCGCAGAGGTCCATGAGGGCCTTGAAGTCGCCGCTGAGCTCAGCTGCCTTGGTGGGTATCTCGCCGGCAAATACCTGGCCGGTGGTACCGTTGAGGGAGATGTAGTCGCCCTCCTTATAGGTTACGCCTTCTATCTCCACGGTCTTGGCCTTATAGTCCACGTTGATGGCGCCTGCACCGCTGACGCAGCACTTGCCCATACCGCGGGCTACAACGGCAGCGTGGCTGGTCATACCGCCGCGAGCGGTGAGGATGCCTTCAGCGCTGGCCATACCGGCGAGGTCTTCGGGGCTGGTCTCGATGCGTACCATCACTACCTTGTGGCCGTTGGCTGCCCACTCCTGGGCATCGTCGGCGTGGAATACTATCTGACCGCAGGCTGCACCGGGGCTGGCAGGCAGACCCTGGGTGATGACCTTAGCCTTCTTCAGGGCGTCCTTGTCGAATACGGGGTGGAGCAGCTCGTCGAGCTTCTGGGGCTCGCAGCGCAGTATGGCTGTCTTCTCGTCGATGAGTCCCTCGCGCACAAGGTCCATGGCAATCTTGACCATGGCTGTGCCGGTGCGCTTGCCGTTGCGGGTCTGCAGGAACCACAGCTTGCCCTCCTGTACGGTGAACTCCATGTCCTGCATGTCGTGGTAGTGGTGCTCCAGCTTGTCCTGGATGGCGTTGAGCTCAGCATATATCTCAGGCATAGCCTCCTCCATGGAGGGATACTTGGCTGCGCGCTCTGCCTCGCTGATGCCTGCACGCTCTGCCCAGCGCTGGCTGCCGATCTTGGTAATCTGCTGCGGGGTGCGGATACCGGCCACCACGTCTTCGCCCTGAGCATTGATGAGGTACTCACCGTTGAAGAGGTTCTCGCCATTACCTGCGTCGCGGCTGAAGCAAACGCCTGTAGCGGAGGTGTCGCCCATATTGCCGAACACCATGGCCATCACGCTGACGGCTGTGCCCCACTCGTCGGGTATGCCCTCCATCTTGCGATAGAGGATGGCACGCTCGTTCATCCAGCTGCGGAATACGGCGCAGATGGCGCCCCAGAGCTGCTCCATCGGGTCGTTGGGGAAGTCCTGGCCGGTCTGCTCCTTGATGGCAGCCTTGAAGAGGGCCACCAGCTTCTTCAGGTTCTCAACGCTGAGATCCTTGTCCAGGCTGACGCCCTGCTCCTCTTTAACCTTCTCGATGATAGCCTCGAAGGGGTCGATGTCCTCCTTGTTGACAGGCTTCATGCCCAGCACCACGTCGCCGTACATCTGTACGAAGCGGCGGTAGCTGTCATATACGAAGTGGGGGTTGCCGGTCTTCTTGACCATACCCTCGGCCACCTCGTCGTTAAGGCCCAGGTTGAGGATAGTGTCCATCATGCCCGGCATTGAGGCGCGTGCACCGGAGCGTACGCTCACCAGCAGCGGGTTCTCCACTGAGCCGAACTTGCTGTTCATCAGGTTCTCTACGTGAGCCACGGCTGCGTTGACGTCGTCTTGCAGCATCTCAACAATCTTCTCCTGGCCCACAGCGTAGTATTCGTTGCAGGTGTCGGTAGTGATGGTGAAGCCCGGTGGCACGGGCACGCCGATGAGGTTCATCTCGGCCAGGTTGGCACCCTTGCCGCCGAGAGCCTCGCGCATTTGCGCATTGCCTTCAGCCTTGCCGTTGCCGAAGGTGTAAACTCTTTTTGTTGCCATAAAAATAAATATAGTTGTTAGATGTTATGATTTGTTTCGGCCGCGAATTTAGTAAAAAAATGCGAGAAAGGGTGGCAAATTATCTCATTATTTATAATTATGTGCATGTGAGACCGAAAAAATCCTTACTTTTGCCCTGTATACACGATGGAGTTTTACGATTGGACTATTTGACGTTTAGACGATTAGCCCGTGAAATTGTAAAATCGTGAAATTGTGAAATCGTGAAATTGTAAAATCGTGAAATCAAACGACGGATTTCAGTTCAGGCAATTCTATGTGCGCCACGACCGCTGCGCCATGAAGGTAGGCACCGACGGTGTGCTGCTGGGCTGCCTGTGCGCGGGCCCCGCCGCCACTATCCTTGACCTCGGCTGCGGCACCGGCCTCATAGCGCTGATGCTGGCGCAGCGCTTTCCTGAGGCTCGGATAGTGGGCATCGACATCGACCCAGAAGCAGCCGCCCAGGCAGCTGACAATTTTGCCGCCTCGCCATGGGCCGACAGGCTGGAGGCTGTGTGCGCTGATGTGCGGAGCTATGACGGCCAGTTTAATCTCATCGTCTCCAACCCTCCCTTCTACGAACACAGTCCGGCAGCATCCACAGCGGCTCGCAACAGGGCTCGGCGCACCGACACCCTCTGCCATGAGGAGCTGGCCGGGGCAGTCTCGCGCCTGCTGACTGACGGTGGGCGGTTCAGTGTTATACTTCCCTACGCCGAGGCCGACCATCTCATCCACACCGGCTGGCTCCACGGCCTGCACCTACAGGACCGCACCGACCTCCGCACCAAGCCCTCCAAGCCCCTCAGGCGCAGCGTGCTCAGCTTCATCAGGCAATCCACCCGGCAGCCTATGCCCACCACCCGCAGCCTCACCCTCCTCAACGATGACTCCACTCCTTCAGAGGCATACCGCCGGCTCACAGAAGATTTCTATCTATAATGAGAGAGGGAAAGCAACTTTAACTTCCACGGCGAGCCGTTGACTCTCAAATTTCAAATGAAAAAGTAGTTAAGAAGTTAAGAAGTTAAGCCGTTAGTCATGACTATAGAGTTATAGGTTATAGGTTATTGGTTATAGAAGCCAAGTCCGGAAAGTAATTTTCAATTTTCAATTCTCAATTTTCAATTTACTAACGTCCTCTATCTCCTAAATATCAAATCTCAAACCTCAAATGAAAAAGGTACCCCTGTTAGTCAAGATTATAGCAGCCATTATGGCCGGTGTGCTGCTGGGTCAGATAATGCCCGACGTAGTAGTGCGGATTACCAACACCATGTGCGGCCTGTTTGACCAGCTGCTCCGTTTTCTTATCCCCCTCATCATTGTGGGCCTCGTCACCCCCGCCATTGCCGAGGTGGGCAGTCGTGCCGGCAAGATGCTTCTGCTCACCGTGGGCCTTGCCTATGCCTTCACAGTGCTCAGCGGCCTGTTTGCCTACGGCTTCAGCACGGCCCTGTTTCCCTCGTTGCTTGATTCACAGTTCTCAGCCGTCGGTGGTCAATGGTCGGCAGTCAACGGCCAATCCTCCGTCCTTGCCCCATATTTCACCATTGCCGTGCCGCCTCTGATGGACGTGATGACCGCCCTGGTGCTGGCCTTCATGGTCGGCCTTGGCATAGCCGCCTTTGGCGGGCAGGCCCTGAGGGGAGGCTTCAACGAGTTCAGGACTATAGTCAGCAAGACCATCGGGAATGTCATCATCCCCCTGCTGCCCGTCTATATCTTCGGCATCTTCCTCAATATGGCTGCCGTGGGTCAGGTGGCCTCAGTGCTCACCGCCTTCGTGGCCATCGTGGCCATCATCTTCGTGATGACCGTGGTGCTCCTGCTGCTGCAGTATGCCGTGGCAGGCATCGTCACCCGCCGCAATCCCCTCAAGCTGCTGCGTACCATGCTGCCCGCCTATTTCACAGCCTTGGGTACCGCCTCGTCGGCAGCCACCATCCCCGTCACCCTGCGCCAGACGCTCAGCAACCGTGTGTCCGAGCCCGTGGCGGGCTTCGTGGTGCCCCTGTGTGCCACCATTCACCTCAGTGGCTCCACCCTCAAAATCACCTCCTGCGCCATAGCCCTGATGCTTATGCAGGGCATAGACTTCAGTTTCGGTCAGATGCTTGGCTTCGTGATGATGCTCGGAGTGACCATGGTTGCTGCTCCCGGAGTGCCCGGCGGAGCCATCATGGCTGCCCTTGGCGTGCTGGAGGGCGTGCTTGGTTTCGACAGTCAGCAGCAGACAATGATGATTACCCTCTACATCGCCATGGACTCCTTCGGCACCGCCTGTAACGTCACCGGTGACGGAGCCATAGCCCTTATCATCAACCGGATTGCAAAAAACAGCGGCTTGCGTTAAGACTTTTTCGCCCTTTTCCAGTCTTTAATATAGATGGACCAAAAGACAGAGCCCCAGCTCACGCAGTTGGCAGAACTGATGCAGACAGAGTGCAGCAATATGCTGCGCTATGCCTGTTGTCGCCTCGGTGACAGAGAGGAGGCTCGCGATGCCTTGCAGGATGTTTATCTTAGCGTTCATTCCCAGATATGCGGTGATCATGGCATCAGAATTCTTGATTTGAAAAGTTATTTTTTCCGCACGCTTGCCAACCACTGTATTGACCGATTACAGAGTCGCGCAAAGACGACATTAATTAGTCTTGATGATGTTTCTGATGTTGCTGATATGCCAAATGAATATACAGAGAAGGATTATGCTCGTGTAACCATGGTGCTTGCCACTTTGCCCGATGAGCAGGCCGAGGTGATACGTCTGCGTATATATGCCGAGAAGTCCTTTGTAGAGATTGCTGCTATACTGGCATTGCCGCTCTCTACTGTAAAGTCCCGTTTTATCTATGGTCTTAAAAAAATGCGCATGAAAATAGACCGTAATGAATTTCTACCCATATAATAAGTAACAGCAGTTATGACATGCAAGGAATTTAATGATAGATTGGCAGACCTGTTTGACAAGGAAGTTAAGCCTCAGGCAAGGGAAGAGATGGAGCAGCACATGAGTCGATGTCCTGAGTGCCGCACTGCCTATGAGGAGCTTCGTACTGCCTATGATATGCTCCAGCTCTCGGAGGATTCACAACGCGAGATAGACGAGGTGAGTGCGCTCATTCCTTCGGTTGTGCCGTCTGCGAAGAAGAAAAACAAACTATGGTGGGCCGTAGCTGCATCAGTGATATTTCTGCTTGGAGTATTTGTCGGGATGAGCAATTTGTTTACCGCATCTGCTACGGCAGCACCGCAGAGCCCCGTTATCCTTTTTGAGAAAGCCATCAGTTATGTGCAGCAGGTGGGCAGTTTCCAGATGGAAGTCTATGCCCGTACACGTCCGCAGGAAAATTTCTATGCGCTGTATCCCAATGAAGATTTTGTGAAGGCAAATCTGCAGCTTATCCGCGAAGGCAACTCAGTATTCTATCGTGTGGAAAGGGCAGGGGAGCGAGGCCGCATACTGATGTGCAACGGATCGGAGCAATATATGTGGATAGATACTGATACGCCTGTAAAAGCCCCTCTGGACTATAACCTGTTAGGCATATATGCTAACATACTCTATCCCGACCGCCTGCTGCAGAGGCAGAAGTCGGCTATAGAGATGAACAAGGTAGAGGCCGTGTCGCGCTCGGAGACCGATTCAACAGTGCTGATTACTGTTGATGGCACCGAATGGGATCAAAATATTCAGCAGTTATACGAGACAGGAAATAAGGGCAGGCATAAGGTAACAATTGAAAACGAGTTCTCAAAGAACGATGGCCTGCTGCGTTCCGTGAAGTACTGGGCCTATATAGATGGTAAGAAAATACTCGCTCTTTATACAGGCCCTATTCAATACAATACCATGCTCAGCAAGCAGGCAATCACCGCAATGCCTACTATGAAAAAAGATAAGATTAAAGACATAAATGAGGCTCCCGAAGTCAAGCCCAACAGACTGCAGCAGTTGCAGGACGAGACGTCTGAAGATGCGGCCAAGCGGATAATGGCAGCCCTGTCATCGGGAAAGACAGGAAACATCACGGAAGCCTTCAGCGGCACGGAGGAGTATTTGCCCGACTATGTGAAAATGTTCCGTGGATGCAAGTTCTCCGGTTTCACCAAGCGCACATCCGAGGACTATGCCGGCGAGTATGTCTATTTCCATGTGCAGTATCCTGACGGAGAAAAGAAACTAAGCCATATCTCCCTGCGTAATGACAATGAGCAGCACATCTGGGTATTTGACGGCGGATTATAGGTGTATAGTCCGAGAATGAGCGAACATTATAGCAGCCGATGACCTCGGCTGCTTTTTTTTGCTTTCCGTTTAAGACTTTTTACGCAAATTATGGTCTTTATTATAGAAACATTCAAATCAAACTATATGATAAATATAAAGCGTGTATTATTTTCTTTGTACATAATGATGTCCGCCATTGTTATGTCATACGCTGATGATTCTTATACTATCTTTGGCATCGTTAAGGACAATCTCACACTTGAGACTTTGGCCGATGTGCATGTGTACATATATTCAGACACGGTATTGATAGATGAAGGCATTACAGACCTGAAAAACTGCATTACCGGTGATGGAGAACATGGCTTGTGGTATGGCGATATTCCGCAACAGGGTGGTACCTTTCGTTTTGTTTTTAAGAAAGAAGGCTATGAAGACGTGGAGCGTACGGAGGTTATAAAACCGTTCAAGAAGTCAATGCATATCCGCTTTGCGTTCTATACCTACATGCAACGTAAGAAAAAGGACTATACTCTGGGCGAGGCTACCGTAATGGCAACGCAGGTGAAGTTTTACTACAAGGGTGATACTGTTGTTTATAATGCCGACGCCTTCAACCTTGCAGAAGGCTCGATGCTTGACAATCTTATCAGGCAGCTCCCAGGTGCGGAGCTTAGTGATAATGGCGAGATAACTCTTGATGGCAAACATGTGAAAGCTCTTCTTCTCAACGGCGAGGACTTCTTTAAGGGCAAGAACAAGGTAATGCTTGAGAACCTGCCTGCGTACATGGTAAAGAATGTGCAGGCATACGAGAAGGTGGATGATAAAGATAAAGCCCTTGGCAAAAAGCATGGCGATTTCATACTTGACGTAAATCTCAAACGCCAGTACACCCTTAACTCTTTAGGAAATATAGAGGCAGGTGCTGGCAGCGAGAGCCGTTATCTTGCCCGTCTGTTCGCCATGCGTCTTACCAAGGCTTCACGCCTTACCCTATATGGTAATCTCAACAATCTCAACGATGCCCGCAAGCCTGGTGAGAACAGTAGTTGGACGCCAGAAACCATGCCCACAGGTATGCTCTCACAAAAGGCAGGAGGGTTCGACTACCTTGTCAAACCTCAGAAATCTACATTTAAATTCAACGGAAATATAGATATAAGGTATCAGGATGCAGACAACTATACTGAAACCACACGAGAAAATTTTCTCAGTGGAGGCAATACTTTCATGCGCAGCAGCGCCAATAGCAGCAATGATAATTTGAATCTGAGTACCAGCCATAAACTCAAGTTTACTGGCAGCGATGAAATAACAGGCGTGGAAATTAATCCCTCGCTTAGCTATCGACATTACAACCTACGCAGTGGCAGTATTGGAGCCACATTTGCTGCTGACCCATTTACATACACTGATAGCCGTTCACTCCTTGACAGTATTCAGACTTTGCAGGGTGATAATTTGCGTCGCCTCATGCTAAATCGATATTTACAAAGCAAGAAGGCAGACGGATGGAACACTAATGCCAATCTGTTTATCTTCCCTGCAAAAAGGATAGGCCGCGGATTTATAGCGTTGCCAATATATGTCAACTATTTTGCTGCTAAGGACAATACTTTCAGCCAATATGGAATCAAATATCCCAACCAGACCTCATCGCAAAGCGATGTATTTCAAAACACCTACACTCACCAGAAGCCCAACACTGTGTTCCGCTACTTTATACGCCCCATGTTCAGTAGAAACCTTGGCGGTAGGAAAGGAAACAGTAATTATATAAAGATATTTCCAGAGATAGGACAGGGCATAAAGCATCAGGACAACAACCGATACGACCTTGCCATCTTGCCTGAATGGGGCGACGGCACAGACTATGTTGTCGGCGAGCTGCCCTCTACCATTGATTATAAATTGCAGACACTTGACCTGCAGAATAGCTATCGTCTGCATGAGTATGACAATTATCAGGGTATTACCACAGAATATGAATACTATTATGAGCCTGAAGAGGACACCGACCACCAGTGTGAAATCAGTCTTTGGGCAAGTTTGAAAGCGACTCGGCACCATTATCGGTTAGATTACTCTCGCGGTGTATATTCTGGTATAACGAGGCGCACCACCGTGTTGTTTAATCCACAGCTTGAGTTCACGTACGCGTGGGACGAAGGTCGAAAAAAACTGGAACTGGAGTACGAACTTGACCAAATGTCTCCCGACATGGTTAGTTTCGTAGATGTGGAGAACAATACCGACCCTCTCAATATCTACTGTGGAAATCCTGATTTGGAAAACAACACGACACACAATCTAAGCCTTAGCTATACAGGCAACAGCACAAAACGGGAGACGACCTTATCCGCTAAACTTACTTACCATGCTTCCGTTAATGATATAGCCTACGCCTATACCTACGACCGCAATACGGGTGTACGCCATTATAGACCACAGAACATAAATGGCAACTATTGGCTTTACGGTTATGCCACTTATAGCGTTCCTCTTGACAAAACACGGAATATTATGCTATATAATTCCACCACAGCTAATTATGAGCGTGGCGTGGATATGTTCAGCGAAGATGATGCTGTGGCTCCAATACGTAGCATTGTCAACAGGTGGCGCGGCACTGAGACACTGAGACTTACCTATAAACTCGGCAAGCATACTCTCGGGGTGAAGGGCAGTATAGACGGCAGTTATGTAACATCTTCACGTCCCGACTTCGAGTCGTTCAAGATTTTTAATTTCAACTATGGTCTCACTGCTCTTGTGAAATTGCCATGGGCGATGGAAATATCCACCGACCTTACTATGTATAGTCGCCGCGGATATGCTACCGGTTCATCAAACGCTAACGACCTCGTGTGGAACGGACGCCTCACCAAGAGTTTTCCAAAGCTCGGCCTTACCTTCATGCTTGACGGATTCGACATCCTCAATCAACTCTCCAACGTTACCACTGTGATTAATTCGCAAGGTCGTACAGAAACTTATCGTAATTCACTGCCACGTTATTTCATGGCGCATGTCGTATATCGGCTAAGCAAGAAACAGGGCAGGAATAAACATTAAAACTGGTGACCTTTGGGTGGAGAAACGGGGCAAGAGCATTCTTTTCTCCACCTTTCTTTTTTTTAGGTCCACGTTAGATTTTCTTAAGTCCACCTTTCTTTTTTTTAGGTCCACGTTAGATTTTCTTAAGTCCACCTTTCTTGATTTTAAGTCCATGTTAGATTTTCTCCAGCCCGCAGTGTTTGATAACGATAACGAAAATTTGCGTTCATCTGCGTATTGCAAAGCAATAAAATCTAATCGCGCCGGGACGGAATCTAAAAGCCTTGAAACGCAATCTAAAAGCCTGGAAACGCAATCTAAGAGCCTTGAAAATGTCGGCTCCAGGCTCTTAGATTATTTTTCCACGGAGTTAGTTTCTTTTTCCACGGAGTTAAAACTTTTTTCAAGGCTCTCAGATAAAAATATAACAATAATATAACATTTTTAGGTGTTATAATTGTTATAATTGTTATAATTTTTATAACAGATATAACAGATATAACAGGTAACATTATAAAAAAAACATTTTTCCCTAAATTAAAATTTTTATCTCCTTGAAAATCAAAGAGATAACTTTGTTTCAAATTATATATTATATATTTAATATAATATATAATTCTATTGGATAGCCTACGGCAAGTTCAAGGATATATAACATTTTTAGGTGTTATAATTGTTATAATTGTTATAATTTTAGTCTGCATCGTCGCCTTGGTCGCCCTTGGGGTTGATGAGTGGCTGGATGAAGGTGGTGGTGCTCTCTGCTTCCAGCTGGGTGAAGGGTGAGGTGGTGGGCTACGCAGGAGCCGGGGCGCATGAATAAAGTAACTATAACCGATAGGGGTGTATGAATTCGCTTTTTTCTTTATATTAAACTGTGTTAAAAGCCTTGCGTGTTTAATATAAAAGTGTTAACTTTGTATTGTCGTTAAGCTCTCGAAGGCTCATGCAAGTTTCGCACCGGCTTCGCCGACAGCGAAAGAGCCTTTTCGCGATGCTTGCGGCATTGCTTTTCGCGAGAGCACAGAGATAGTTGATAGTTGATAGTTGATAGTTGATAGTTAAGCCAAGTCCGGAGGCGACTTCCATTTTTCAATTCTTCAATTCCTCAGCTTTCCTTCACCGAGAATCGTTAACCTTTTAATCTTTTAATCTTTTAACCTTAAAAACCGGAGATAGTTGATAGTTGATAGTTAAGCCAAGTCCGGAGGCGACTTCCATTCTTCAATTCTTCAATTCTTCAACTTTCTCAACCGAGAATCGTTAACCTTTAATCTTTTAATCTTTAATCTTTTAACCTTAAAAACCGGAGATAGTTGATATTTGATAGTTGATAGTTGATAGTTGATAGTTGAGCCAAGTCCGGAGGCGACTTCCATTTTTCAAGTCTTCAATTCTTCAGCTTTCCTCAACCGAGAATCGTTAACCTTTTAATCTTTTAATCTTTTAATCTTTTAACCTTAAAAACCGGAGATAGTTGATAGTTGATAGTTGATAGTTAAGCTAAGTCCGGAGGCGACTTCCATTTTTCAATTCTTCAATTCTTCAACTTTCCTCAACCGAGAATCGTTAACCTTTTAATCTTTTAATCTTTTAACCTTTTAACCTTAAAAACAATGGGACTTGTTAAGACAGGTATCGTCCAGCGCAGGCTGATGTGTGGCGGCTTAGCGGAAGCCGTGCGCTGTGCCGGCAACCGGCGGCTTGATATTTTCATGCCGTAAAATTTGGCGGTTACGATATGACTTGTTATCTTTGCAACGCCTAAGGCATAAAGATATGTACTGTTTTACAATCAAGAATTTTTCAATCATGAAAAGACTTACTCTTTTATCCCTCTTGCTGGGGATGTGGCTCTGCGCTGCGGCTCAGACCTTTGAGGTGGGCAACGTGAGGTATTCCATCCTCTCCGCCGGGGAGATGACGGCGCAGATAGAGAAGGCGCTGAGTGGTAGTTCTACCGATGATATATGGATTCCCGACGAGGTGCAGTATCAGGGGCAGAACTATACTGTGGTGAAGGCTGGCCCGAGTTCCTTTAGTTATTGCTATAGCCACAATATCCGCCTACCGGGTGGGTTGAAAGAAATTGCCAGGGGCGCCTTCTGGCAGTGCTGGGGTCTGCACAGCATTGACCTGCCGTGGAGCCTTGAGGTGATAGGTGAAAATGCGTTCTACAACTGCGCCCTCGAGAGCATCAATATCCCCGGGTCAGTACGCTCCATTGGCTCGAGAGCCTTTGCCGACTGCACCATCTTGGCTTCGGTGGAGCTCAATGGCGGCACGGAGAGCATCGGTTCGGGAGTCTTCGCTGGATGCAACAAACTACGCAGCATCACGGTGCCATGGACGGTGAAGGAAATCGGCGCCGGGGCATTTCCCTACAATATTATTGAGAGTCTGAGCGTGGAGGCTGGCAATCCGAAGTTTGACAGCCGCAACAACTGCAACGGTATTGTGGAGAGTGCTACTGCCACATTGGTGGTGGCTTGCAAGAATACGAAGATTCCTTCCTCTGTTTCAAAGCTGGGCGACTATGTGTTCAGTGGCGCCGACTTCGCAGAGTTTGACATTCCGAAGACCATCAACAGCCTCGGTACGGGTGTGTTCCAAGGCTGCGGCAACCTGACGAGGGTAGGCATCCATAGTGGCATTACGGAGCTGCCGACTGCCACATTTGCGCAGTGCGGCTTCACGGAGTTTACTGTGCCCGAGACGGTGACGAAGATAGGCAGCGATTTGTTCTACGGCTGCACCAAACTGACTAACGTCACCCTGCACGACGGCATCACCGAGGTGCCCGACAGGATGTGCTTCGGATGTACAGAGCTGAAGGAGTTCACTTTCCCGCCCACAGTTACGCGCATTGGAGCTGAGGCATTCCGCGATACGGGGCTGACCGAGGTGACCATTCCTGCGGTTACCACAGAGGTGGCGCCCACAGCATACGCTTACTGCTCACTCAAGCACCTGACGGTGGAGGAGGGTAACACGAAGTATGACAGCCGCAACGACTGCAACAGCATCATCGAAACAGAGACCAATACTCTGGTGCTCGGCACGCCTGCCACGGTTATCCCCGACGACGTGGAGACGCTGGCAGAAAACGCTTTTCATGGAGTCAAGATGGACTACCTCGAGGTGCCGGAGAGCGTGACAGACATTAAGAGCGGCGCGTTCACTTATTGCTCTATTGACAAAGTAAATATCAAGGCCAATATTACGAAATTGGAGTATAGCACTTTCAATAACACAGGGGTGGACGTTCTCTCGCTTCCGCCTACGCTGGTCTCTATCGGGCAATACGCCATTCCGCCGAGGGTGAAGACGCTGGTGCTGCCTGCCTCGGTGAAGACGCTGCAATACTATGTGCACAACGGTTACAATCTCAGCACGGTGGTGTGCCTCGGCACCGAGCCGCCGGGACCGTATGACGGTTATGCGGGTGTAGCGCCGTTCCTCGACCGGCACTATGGAAGCGTTACGCTTTATGTGCCCAAGGGAAGCCTCGAAACCTACCAAAACAACGAGTGGGTGTGGAGCCGGTTTGCGAATATCAAGGAGCTGCCGCTGCGCGGCGATGCCAATGCTGACGGAAGCTGCAATACCGCCGATGTGGTGGCCATCTACAGCTACATCATCAGCGGCACTGAGTCGGGCAAGGTGGACTATTTCGTCGATGTGGACGGCAACCTCGAGGTCAACACCTCCGACGTGGTCAATGTGTATAAATTGATAATTGAAGGCGACGTTGTGCAATAAATGTGCGTTTCTTGCGTTATTATATGTTGTAACGCATACGCACATACTATGATAGACTATATAAAAGGCCAGCTGGCGGAGCTTACGCCGGCCAAGGCAGTGATAGAGGCAGCGGGTGTTGGGTACGAGCTCAACATCTCGCTGAGTTCGTATGATACGCTGAAAAGAGTCCCCCTCCAGGGGGAAGCTCCCTCCCTCGAGGGGAGGGCTGGGGAGAGGCTTCTCTATGTTTACGAAGACATACGCGAGGATGCGTGGGTGCTCTTCGGCTTTGCCACCAGGGAAGAGCGCGAGCTGTTTCTGCTCCTCATCTCCGTGAGCGGGGTGGGCGGCAACACTGCCCGCACGATCCTCTCTGCATATCCCGCTCCTGAGCTTGCTGCCATCATTGCCGACGGCCAGGACGGCATGCTCAAGCGGGTGAAGGGCATCGGCGGCAAGACGGCGCAGCGCATCATCGTGGAGCTGCAGGACAAGGTAAGAACGGTCAGCGTTGAGCGGTCAGCGGTTAGCGCCAATGGTCAGTCGTCAGCGGCCAATGGCCAATTGAGCGTGGAGGGCGAGGAGGCCATCGCTGCGCTGCAGATGCTCGGCTTCTCACCAGCTCCCACCAAGAAAGTGGTGAAGGAGCTGCTGGCAAAGGAGCCCGACCTCAAGGCTGAGCAGATTATCAAGCAGGCACTGAAAGCGCTGTAAACGAAAAGTAATTTACAATTTCACTATTTACAAATCACAATTTATGTGCAATTTGGCTATTTGGCCACAATTTAACGAAAACGAAAACGAAAACGAAGAATAAACATATACGCAGATTTTGGGCATGGCTCATGGGAGTCGTGCTGCTGGCCGGTGGCTGGCAGATTGCCCAAGGCACCCGCGGCGATAAGGCCGTGGGCGTGTATGAGTTACAAGAGGAGGAGTTAGGAGTTGAGAGTGAGGAGTTAGGAGTTAGGAGTGAGGAGTTAGGAGTTAGGAGTGAGGAGTTAGGAGTGAGGAGTGAGGAGTTAGGAGTTGAGAGTGAAACCTCAAACCTCAATCCTCAAACCTCAAATGGGGAGATGGACTCCACGCGCTTTGGCGTGAAGAGAACCGCGCCTGTGAGCCAGAAGGACCTTGACGTGAGGATGGGCGACCTGCAGGATGCCGAGAATGCCAAGACGGAGGCTGTCTATGACGAGCTGACGGGTGGCTACAAGCTGGGCACCAAGATTGGCGACAGCTACCTCAACGCGCCGTTCCTGATGACCAAGGACGAGTATGAGCGCTGGAGCCTCAGGCGCAGCATGGCGGCCTACTTCAACCGCAAGAACCAGGATGCCTTTGAGGAGGCCGGCAAGAAGAAGTTTGACTTCACCGACATGAAGTTTGACCTGGGCCCGGCAGAGAAAATCTTCGGCCCGGGCGGTGTGCAGGTGAAGGTGCAGGGCGAGGCCGAGCTGAAGATAGGCGTCAACATGAAGGATATCGACAATCCCTCGCTGCCCATACGCAACCGCAAGACTACGGGCTTTGACTTTGACGAGAAGGTCAACGTGAGCGTGCAGGGCAAGATTGGCGACAAGATGGACATGAACCTCAACTACAACACCGAGGCTTCGTTTGACTACGACATGAAGAACCTCAAGCTGAAGTATGAGGGCAAGGAGGACGAGATTATCAAGTTGGTGGAGGCCGGCAATATTAGTCTGCCGAGCAACAACTCGCTGGTGACCGGTGCCAGCAGCCTCTTCGGACTGAGGACCGACATGCAGTTTGGCAAACTCAAGCTGCAGGTGGCCGTGAGCCAGAAGAAGTCGGTGAGCAAGTCGGTGAGCGCCAGTGGCGGCAACCAGCTGACGAGCTTCGAGATTGCGGGCAATGCCTATGAGGCCAACCGCCACTTCTTCCTGGGCCACTTCTTCCGCGACAACTACGACCGATGGATGGCCAACCTGCCCAACGTGACCAGCGGCGTGACCATCAACCGCATAGAAGTGTGGGTGACCAATAAGAACAATACTACCACTAACACGCGCAACATAGTGGCCTTCCCTGACCTGGCCGAGCAGAGCCATATCAGCAACCCCATGTGGCATGCCACCGGCACGGTCAACCCCGCCAACGCGAGCAACGACCTATATTCCACCATCAATACCAGCTATGCTGATGCACGCCAGATTAGCCAGGTCTATTCCACCATGAGTGCCGCGGGCCTGGAGGGCGGCGTGGATTACGAGAAGATAGAGAGTGCCAAGCTGCTCAGCAGCAACGAATATACCGTCAACAAGACGCTGGGCTACATATCGCTCAAGACGGCGCTGCAGACCGACCAGGTGCTGGCTGTGGCCTATGAATATACCTACATGGGCACCACCTACCAGGTGGGCGAGTTCTCCACCGACCGCAGCGACAACACGTCGTGCCTCTACGTCAAGTCGCTGAAGAATGCTGCCAACACTCCCACCATGGCCAACTGGGACCTGATGATGAAGAATGTCTATAACCTGGGTGCCACTTCGGTGCAGGCCGACAAGTTCAGGCTGGACATCAAATATCTGAGCGACACCACGGGTGTCTATCTCACCTATCTGCCCGAGGCGCAATATAAGGACCGCACGCTGCTCTCCATGCTCAACCTTGACCGCCTGGACAATAAGCAGCAGGCCCATCCCAACGGCTACTTCGACTTTGTGGACGGCTACACGGTGGACCGCGCCACGGGCCGCGTGTTCTTCCCCTCGGCTGAGCCCTTCGGCGACTATCTGGCCAAGGCCATAGGCAATGATGGCGTGAGCGGCAAGTATGTGTTCCGCGAGCTCTACGACTCTACCCTGGTGAGGGCCAAGCAGGTGGTGGAGAAGGATAAGTTTATGCTCACAGGCCAGTTTAAGGGCTCGGGCGGCAGCAATGTCATCTCGCTGGGCTCGGTCAATGTGCCCAGAGGCTCGGTGAAGGTTACGGCCGGCGGCATGGATCTGGTGGAGAATACCGACTATACCGTCAACTACACTGCCGGCGAGGTGACTATCATCAATCAGAGCATACTGGACGCCGGCACGGCTGTCAACGTAAGCCTGGAGAGCAACGACGGCGAGGCCTTCCAGCGCAAGACGATGCTGGGTCTGAACTGGCAGTATGACTTCTCGAAGGACCTGATGATTGGCGGTACCATCATGCACCTCAGGGAGCAGTCGCTGACCACCAAGGTAGCCATGGGTGCCGAGCCGCTCAACAATACTATATGGGGTCTTAACATTAACTGGAAGAAGCGCAGCCAGTGGCTCACCGACCTGTTTGACAAGCTGCCCCTGCTGAGGCTGGAGCAGCCGTCACAAATCAATTTCAGTGCCGAGTTTGCACAGCTCATTGCGGGCAAGAATGACCAGAGCCAGTCGGGCTCGTCATATATCGATGACTTTGAGAACACCAAGTCGTCAATCAACGTGACCACTCCCAGCGAGTGGGTGATAAGCTCCACTCCGCTGCGGTTCAGCGAGAGCAGCCTGATTGACGACGTACGCTACGGCTACAACCGCGCCCTGCTGAGCTGGTACTACATCGACCCTCTGTTTACCCGCCGCTCATCGTCGCTCACCCCGGGCTACATCAAGAGCGATGTGGAGCAGCTTAGCAACCACTATGTGAGGGAGGTTTATCGCACTGAGCTCTTCCCCAACCGCGAACTGACCTACGGCCAGTCGCAGACACTCGACATCCTCAACCTGGCCTACTATCCCGACCGCCGGGGCCCCTACAACCTCAATACCGATGTTGACAGCAAGGGCAACCTGAAGAACCCCGCCCAGCACTGGGGCGGCATGATGCGTGCGCTGGAGACCACCGACTTTGAGGCTGCCAACATAGAGTATATTGAGTTTTGGATGCTCGACCCCTTCATCTACTCGCGCCAGCAGGGCAACAGCAATCTGGGCGGCGACTTCTACATTGACCTGGGCGACATCAGTGAGGATATCCTCAAGGATGGCCACAAGTCATACGAGAGCGGACTGGGCCTCGACGCCAGCTCGGCCACCTACAGCACCAACAACTGGGGCAAGTATGCCACGCAGAGCGCCGTGACCTACGCCTTCACCACCAACAGCGGCTCCAGGGCACGCCAGGATATCGGCTTCAACGGACTGACCGACGATGAGGAGCGCGAGCACCAGAGCTATATTGACTATCTCAACGAGATACGCTCAAAGGTGGAGCCTGCCGTCTATGACAGCATTGCCCAAGACCCCGCAGGCGACAACTTCCACTACTTCCGCGGCACCGACTTTGACGAGGCCCGCGTCAACATCCTTGACCGATACCTGCGCATCAATAATCCGCAGGGCAACTCCGCCGACTCCGAGACCAACCGCGAGAGCTACTCCACGGCCTACAAGACACGCCCCGACGTGGAGGACATCAACCAGGACTATACCCTCAATGAGTATAACAACTATTATGAATATCGCGTGCGCCTGCATCCCGACAGCATGAGGGTGGGCACGGGCTACATAGTGGACCACCGCAACGCCAGCGTGGGCCTGCGCAACGGCAATCGCGAGAATGTGGACTGGTATCTCTTCCGTATCCCGCTGGCCAATTATATCAAGAAGGAGGGCAACATCAACGACTTCTCGTCGGTGCGCTTCATGCGTATGTATATGACTAATTTTGAGAAGCCCACCATACTGCGCTTTGGTACCCTTGAGCTGGTGCGCGGCGAATGGCGCAACTATGAGCACTCGCTCACCGGCGGCTCCACCAAGGAGCCCGAGGGAGAGCTCGACGTTTCGGCCATCAGCATACAGGAGAACAACGACAAGACACCGGTCAACTATGTGCTGCCGCCTGGCATCTCGCGAGTGGTGGACCGCAACAATAGCCAGCTGACTGAGAACAATGAGCAGGCCCTCAACATAACGGTGAAGAACCTGCCCTCAGGCGAGAGCCGTGCCATCTACAAGACCAGCGGCATGGACCTGCGCCAGTATAAGCACATACAGATGTTTGTGCACGCCAATGCCCTGACCGACGACATCAACCTCAGGGACAACGAGGCCTCGGTGTTCATACGCCTGGGCTCCGACTACCGCAACAACTACTACGAATACGAGATACCCCTCACCCTCACCCCCAAGGGACACTATGATACCTATACCGAGGCCGACTGCCGCGCCGTATGGCCGGAGAGCAACATGCTCGATATCGACCTCAGCAAGTTTACTGCCATCAAGAAGAACCGCAACCGCGAGAAGTCGGCAGGCAATGCGTCCTTCACGGCACCCTATTACGAGTACGACGAAGATGCGCCCAACAACAAGATAACCGTGATGGGCAATCCCACTCTGGGCGAGGTGCGCACCATGATGATCGGTGTGCGCAACAACTCGCGCGGAGTGCGCAGTGCCGAGGTGTGGGTTAACGAGCTCCGCCTGCAGGACTACACCGACGAGGGTGGCTGGGCAGCACGTTCTAAGCTGGATGTGCAGGTGTCAGACTTTGCCTCGGTGGCACTGCAGGGCCATGTGGAGACGGCAGGCTTCGGCGGACTGGAGCAGGGAGTGCAGGAACGCCGCAACAATGACCTCTACGAATATTCGCTTACCACCAATGTGCAGTTGGGCAAGTTCTTCCCCGAGAAGGCTAAGGCCAGGATACCACTCTACTACTCCTACTCCAAGCGCAAGCTCAAGCCTAAGTATAATCCGCTGGACACCGATATGGAGCTGGACGACGCCCTCGATGCCTGCACCACCAAGGCAGAGCGCGACTCGCTGGAGAATATAGTCACCTCCACCACGGTCAACACCAATTTCTCTATCAGCAACGCCCGCTTTGACATATCCAGCAAGCGTCACCCCATGCCCTATGACCCCGCCAACTTCACGGTCAGCTATTCACACAGCCACCGCCACGTTGCCGGCGAGACTACCGTGTTTGAGAACGATGACACATGGAAGTTTAACTTGGGCTACTCCTACGCACCCGACTGGAAGCCGCTGGAGCCATTCAAGAATCTCAAGGACAAGTCGAAGATGGGCTGGCTCAAGCTGCTCAAGGAGCAGAAGTTCAACCTCTGGCCGCAGAGCCTGACGCTCAACTCTGATATCACGCGTACCTATTATGAACTGCAGGAGCGCGACATGGACAACCTGATGGACCAGTCGATACCCATGACCTGGTCGCAGGACTTCCTGTGGAATCGCTCGATGGGCATCAACTGGGACCTCACCGGCGACATCCACATGTCGCTCAAGTCGGCCACCAACGCCGAGATACAGGAGCCGTATATGCCCGTCAACAAGAGCCTCTACCCCGATGAGTACAGCATCTGGAAAGACTCAGTGATGCACAGCATCAAGCATTTCGGTACACCGCTGAAATTCAGCCAGTCGTTTAACTTGTCGTGGAAACTGCCTATCAACAAGTTCCCCCTATTCAAGTGGATCACCGCCGACCTGGCTTTCGACTCGCAGTATAATTGGGACCGGGGCACTACCCTCAGCGACGGCTCAACCCTGGGCAACACCATCAATAACTCGCGCAACGCCAAGGTCAACGGCCGTCTGCAGATGGAGGAGCTCTACAATCTGGTGCCCTTCCTGAAGAAGACCAACAAATATTACTCCTCCACCAACAGCAAGCGCACCACCTCCAGCAGTACCAAGGGAAAGGGTGCCAACCAGAAGCCTGAGGAGAAATTCTTTGAGCAGGAGATTCAGCTGTTCCCCGACAGCACCTTCACCCTCAAGCACAACCAGCGCACCAAGAAGCTGAAGGTCAGTGCCCTGCGGCAGGACGGCAAGCGCTATGTGCTGCGCTATAAGGTACTCAACAACAACTCCATATCCATCTTGAGCAAGGACACCGCCAAGCTCAAGGTAACCATCAAGAAGGCCAAGCCCGCCGAAGACCAGCCGTGGTATAAGATTGCCCGTGCTGCAGCCCGCTTTGCCATGATGTTGCGCAATGTCAACTTCAGCTACACCAACAGCTACAATATGACCTTGCCCGGATTTCTGCCTAATGTGGGTGACTTCTTCGGTCAGCGCTCAGGCCACGGCAGCCCGCTGGCGCCCGGCGTGGACTTTGCCTTCGGCCTGACGGGCGAGTCGTATATTGACAAGGCTGCGCGCAACGGATGGCTGCTGATGAACGACAGTACTTTTTCAACACCTGCCACTACCAACAATAGCGAGAACCTGCAGATATCGGCCACCCTGGAGCCCATACCCAACTTTAAGATAGACCTAAACGCCACTCGCGTGACTTCCAAGTCTAAGAGCATACAGTATATGTACGCAGGCCGTCCCACCACTGAGAGCGGCTCCTTCCAGATGACCACCATCAGCATCTCCACCGCCTTTGCTTCTACCGGTAGTGCCGGCAATGGCTACCACAGTCCGACGTTTGAAAAGTTCCTTAACTACCTCGACGTGTTCCAGCAGAGGGTGGAGAATCAGTATGCCAACGCTGTCTATCCGGCCAACACATCGCTGGCCGGCCAGCCCTTCGACCCCGCTAACGGCACAGTCAACAAGTATTCGTCAGACGTGATGATACCGGCGTTCCTGGCTGCCTACTGCGGCGGCGGTAAGGGTTCAAGCCTTGACATCTTCCCCAGCCTCAAGCGACTGCTGCCCAACTGGAAGATTACCTACGGCGGACTGATGCGCATACCATGGTTTAAGTCGCACTTCCGCAGCTTCAACCTGGAGCACTCCTACAAGAGTATGTATGCCGTGGGCTCCTACAACACCTACAGCAGCTACCATAGCTACATGGACGGCCTTGGCTTTGTCAACGATGCAGCCACCGGCAATCCTGTACCCTCGTCAATGTACGATATCAGCACTGTCTCCATCAACGAGGCTTTCTCGCCATTGGTAGGCTTCAGCTTCACTCTCAAGAACAGCCTGACTGGCTCGCTGAAGTATAACCGCACACGCGTCATCACCCTCAGCATGACCTCGCAGCAGATAACCGAGGCATTGTCGTCCGACTTCGTTATTGGCATGGGATACAAGATAAACAATCTCAAGCTCTTCGGCTCCAGCAAGAAGAAAAAGATTATCAGCCGCCGCAAGAAGCAGACTGATGAGGAGGAGGACACCTCCAGTCGTGACGAGGGCACCATCAACAACTCGCTCAACCTGCGTGCCGACTTATCGCTGCGCGACCAGACGGCCATAAACCGCAACATCCTGACCGACATCTCGCAGGCCACCTCCGGCAACAAGGCCTTCAAGTTGTCACTGGCTGCCGAGTATCAGGTGAGCCGTATGCTCAGTCTCTCAGCCTACTATGACCGACAGACTACCACGCCGCTGCTCACCTCATCGTCGTATCCTACCACGGTGCAGGACTTCGGCATCGGCATGAAGTTCTCGCTGGCAAGGTAGGGGGATTGGACGATTGGATAAAGTTGAAAAATTGAAAAGTTGAAAAATTGAATTTCAATCCTTCCTAATTCCTAACTCCTCACGTGTTCCGCACAGCGGCAATAAATTGTCAAATCGTGAAATCGTGAAATTGTCAAATAAATGTACAATATCCTTGACCAGCAATTGCAGTATCTGCCAGGCGTAGGCCCCGGGCGTGCGCTCACCATGGCTGCCGAGCTAGACATATGCACGGTCAGGGACTTGTTGTTCTATTTTCCTTACCGTTACATTGACCGCTCCACCATCTACACCATCAATCAGCTGCGCGAGGATATGCCCTATGTGCAGCTGCGCGGCCGCATAAGCGATATTGCCGAGGAGGGGGTAGGGCGCAGCCGCCGCCTGGAGGCCTCATTCTCCGATGGCACCGGCTCGGTGAGGCTTGTGTGGTTTCAGGGCATCAGCTATCTTAAGAAATCGCTGCGCAAGGACGTCGATTACCTGCTGCTGGGCAAGCCCGCCATCTTTAATCTCTCCTACAATATCACTCATCCTGAGCTGGAGATTATCAAGGGCGATGAGCTGCCCGCCGGCCAGCTGGGGCTGCATCCCGTCTATCACACCACTGAGAAGATGAAGCGCCAGAACCTCAACTCGCGCTTCATTGAGAAACTGGTGGTGGAGGTCTTCCGTCAGCTGGGCAATCAGCGTGTGGCCGACACCCTCTCCGACGAGCTGCGTCTCAGCTATCAGCTCATCCCCCTGCACGACGCATTGCGCCGCATCCATCTGCCGGCCAATATGCAGGAGGTGCCCATGGCCCAGTATCGTCATAAGTTTGAGGAACTCTTCTTTCTGCAGCTCAGCATCCTTTCCTTCGCCCAGAAACGCAACGGCAAGTATCGCGGCTTTATATTTAATAAGGTGGGTGACCTCTTTCGCCGCTTCTATGCCGAGGTGCTGCCATTCCAGCTTACCGATGCCCAGAAACGGGTGATGCAGGACATCCGCAACGACCTTGTCAGTGGGCGCCAGATGAACCGCCTTCTTCAGGGCGACGTGGGCAGCGGCAAGACTGTTGTGGCCATTATGACTATGCTTCTTGCTATCGACAATGGCTACCAGGCCTGCATCATGGCTCCCACCGAGATACTGGCCGAGCAGCACCATGCCTCCATCTCCCGTATGCTAAGCCAGCTCGGCCTGAGAGTAGAGCTGCTGACGGGTGTTGTCAAGGGCAAGCGCCGTGAGGCAATACTGGAGGGGCTCAATAGCGGCGAGGTAAATATCATTGTGGGCACCCATGCACTGCTGGAAGACCCCGTGCAGTTTCGCAATCTGGGCTGTGCCATTATTGATGAGCAGCACCGTTTTGGCGTGGAGCAGCGCTCCCGTCTGTGGCGCAAGAATACCAATCCTCCTCATATCCTGGTAATGACAGCCACGCCAATACCGCGCACACTGGCCATGACCGTCTATGGTGACCTTGATGTCAGCATTATCGACCAGCTGCCTCCCGGACGCAAGCCCATCAAGACCGTGCATATCTACGAGCAGCGCAGCGACCAACTGGCCCAACTCATCAGCCGTGAGGTCAGCGCAGGTCATCAGGTCTATATTGTCTATCCCCTCATCAAGGAGAGCGAGAAGAGCGATATGCGCGACCTGGAGCAGGGCTTCGACACCATCTGCTCCACCTTTCCTGATTTGCGCGTGGGTAAGCTCCACGGCAAGATGCGCGATCAGGACAAGAACGAGATAATGCAGCACTTCCTTGCTCGCAAACTTGATATCCTGGTGTCCACCACTGTCATAGAAGTCGGCGTGGACGTGCCCAATGCCTCCGTGATGGCCATCATCAATGCCGACCGCTTCGGTCTGGCGCAGCTCCATCAGTTGCGCGGCAGGGTAGGGCGCGGCGCTGAGCAGAGCTACTGCGTGCTGGTTACTGGTTACAAACTGGCCGACAACACCCGCAAGCGCATGGAGATAATGGTGTCCACCACCGATGGCTTCGTCATTGCCGAGGAGGACCTCAAACTGCGCGGCCCCGGCGATATTGAGGGAACGCAGCAGAGCGGCCTATTTTTTAATCTTAAGATTGCCAACCTTGTGCGCGACAATGAGATACTGGAAACAGCCCGCAAGGCTGCTGCTGACCTCCTGGAAACTGACCCCGACCGCCACCTGCCGCAGAATCAGCCCACATGGCAACGTCTTGCCCAATTGCGCAATCCCGCCGTTGACTGGTCGTCAATCAGCTGAGGCTATTGTCGAGCCATAGAGAATAAAAAGAAGGCAACAATATAGCAGTTGGCACAGATTACAGTCTCTGCGAAATAGTAATGCTCTCTCTATGCCAACATCTGTGTCATTGCCCATAAAAAAATAAAATATTTTTTGCATACATTCCTGTATTGTTTCGCTTAAAGAGTTGAAAAACAGACGATTTAATATGCAGGGTGATTTTGTCCTGTGGAAATCAAAACTAAAAGCCTTGAAACGAAATCTAAGAGCCTCGAAACCAAATCTAAGAGCCTTGAAAATGACAGCTCGAGGCTCTT
>CADAJV010000040.1 GCA_902788275.1 uncultured Bacteroidales bacterium | reverse complement strand
ATAGGTATGACTGACTTGACTCTCCCTCTAAGATAGAGGGAGTACCCCGAAGGGGGGAGGGCGTATGATACTAACTTTCCCCGGACACCAATAATATTTAAATGTTTACTGTATTTCATCTTGACGGAAATTCGGCTATGCGAAGCGTAGTACAGCCATAAGGAATGAGCTCCACTTCCTGCTCAGGGCCAAAGTCAATGCCTTGAAACGTAATGTAGCTTATCGTTCCAACTGAGCCACGACAGAGGGTCCAGTCGTTAATGGGCACAGCCTTAACCTTTAGCATAACAGGCGCTCCCTCTGGATTCCACGGATAAGTGGCCAGAGGGCCCTCCTTCTTCACCACTTCCATCGTCTCATCAGGCTTTGCAGTCTCCTTGCCACGCAGGCCGAAATTCCACGGAGAGTCAGAGGTTACTTCATAATAGCTATCGCCGTATTCCTTAGCTTCCTCGGGTGTGAAATTCTTTTTCTCCCATTTCTCATTCATCTTTAGAGCATAGATCAGCGGGCCGCGTTCCACTGTAACACCGCTGCCATACCAGCGGCTGGTGGTAATCTGCATCGGCAGTGCGAGCCTTACTTTATCGCCTGCCATCCATGTGCGCTCAAGCTTGACGACGGTGCCTGGTGCGGTATTGATGTCTGCGGTGTCGCCGTTGACAATGATGGCAGCATCCTTGCACCATGAGGGTATGCGGAGATAAAGCGGGAAGGTGGCATATTGCTGTTTCTTCTTGGCAAATTCCACACAAAAGTCTATTGTTTCACCAAAGGGATAGTCAGTCTGCTCGGTTAAGGTCAGTTCAGTGCCGTCTGCCAACGTAGTACTCACGTGGCTAGGGGCATAGACCAATGCAGCTAGCCCGCTGTCCTGACTTGCATACCACAGGTTTTGCGTCAACTTGGGCCAGCCTTGATGCATATTACACAGACAGCAGGCATAGCCGCTCAAAGTGCCATATAGCACATCCGTATCATCATGAGGGGTGCAGAAATTACGCCATTTCTTGGTTACCTCCACTTGGTTGATTTGTTGGTAATACTGGCGTGCCGTGTAGTCGTCATTGGTCTGAGTGGGTAGCGCATTGTAAGCCACACGTTCCAGTTTGTCAGCCCACTTCACATTGCCTGTTATCTCCAGCATAGACTCCAGAGAGAACATCGCTTCAACGGCAGTGCATAGCTCCGAACCCATCGTTGGTTCGCCAAAACGCAACAACTCATCACCTGCCCACAGACCGGTTGGCAAGCCAATGGTTGTTCTCATGTCATCATAGGCTTTCTCCACTGCACGCAGACATTCCTTGTCGCCACTCTTCTGATAATATACCACCGGCTCCTTAAGCCCTTGACCCAGATTGACACAGTGAAGAGAATATTGCTGTTTTAGATGATTTTGATTCAGAAAGATATCTGTCCAGTTGAGCGTCTGTTTATGGATAAGATCTGCAAGCTCAAGCAAGAACTCATCATCCGTGATATTATACAGCCATAGCACCACTTGGGTATTGTCACCAGCACGCTGTTGCGGCCAATAAGTCCACTTGCCCAGCGGAGTGTTAGGCAGTTCCTTGAGCTGATAGCGGAAATAGTTGGTCATCAAATGGATGACGCGCTTATCACCAGTAGCCATATAATACTGCTGCAGCACCTTGAGCATCACCATGCGCGGCCACCAGTCGAGAGAGGGGCTGCGTTGAATGCCGGCCTCATAGGGACGGTCCTCTAACGGACCAAACTGGCCGCTCTCAGTTTGTGACGCCAATGTCCACTCTATCCAAGGCTGTACCTTGGCCTTTAGCTTGGCATCGTCGAGGATATAAGCCAACGGCAATAGTCCGTCAAGCCAGTAGGGACCGCGCTCCCATGAGTCGCCGTCACCGCCCAGCCAGCAGTTGCGAGGACCACAGACCTGCGGATATATCTCGTCCAGATTACCAGTAAGACCAGCGGCTTGGCGCTTGAGCTGCTCTAACAGCCAGCCGTCAGCCTTAATGGCACCCAAAGGCAGCTGAGTAAACATTTTGTCTTTCAGCGGAGCACGGTTAAATATGGGGGACACCTCGGCACGAACCTCACACGTAATCATCAGCAAGCCTATTGCTGCTACAAGAATATTTTTCATGTCTATCTTTATATATATTATATATAAATATGGTGTTGCGAAGTTACGAAGAATTTAGGAAACAGAAATGAGAATTATAAAATTATGAATGGTCATAAACAAAAAAAGGACGCTTTTTGTGCGTCCTTTTTTGAGCCTCTTGTCGGATTCGAACCAACGACCCCGAGATTACAAATCACGTGCTCTGGCCAACTGAGCTAAAGAGGCGGGTGGGCAAGCTAACTGCATCGCGCCGCTACAACCAACTACCCTTGCTGCGGTCAAGCCCTGGGGGATTTGAAGGGAGCTGGCCGTACAGCACTCGCCCATATATCTTTAATTTTGCTATTTCAAAAAATGTGTCCGTCACTACGCTTAGTGAGGAAAAGCGGGACTGGCCGTACAGCACTCGCCCGTTTTTGTGGGTGCAAAAGTAGGCGATTTTTTTGTAATGGCAAAGAAAAAAAACAAGTTTTTTATTTGCAGGCGTCCTTGATTACAAGGCTAGAAAGCATCAGCCCGAATATTGCAGTGATGTGCATGGCTGTTCCGTTTGCCCTTGTTTGGTCTGTTGGCTGCAGGGCATTTTTGTGCTGCTCATCAGAGAATACGCACTGAAATTTCTTGGCGGGAAAGGTCTGGCGGCTTTTGAAATACTTGCGCAGGGCGCGTGCCAGAGGGTCTCCCTTTACTGTCCAAAACTCTGTTATCTTGATCTGCAGCGGGTCGAGTTTGAGGGCAGCCCCCATGGAGGAGAAGAACTTTGCGTCGGTTTGGCAAGCTTGCAAGATGAGCAGGGCTTTGTCTTTCAGCGAGTCTATGGCGTCAATGATGTAATGGTAGTCATTGAGTGGAAACCGGTCGGCTGTCTCGGCGCAGTAAGTTTTTTGCACTGCCACGATGGTTGCCTCCGGATTGATGGTGAGCAGTCGCTCGCGCAGCACGTCAACCTTGGGCTGCCCAAGTGTTGAGGTAGTGGCCATCAGTTGGCGGTTTACGTTGCTTTCTGTCACGCAGTCGGAGTCAACGACGGTCAAGTGCCTGATGCCGCTGCGCACCAGACTTTCAGCGCACCATGACCCTACCCCACCAACTCCAAAAATGATTACACGTTTAGAGGCAAGAGACTCCATGGCCTCTTGCCCTAACAATAGCTCTGTACGCTGGAAGAGCGGATTCATCGCTGCTTACGGACGGGGTCGCAGGTGAGTCCTACTCCTAGTTTCTTGAAAATCTTGCGGTCCACCTCGCTTAGCATGACGGTAGAATGAACCTGGCATCCTTTGAGCTCTGGCAACTGGGTGAGTGCCCGGCGGCATTTGTCGTCATGCTGACTGAGTACGGAAAGCGCTACCAGGACTTCGTCGGTATGTAGGCGAGGATTGCGTCCGCCAAGATACTCTACCTTAGTCTTCTGGATGGGCTCAATCATGGCTTGCGGCAGGAGCTTCACCTTGTGGTCGATGCCTGCCAGATGCTTGACGGCATTGAGGATAAGTGCGGCACTCGGACCCAGCAAAGGACTCTCGCCGGCAGTGATGAGTGTGCCGTCAGCCAATTCAATGGCGGCAGCTTGCATGCCAGACTGCTCCTTGCGCTCGCGGGCTGCCACAGTGCAGGCGCGGTCATCAGTGGTAATCTTAGCCTGCTTAAACAGCAGTGCAATCTTGTTGACCTCGCTGTCGTTGCTGTCGCCCATGGCCATGGTGTTGAGCGCAGTATAGTAGCGACGGATGATCTCATCCTTGGACGCCTGGCAGCATACCTCATCATCGCAGATGCAGAATCCTACCATGTTGACGCCCATATCAGTGGGCGACTTATAGGGATTGGTGCCAT
Organism: uncultured Bacteroidales bacterium; assembly: GCA_902788275.1. Taxonomy (GTDB): domain Bacteria; phylum Bacteroidota; class Bacteroidia; order Bacteroidales; family Bacteroidaceae; genus UBA6382. The sequence continues at coordinate 17,793 of CADAJV010000040.1, read as the reverse complement.
AGATGCCTTCAAACAGGGCGTTAAGCACGGGGAAGATCTCGATGTCGCGGTTATAGTTGACGGCAATCTTGTTGTAGGCTTCCAGATGGAAGGGGTCAATCATGTTGACGTCGTCAAGGTCTGCCGTGGCAGCCTCGTATGCTATGTTGACCGGGTGTTTCAGAGGAAGATTCCATACGGGGAACGTCTCAAACTTGGCATAACCTGCCTCGATGCCGCGCTTATGCTCATTGTAGAGCTGGCTAAGGCAAACAGCCATCTTGCCACTGCCGGGGCCAGGTGCCGTAACAATCACCAATGGACGAGAGGTCTCAACATAATCGTTGCGCCCAAAGCCTTCGTCAGAATCAATAAGTGCCACATTATTGGGATAGCCATCAATGGTATAATGGTAATAGGACCTGACGCCAAGGCGCTCCAGTTTCTGACGATAGAGTTCGGCAGAGCTTTGGCCGTTATAATGGGTAATAACAACTGAGCTGACCAGAAAACCGCGCTTCTGAAACTCAGTGCGCAAGCGCAGTACGTCTTCGTCATAAGTGATACCCAGGTCACCACGCATTTTGTTCTTCTCAATGTCAACCGCACTAATCACAATCACAATCTCCGCCGAGTCACTCAGTTGCTTGAGCATGCGCAATTTGCTGTCAGGTTGGAAGCCGGGCAACACACGGCTGGCATGGTGGTCATCGAAGAGCTTACCGCCAAGTTCCAGGTATAGTTTATTGCCAAATTTGGCAATACGTTCCTTGATGTGCTCCGATTGGATGGTCAGATATTTCTCGTTGTCAAAACCAATTTTCATAACGTTTGGGGTATAATCTGATTTCAGCATACAAAATTAAAGAAAAACAGCCACATCTTGGTCTGCATATGCAGAAAAAAATTAACACATGCCATAATTTATTAGTCAACACTGAATACCCATACATAAATTGAAAGCAGCGCGATGTCTTCTGCGAACATCGCGCTGCTTAAAAATATGATGAATGTTGCTTACTTGTTCAAAGCGAGGCTTACGTTAACAGCGCAAGCAACAGTGCATCCAACCATCGGGTTGTTGCCAATGCCGAGGAAGCCCATCATCTCCACGTGAGCGGGAACAGAGGAGCTACCTGCAAACTGAGCATCACTGTGCATACGACCCATAGTGTCGGTCATACCATAGGAGGCAGGACCGGCAGCCATATTGTCAGGATGCAGGGTGCGGCCTGTGCCACCACCACTGGCTACAGAGAAATAGGGCTTGCCAGCCAGGATGCGCTCCTTCTTGTAGGTGCCAGCCACGGGGTGCTGGAAACGTGTGGGATTGGTGGAGTTGCCAGTGATGCTGACATCCACATTCTCCTTCCAAAGGATAGCAACGCCTTCGCGAACATCGTCGGCACCATAGCAGTTTACCTTAGCGCGAGGACCATCACTGTAAGCCTTAGTCTTAACAACCTCCAGCTTGCCGGTGAAATAGTCAAACTTAGTCTGCACATAGGTGAAACCATTGATGCGGCTGATAATCATGGCAGCGTCCTTGCCCAGACCGTTGAGGATGCAACGGAGCGGTTTTTTGCGAACCTTGTTAGCCATCTCAGCAATCTTGATGGCACCTTCAGCAGCAGCGAAAGACTCATGACCTGCCAGGAAGGCAAAGCACTCGGTCTCCTCACGGAGCAGACGGGCAGCCAGATTGCCATGACCAAGACCAACCTTGCGGTCATCAGCCACGGAACCAGGAATACAGAAAGCCTGCAGGCCAATACCAATAGCCTCGGCAGCGTCAGCGGCATTCTTACAGCCTTTCTTCAGCGCAATGGCGGAGCCAACAACGTAAGCCCACTTTGCATTCTCAAAGCAAATGCGCTGAGTTTCTTCACAAGTTTTATAAGGATCAAGACCTGCGGCCTCACAAATCTGGTTAGCCTCCTCGATGGAAGCGATGCCGTTTGCATTGAGAGCTGCAAGAATCTGCGCCATACGGCGGTCCTGCGATTCAAATTTTACTTCTCTTATCATGGCTGTAATACTATTCTTTGCGTGGATCAATAGATTTAACAACTCCCTGCTCGGGCTTGGTGCGACCATAGGTGCCAGTTACAGCCTTGAGGGCCTCGTCTGCAGGCGTGCCCTTCTTAATGGCGTCCATAAACTTGCCCATATGAACATACTCGTAGCCGCATACCTCGTTGTCTGCATCGAGGAACATCTTGGTAATATAACCCTCGGTGAGCTGGAGGTAGCGTGTGCCCTTAGCCTTGGTACCATAGAGGGTACCAATCTGACTGACAAGGCCCTTGCCAAGGTCCTCAAGACCGGCGCCGACAGTAAGACCACCTTCAGAGAAGGCAGATTGCGTGCGGCCATAAACAATCTGCAGGAAGAGCTCACGCATAGCGGTGTTAATGGCATCACATACCAGGTCAGTATTGAGAGCCTCAAGGATAGTCTTGCCGGGTAGAATCTCGCTGGCCATAGCTGCGGAGTGAGTCATGCCCGAGCAACCGATGGTCTCAACGAGGCACTCCTCGATAACACCTTCCTTGACATTGAGGCTCAGCTTGCAACAGCCCTGCTGCGGAGCACACCAACCTATACCGTGGGTGAAGCCCGAAATGTCCTTAATCTCTTTTGCCTGAACCCACTTGCCTTCTTCGGGAATGGGTGCAGGACCATGGTTGGGGCCTTTGGCCACGCAACACATGTTCTCTACTTCTTTTGTGTAAACCATATTAAAAATTAAATGTTAGGTTATAGTATTCGCATCTGCGAAGTTAGTCTTTTTTGCTGTAAAATCAACTATTTACAGACCTTTTTTTCTTTTTTTGTCACATAATAACTGCAGCAAAGGCTATATTTGCACAATTAAGTCGCCAAAATCGGCACCAAAACCACTATCACGGCAAAGGTGATAAGAATTGCCGTGTTGGCTGGACGTACAGAGATTTCTTGCATAGACCCGATGCTTCGGCGCATAATCATATATATGCTCCACCCTACAATGGCGCCCCACATCAGGCCTACGAGAATATCACCCATATAATGCACCCCCAGGTATAGCCGCGACCAGCAGTTAAGCAACGACCATAACACCAGTAGCAGCGCAATGCTCCAGCGATGCAATAGCAAGGACAGGAATACGGCTACACTCATTGTGTTTGCCGCATGACAGGAAAAGAACCCATACCACCCGCCGCGGTAGTTGTTGACAAGGTCAATCTTATCAATCAGCATAGGCTCATTACTAGGGCGCAGACGTCCCACCAACGGCTTAATTATGCCTGCCGCCACCATATCGGCAAAGAAGACGCAGAGCATAATGCCACCGAAAACAAGGATTGTTGTCTTTAATCCTTTATACCTATATATAATATATAGTAGAAAAAGCCCCATCGGAATCCAGACAATAGTACTGGTGACAATCATCATCAGTTTATCCATCACAATGGAGTCGCTGCCATTGAGAGCAAGTGTAATGCTCCTGTCAAACTCTAATAATCGGTCAAACATTATTTCTGTTATTTAATTTTATTCATCACCTTCATGAAACCGTCATAACCGTTCTCCAGTCGCGAGAGCTCATAGGGCTGCAATCTTAGCGAGAACTGTCCATTGAGCCTCTCAATGCCGAAATAAGCACGCATGATGCTGACAAAGTTGAAAGCCAACGGTGTGGAGCGCCGGGCCACATGCAGCAGCAGCCTTACCTGCTTGTCAGCCGAGTGGTCCAGCTGTCGCAAAGCAAGGAAAAGCTCATAGTAGCATGGGCCACTCTCATCAACCCTTACCAGATAGCCGGCTTTCTTCTCCGCATCGTCACGACAGAAGGCCGTAAGCATCTGCTGCACCTCATCGTGGCTGTGCAGGACTGGCAGCACAGCCATCAGGGTCTTCTGGCGGTCAAGGCTTACCTGATGGCTGGCTGTGCCGTGGGCAAAGTCCAGAAAGTGATGGTTAGAGAAGTCGAGCCCATTGGCTGCATACTTCTGCAGAGCCGCCTTAAGGAATGTCATCAGAAAAGCCTTGGTGTCAGTAAGGGCTACATGACGGAAACAAGCCCAGTATATCTCAGCCTCCATCGATGGCAGCACCCTCTCGGCCAGCACATAGCTGGCCGTGCGGAATGCCGAGTGGCTCAGAGTGTCAAGGTAAGCAGTCATGCCCTGCCAGTCTTGGGCATGGGCACAGCCTTGCAGCTTGGAGAATATTACCGGGTCGTATCGTTTGTCCATGCTTAAAAATTGCCCTTTTGTTTCGTTTGCCTTATTTCACATACGGACGTTTCTCCAGCAATGCCACATTCTCTATGTGGTGCGTATGCGGAAACATATCCACTGGCTGATAGGCCACCACCCTGTAGAGGCTGTCCATCATTTGAAGGTCACGGGCCTGGGTAGCGGGGTTACAACTGACATACACCACCCTCTGCGATGCGGCATTGAGTATGGTCTGCACCACGTCGGGATGCATGCCAGCCCTGGGCGGATCAGTGATGATAACATCCGGTCGTCCATTGGCAGCAATGAAGTCGTCGGTCAGCACATCTTTCATATCACCCGCTATAAACTGGCAGTTACCGATGCCATTGAGCTCTGCGTTTATCTTGGCGTCATTGATGGCGTCCTCCACATACTCGATGCCTATCACCTTGCGAGCCTTGCGAGCCACAAAGTTGGCAATGGTACCCGTGCCAGTATATAGGTCATATACCAGCTCCTGGCCGGTAAGGCCGGCAAAGTAGCGCACCACCTTATATAGCTCATAGGCCTGCTCATTGTTTGTTTGGTAGAAACTCTTCGGGCCAACCTTGAAACGCAGGTCCTCCATATGCTCATAGACAAAGCCCGGCCCTTTATACACCTGAACTTCAAGATCACCGATAGTATCGTTGCACTTCAGGTTGTTTACCCATACAAGGGTGGTTATCTCCTCAAACTCATCGCATAGCCATTCCATCAATACGTTAGCCTGCTGCTGTTCCTCATCGGTTGTGATATGAAACTGCATGGTCAGCATAAGCTCAAACGGCTGCGGAGCCAGACGGAAAATCATGTCGCGCAGCAGACCTTGCTGCTGTCTAAGGTCAAAGAATGTCAGGCCATGCTCAAGAGCATACTCGCGTACCGAGTTGCGGATACGGTTCTGGATGTCGTCCATCAGATGGCATTCGCTTATGTCGAGCACCTTGTCAAAAGCACCTGGTATATGGAAGCCAACACCGTTTTTGTTGTTAAACTCAACATCATTGCCTATCTCCTCCTCCGTCAGCCATCGTTTGTTGGAGAAGCTGAACTCCAGCTTGTTGCGATAGCCAAAGATATTCTTACTGCCGATGATGGGATTAGCCTTTGGCAGTTCCACCTTACCGATACGTGTCAGGGCATCAACCACCTGCTGCTGTTTATACTGCAACTGGCGGTCATAGTTGAGACACTGCCATTTGCAGCCGCCACATACGCCGAAGTGCCTGCAGCGCGGCTCTACCCTATCCTGGCTACGCCGCTTCAAATTTACAGCCTTTGCCTCCATGAAACTATGCTTCTTGCGAGTAACCTGCAGGTCGCACACATCGCCTGGCACCACCCACGGCACAAACACTACCATGTCGTTGACCTTGGCAATAGACTTGCCCTCAGCGGCAAAGCCAGTAATCTCTATATCCTCCAACATTGGGAGGGGTTTCTTATTTCTGCTCATAGGAGAGAGATTGAAGGATTAAAGGATTGAAGGATTGAAATGCCATTTTTCAATTTTATTCATATCGAACTTCAATTCTTCAACTTTTTATTTTCTTCAATTTTATTCAACTATCTTCAGTTTCGCATATTTCAGCAGCAGAATTTTCTGACCACAGTTCACAAAGTTCACCACAGCCTTCTGGCCTGCCATGCTATCTTCTATTCGTTCAACGGTTCCAACACCGAAGGTGGCGTGCTCCACACTGGTGCCAGGCAAAAGATCCGAAGTCGTCTTGTCTCCACGACCTAAAGGCCCTCCAACCATTCTCTTCGGTCTGTCGAGGTTGGACTCTGGCGCCAAAGGCCTCCTCCTTGAGAAAGAAACAGTAGGAGCTTCGGGACTTGCAGTATTATAGCGGTGTCTGAATCGGGTGACAGCCGTTCCGCTTTCCTCAAAGCTCACATATTCGTTGAGGTTTGGGCGTCTCTGCCCTCGGGTGGAGTTTTCTTGGTAGATATACTTGGGATCAATATCTTTCAGAAACTCACTCGGCTCAAACCAGTCGCTTTTGCCGAAGCGAAATCGCATCTTGGCACATGAGAGATAGCACCGTTTCCTTGCCCTGGTTATTGCCACGAAGAACAGACGGCGTTCTTCCTCGTGCTCCCTCGGCGTGAGGCACTGCGCACTGGGAAACAGGCCTTGTTCCATGCCGGTGATAAACACCACGTCAAACTCCAGCCCCTTGGCCACATGGACCGTCATCATCCTGACCGCCTCGCCGTCATTGTCAGTATCATTATCGCTGTCGGTGAGCAGAGCCACCTCCTGCAGATAGTCGGTCATGCCCATTGTCAGTTCCTCACCCTGCTCGCGTTGGTTCTGCACAAACTGGCTCATGCCGCTGAGCAGTGAGGAGTAGTCATCCATTACCTCGCGCCCCTCAGTGGTGATGTCGGCCTGAGCCTGAGCTATCAGTCCGCTCTCTTTCATAACCTGCTGCCCCAGCTGATAGGCATCAGCACCAGCCTCGTTGACAACAATGAAATTCTTAATCATCGAAGCGAAGCCTTGCAAACGTGCCTTGGTGCCGTTGTTCACACTGAGTCCGTAGAAGTCGGGCTGCTGCACCACGTTCCATGCGCTCGTCTGCCCCTCTTGGGCACAAGCAAAAATCTTGTCAAGCGTAGTGCTGCCAATACCACGCGTGGGAAAGTTGATGATACGACGCAGAGCCTCCTCGTCGCTTGGGTTGACAACCAGTCTGAGATAAGCCATCACATCGCGCACCGATTTCTTTTCATAGAACGAATGGTTGCCATAAACTATATAGGGGATATTGTGCTTACGCAGGCACTCCTCCATGATGCGGCTCTGCCCGTTGGTACGATAGAGAATGGCTATCTCCGACAACTTGACGCCCTCGCGTCTGAGCGTATTGATGCGGCGACTGACCATCTCGCCCTCCTCCTGATCACTGGTCAGCTCGTTGAGAATCAGCGGCGAACCCTCCTCGTTCTCACTGAAAATTTTCTTGGGAATCTGATTCTTGTTTTTACTTATCAGACTGTTGGCCGCATTCACAATGCACTGCGTAGAGCGGTAGTTGCGCTCCAGGCGGAAGATTTGCGTGCCGCCAAACACCTTATCAAAGCCAAGAATATTGTCAATCCTCGCTCCGCGGAAGCTGTAGATGCTCTGCGCATCATCGCCCACCACGCAGACGTTGGCCTCGGGGCCGCTCAGTTGTCTGAGAATCTCCATCTGCGCGAAGTTAGTGTCCTGAAACTCATCTACCAGAATATATTGGAACTTCTCCGCATACTTAGCCCTCACCTCGGGATAGCGCTCAAACAACAGGTAGGTGTAGAGCAGCATATCGTCGAAGTCCATGGCGTTGGCCGTGTGGCAGCGGTTGAAATACTCCTGGTAAATCTCGCCGGTCAGCGGAATGCGGTCCATATCATCGCGAGCATAAGCCTTGTCGTGCTGACGGTACATGTTGGGAGTCACCAACATATTCTTCGCCTCCGAGATACGTGCCGCCAGCAGCTGGGGCTTATACACCTTGTCGTCCAGGCCGCGCTCCTTAACGATGGCCTTCAGCAGCGAGCGCGTGTCACTGGGCTGATAGACCGTATAGTTGCTGGTAAATCCGAAGACATGGGCCTCCTGCCTCAATATGCGGGAAAAGATGCTGTGGAAAGTGCCCATCCATAGTGAGCGCGCCTTGACTATGCCCACCATTTGCTCAATCCTCTCCCTCATCTCGCGTGCCGCCTTATTAGTAAACGTCAGCGCAAGAATGCGCCACGGCGCAACATCAAGGGCATCCAGCAGGTAGGCAATCCTGGTAGTAAGCACCGTAGTCTTACCACTGCCGGCACCCGCCACCACCAGCATCGGTCCCTCGGTGTTTACCACCGCAGCACGCTGCTGTTCATTGAGCCTGTCAAGGAAAGAATAGTCACACTCCATACAGGGTGCGAAGTTACGAAAAAAAAATGAAACAATAATACAGACTTCAGAAAATCTAATCGCGAGAAGCCGTCTGGCTTGACGCGATGAAATTGCGGCTCCTCACGATGAGATTTTGACACCTCGCTTTAAGTTTTTGGCTCGATGCCAAAATGTCAGTTTTTTATGTGTATTCCACAATCTTTTAGTGCGTTTTATTCGTTTTACACGTTTTTGCAGCCGACGTTGCAACAAAGGATAAAACATCGTCACATTTTTGGATAAAAACGAAACGCTTGCAGATTAATTACGTAATTTTGCGCCAAATTTATATTACACAAAACACCAACCTGTTTCCCTGCAGATTTAACACATCCAAAACAAAAAACAAATCCAATAAAAACATTTAATCACATGAAAAAACATTTACTTCTATCACTGCTGATGCTGGCATCGGCATTCAGCACAACGTGGGCTTTGGACCTAAGCGGTCTGAGGCACATAACTGACTTAAGCCAGATTAAGGAAGGTGGTTATTACTACATCGTGAGTGACCGCACTAAGTTTAATGTAGAAGTTACCACACCAAAAGCTATTGCAGCATGGCAAAGCGGTTTTCCCGCTTGGGACAATGCGTCGCAAAACAAATACTTTGTGTATTGGAGCGAGATACAGCCTAACAATAATGCTTTTGTTTGGAAAGCAGAAAAGGTTGGCGATCAGTGGGCTTTCCAGAACACCTCAAACAGCAAATATCTTGGCGTAATGCACAAGCATCATCCCACCAATCCTCACAGCAGCGAAACAGACATGGTATTCTCAGACGATGCCAAAGGATTTACCCTTACCGACCTGAACGAAGGTGAAGGACGCTGGGCTTTTACTAATAGCGAATGGACAAGCCCCTTCACCCCCCAGCGCTATGCAGAAAGAAGCACATATAATATTGCCTTAAGGGATGGCGACAGCGACAGCAACGCTACCGATGCTGAGACATACGGCTATCCAGGTCGCTGGCACCTGTATGAAATTGCCCTGGAAGAAGGCGTGGAGTATTTTATTATTAACGACAGAGTTCCTGCAGGCTTTGCAAACAATACAGGTTGCCTTAAGGCAATGAGCAGCCTGCAAGGCAGTGATATTCATCCCAGAGAGTGGGGAGAGAAGTATATATACTGGGGCGATTTTGTGCCGACAAACAACGGCTATAAATGGACCATTGAGAGAAATGGCGAAAAATGGGCTATCAAGAACACAAAGACAGGCAAATACATTGACAACCACTATGAGCCTGTGTTTGTAGATGACCCTGTGTATTTCACTCTTACGGACTTAACTCCTGGTGCCAACAGGTTCTATATCCAGCCTGACGATGACACCCGCGGTATCAATGTGCAAGGCTATGCCATGCATGACAACAGCTGTGTTAACCTCGTTAGTGAAGAAGGCAATGAAGAGATAGGATATTCCACTCGCTGGCATTTTGTTAAGGTTGACGCACTTGATGATTTCATTAACAAATTGGTAAACAAGAATGCAGGCACCAATGAAATCACAGAGATTGCCGGTGCAAGCGGAACCAACATCATTGGCACGGGCGGCGTTTGCCAGAGCCTCGTGCTGACAGATGGGGAGAGCTATGCGCCCAAGAAGGCTTTCACCGCTACCAGTGCTATTTATGAGCGCACCATGGCCAACGAGTGGGGCACCATCTGCCTGCCTTATGAGGTCAGCAGCAATGACGAGGTGGAGTATTACACCATCAGCGGCATAGAGAATGACGTGCTCCAAGTGACCAAGCTCGCCACCCTCCCGGCCGGCACTCCGGCACTGATGCGCAAGGTGAGCGGCACAGGCATCACCGCTACGGCCAGCAATGTCAGTGTGCTGACTGCTCCTGGCGCCGGCACAAGCACGGCTGTGGAGATGTACGGCACATTCCAGCAGGGTGTGGAGGTTACCGATGCCAATGCCTACTATATAAAGAACAACAAATTCTGGCAGTGCAACACCCGGTTCTACTGCGATGCCTTCCGCGCATACTTCAAAATCAATGGTAGCGGTTCCCCCACCTTCAGCATCAACATCAGCAATGATGACGTGACAGGCATAAGTTCCACAATGGATGACAAGGAGGCCACCATGGTGGCTATCTATGCCCCCGACGGCACCAGGCGCACCGCCCTGCAGCAGGGCGTCAACATCGTCAAGCTCAGCAACGGCAAGACAGTGAAGACCGTTAAACGTTAATTATTTGAAATTTGAAATTTAACCAAGTCCGGATTGGCAACTTTCGAACTTTCATACTTTCGAACTTTTATAACCAACATCAGTTAAGTAATCTGCATTACACACTATGAAAAGAAATTATATTTCCCCTGCAATAGAGATAGTTAAAGTGAGTGGCACACCGCTGCTTGTACTCTCTGGCGGAGGCCAGGGCAACGAGGGCGACCATGCTGAGAGCAAACGGTTCTGGGGCACCACTGTGTTTGAAGAGGAGGAAGAGAAATCTAACGACTTAGTTTTTGGTGAATAAACAACCTGGAATATGAAAAAGTTTCTTCTTGTTTTATTAGCCATACTGGCCAATGGCCAATGGTTGATGGTCAATGGTCAAACGGTTGACCTGACCAAGTACACTCACATCACCAGCCTTAGCCAGATTGAGGAGGGAGCCTACTACTACATAGTGAGCGACCGCCGCAAGTTCAACTATCAGACCGGCGGCGACGGCGGCACCGATGGCGACAAGGTGCAGATCAAGGCCATGTCCACCTACCAGAACGGATTTACCGCCACAAACTGGGACAACCCGGGCAACAATGTTTATTTTGTGTACTACGGTGACCTTGACCCCAAGTGCAACGGCTTTATCTGGAAGGCAGAGAAAGCCGGTGACCAGTGGGCGTTTCTCAATCAGGAAAACGGCAAGTATATGGGCCACAACAACCCCGGCGAGACAGACCTTCGTTTTGCTGATGATGCCGTAGGCTTTACCTTGACAGACCTCAACGAAGGCGAGGGACGCTGGGCGTTCACCAACAGCGACTACAAGACACCGCTCAACGTGCATCAGTACCCGCTGCGCAAGAGCCGCGGCGTGCTGGCGCTGACTCAGTGGTCGGACGCACAGGCCACAGACGTTGACACCTACGGCTACCCCGGCCGCTGGCACCTTTACAAGACCACGGCACAGGACGGCCCGGTGGCCCCCACCTTTAACACCATGGTGGCCGACGAGATGGAGAAGCTGCGCATCAGCTATGCCAAGGACCTGACGGAGGGTCAGGAATACTACATCGTCAGCGACCGCACGACTTACGCCGGCAACACCAGCGGCAAGCCCAAGGCCATGTCAACACAGCAGGCTGGCTACACCACCAAGTGGGGCGACCAGTATGTCTATTGGGGCGACATCGACACTACCCAAGCGGGCTTTGTATGGACCGTAGAGGAGATGCCCGGCGACAAGTGGGCATTCAAAAATAAAGAGAATGGCCGTTATCTGGGTAACATGAATGGCGAAGAGACCGACGTGGTGTTCTCTGACACTCCGATAGGATATACGCTCAGCGACATCGCCGAGGGTATGGGGCGCTTCAACATGGTGAGCAGCGACAGTGAATACTCGCTCCACGTGCAGGGCTACCTGCGCGACAGGGCCAACAACTCGCTGGCCAAGCAGGCCAACGGCAACGATGACTACTCCAACGACGTAGCAACCAATGGCTATCCTGGCCGCTGGCAGATATTCCTAAAAAACAGCAAGCTGGTTAAGAAGCTCGATGATATGAAGGAAGGCTCTACCTACTATATTGTCAGCGACCGCCATAAGTATGCTTCCAGCACAGCATGGTCGCTAAGGGCAATGTCAACCCTGCAGGCAAACTACACCATAGGCTGGGGCGATCAGTATGTCTATTGGGGTGAGCTGAACCCCAAGGAAGAAGGATTCCTATGGACCGCCGAGAAGGTAGGCGACAGCCAGTGGGCTTTCAAGAACGAGGAGAACGGCCGCTATCTGGGCAACATGAATGGCGAAGAGACCGATGTAGTGTTCTCGGGCGATGCCGTGGGCTATACACTCAGCGACATAAAGAGTGGTGCCGGCAAGTTCAGTTTCGTCAACGACGAGAGCGAGTTCTCGCTCCATGTGCAGGGTTATCTGCGCGGCGGACGCCCCGACAACAGTCTGGCCAAGCAGAAGGAGGGCAACGACGACTTCAGCAGCGATGCTGCTACCTTCGGCTACCCTGGACGCTGGTTGCTATATGAAACAACCAAGACAAACAGTGGTGGCGAAGATCCCGTCTATGATAAATACAAACTTGACACCATCAATGTGGTAAGCTACAATATCTGCCACTGCGAAGGCACTGACGGCAAACTCAACCTGCAGCGCACTGCTGAGGTAATCAAGTCCTTCAATCCCACCATAGTTGCATTGCAGGAAGTAGACAAGCATTACAGCAGCCGCTCCAACAATGAGGATCAGGTAAAGCTCCTTGCTGAAGCCACCGGCATGTACGGCAAGTTTGGCACCGCAGGCAGCAACTGCGGCAATGCCATACTTTCCAAAGAGAAACCACTCTCCAGTTACACAGTTATTATAGGCGACCGCAACATGGTAGTAGTTGAGCTGAGCAACTACGTATTTGCCGGCATTCATGTGGGTCTCGGCATCAATCCCCGCCTGAAAGCCTTGGAAGCCATCCGCACCGAGGCTAAGAAATGGGAAGCCGCAGGCAAACCTTTCATTGTGGCAGGCGACCTCAATGATGAGGGCTTGGATTGGGAAGTTGAGGGCGTTCCGGGCCTGCTCTGTGACAGTCTGGTTAAGGACTTTACTTTCCATTCCGATCGTACTACCCCCACCTACTACACCGACGACAACTTTGTAATTGACCACATCATCAGCTACAAAAAGATAGGCGGCGTCAAGACGCTATCCTACGAAGTAAAGAATAGCGACGCCTCCGACCACTACCCCATCATGGCCAAGCTGCGTGTGGGCTTCCTCCGTGAGCTTAAGCCCGATGAGGTCAGGGCACTGATAGCAGACTCCGTGGCTAACGGAAACGCCATTGTGGACCTCAGCGACATGACATTCAGCCCCGAGGTAACAGCTGACGACCTGATAGCCCCGGGCAACACACTGGTCTATTTGCCTGAAGGCTCAACCATGACCGGCAAGAACATAATCATCAACAGCCTGTGCCAAAACCTTGAACTGACAGACGGCAGCACCTTTGCCCCCGTAAAGACCTTTACCGCCAGAAAAGCCACCTACCAGCGCACCATGGCAGAAGACCAGCAGTGGAACACAGTATGCCTGCCCTTCGTAGCCAAAAGTGATGACAACGTGGAATACTACGCCATTAAGAGTGTTGATGAGAGCACACTGACTGTCAGCAAGCTCACAACCCTGCCCGCCGGCACACCAGGACTGGTGCGCAAGGTCAACGGCACTGGTATAAGCACCTCCTTTGCCAACGTTAGAGTGATGAAAGACATTAAGGAAAGTAAGAGTAAAGACGGTAAGTCACTGCTGATTGGCTCCTACACTCAGGATTTGGATGTCGATGACAACTACACGTATTATATTAAGGACAACAAATTCCAGCAGGGCAGCGGCAACTTCAAGTGTGATGCCTTCCACGCTTACCTCAAGATGGTAAGCGATGAACCTGCCAGCCTCTCAGCTGCATACGAGATAGTCATCGACGGCGACCAGACAACTGTGGATTCTGCGACAAAGGACGACAACGCTACCATAGTGGGTATCTACTCCACCGACGGCACCAAGCGTGCAACCATGCAGCAGGGAGTCAACATCGTGAAGCTGAGCAACGGCAAAGTGCAGAAAGTCGTTAAAAAATAACAATCTGCTTTTTAACTGGATAAATCACGCAGCAACCTTTAGCTCAGGATAACGCACTGCCTACGCTGAGAAAATCATAAAAGGCACAAGAAATCTCTTAGTCTGCTCGCAAAAAATAGTAGCACGCACATAATTTTGCGCAGACTAAGAGATTTTTTTGGAGACTATGATTTTTTTTACTAACTTCGCAACAAAATATCTTAACATTATCGTCATGAAAAAATCAAATATCATTATGTGGATTGCCACACTGCTGCTCACAGCAGTTGCAGGCACTACGCAGAGCTACGCTCAGCTGCTCAAGGGCAGGGAACGCGTCACCACCGTAAGCGAACTGAAGGAGGGGCATGTGTACTTCCTGGTAAGCGACCGCAAGAAGTTTGTAGGCAACACCACAGGCTTGCCTAAGGCGATGTCAACGCTCCAGGAGAGCTACCCAGTCAAATGGGGCGACAAGTACGTCTACTGGGGCGACATTGACACCACCAAAACCGACTACAAATGGAAAGCTGAGCGCTGTGGTGAGGGATGGGCTTTCCTCAACATGGGGAACAACCGCTACCTCGGCCCCAAGAACACCGACGAGGCTGACGTCATCTTCTCCGACACCCCGATGCAGTACGACCTAATCGACCTCGATGAAGGAGCAGGACGCTTCTACATGATTGGCGACGGCTACGACTACTCGCTCACCGTACAGGGATTCGGCATCAACCGTGCCGACAACGCGCTGGCAGTGCAGCGCGAAGGCAACGACGAGTATGACTCGCAGGCTGCCACCAACGGCTACCCAGGCCGCTGGCGTATTTTCTCCGCAGAGGCTTATGATGCCTCCCAAGACGACGGTTCCTATGATGACCCGGTCGTTGACCCCGACCCAGGGCCTTCACCAGAGCCAACCAATCTGCTAGACGACTATAAGCGCATCTTCAACATCTCAGAATTGGAGGATGGTGCCACCTACTTTATTATCAGCGACCGCACCAAGTATGCAGGCAATTCTACCGGCAAACCAAAAGCGATGTCGCCCATGATTGACTCCTACACCATCAACTGGGGCGACCAGTACGTCTACTGGGGCGACTTCGATGAAGAGCAGGAGGCCTTCCAGTGGATAGCAGAGGAGACCACCGACGGCCGCTGGGCCTTCCGCAACGTGACGAAAAACCTATATCTCGGTGAAGGTTCAGGTGGTGACCAGGACGTGATTTTCTCCAGCGAGCCAGTGGGCTACACTCTCACTGATCTCGAAGAGGGAGCAGGCCGCTTCTACATGGTGAGCGATGATAATACCCACTCACCCCACGTGCAGGGCTACCTGCGCAGTGACCGTCCCAACAACAGTCTGGGCAAGCAGACCGTAGGCGACGATGACTACTCTGACGACGTAGCTGATAATGGCTATCCCGGACGCTGGCAGCTCTACCTCTGCAAGAGTAATGTCAAACTGGGATATATCGACGACCTAAGCGACGTGAAGGAAGGTGCCACCTACTGGATTATCAGTGACCGCAAGAAGTGGGCTGGCAGCAGCGTGGAAACACCGAGAGCGATGTCTACACTGCAGAGCAGCTACTCCGTAAACTGGGGCGACAAGTTTGTCTATTGGGGTGCGCTCAATGAGGAGGCTGACGGTTATGTATGGGAAGCCGAGAAGGTCGGCGACACTCAGTGGGCTTTCAAAAACAAAGAGAACAGCAAGTATCTCGGCACCAAAAACCCGGGTGAAACTGACATGGTGTTCTCCGAAACGCCCGTAGGATTTACCCTAACCGACCTCGGAGAGACCTTCACCTTCACCAACAGCGAATACACTACTCCGCTCAACACCATCGGCTACAGCAATGTCAACCGTCCAAACAACACTGTGGGTGCCAAGCAGGACGACTCCGATGCCAACTGCACTGACGGTGCCACCAACGGCTACCCCGGCCAGTGGCGCCTATACAAACTCAGCGAACCGGCAGAGCCTACCCAGAAAGTGGAGATACCAAATGGTTTCTACAACATCGTAAGCACCACCACTCCCAAGCTGGCTTGGCTGCAAAGTCAGGAGGACGAGGTGTGTGCCGCCACAGAGGGTGCCGAACTGATGTGCAAAGAGATGCGCAAGGGTGACCCACGCACCATCTTCTACATCCAGAAGATGGATGAAGAGAAAGGCACCTACAGTATGCGCAACTACGTAACCAACCAATACGTAGGCCAGCTGAAGGACGGCGTAGCCACCATGACTGACACCGAGACACCGCTTACGCTGAAGTATGTGCCGGATGTGCGCAACACCTTATATATATATAGCAACGACGAGGAGCTGCCGCTCTGTACTCAGGAGTCCGACAAAGCCCACATCGGCACCGATGCCAACTGGCAGGACAACAGCGTCAGGGCACAGTGGAAAGTGCAGAGCGTTACCATTGCCTCCATGCGCACCAACGCTGCCAAGATAAGGTACAACCTGGCCAAGGAGGTAGCAGCAAGTAACAATCCCACCTACTTCAACGACTACACCGACCTCAGCGAGGATAAGCAGGAGGTGCTCAAGCGAGTATGGAACAAAGCTCAAGACCATCTCTACAACGGTGCTTTCCAAATTATTGTGGAGCAGGATATCGACAACCTCAAGGCTGCCCTAAAGGGCGAATATGAAGAACCTGTTTACAACAAGTACCAGAAGGACACCCTCACCGTTGTAAGCTACAACGTGAAGCGCTGCAACGGCAATTACCGCCAGACGGCCAAGGTTATCATGGACCAGAAGCCCGACGTAGTGGCCATACAGGAAGTAGATAGCACCTCTACCCGATTCCAGATGGCACAACTGGCGCAGGCAACAGGTATGTACGGCATCTTCTGCCACGCCGACACGCCCGACTACGGCATAGGTATGCTCTGCAGCGAGAAGCCCCTGTCTGTGAAGTGCGTTGACCTTGTGCCTGACTTCGAGAGACGAGTGATGCTCGTATGTGAGTTCCAGAACTACGTGTTCTGCAGCCTCCATGTGGGTATCTACGCCTCCAGTCGCCGTGGCGACACCGGCTCTGGCAGTATGATCTACAGAGAGGCGCAGAACTGGGAGGCCAGCGGCAAGCCGTTTATCGTGGCCGGTGACTTCAACGACGACGGCACCGATGGCGAGATGCAAGGCGCACGCGGAGCTCTCACTAAGTATCTGCAAGAGCACGACTTCACTTACCACTCCGACCTCAAGACTCCCACATGGAGCGAGGGTATATATGTTATCGACAATATCATCAGCTACGACAAGATTGGCGGCGTTGAAAAGATTGACTACTATGTGGTGGACGACCACACTACCTCCGACCACATGCCTATTGTGGCCAACCTGCTTGTGGGGTTTGAAGATCCCAATGGGATAAAGTTTGAAAGTGCGGAAGCGCGAAAGTGCGAAAGTGAGAAGGTGTATGACCTTAATGGCACACAGGTGGCAGAATCGGCTGACGGTATTGCATCTTTGCCCGGAGGCATCTATATCTTTGACGGCAAGAAAATGAAGAAGTAAACCCTGTCTTATGTCCCGAGCCTCCTCTCTTATCTCACTAAGGAGGAGGACAGGAAGTCCCCATACGATTTCGGGAGGCGCAAACAATTGCGCCTCCCGATTTTTTTCTATTGAAGTCTGGGAAAAAAGTAACTTTTACCGGACAACGATAAAAAAAGGTAATAATATTATTGGTGTCCGGGGAAAGTTAGTATCATACGCCCTCCCCCCTTCGGGGTACTCCCTCTATCTTAGAGGGAGAGTCAAGTCAGTCATACCTATT
>CADAJV010000039.1 GCA_902788275.1 uncultured Bacteroidales bacterium | reverse complement strand
TGGTTGCGAAGAAACCAACCTTTTCGCTAAGCCAAATGAGCAGAATGATGCTTGCATCAAGTCTGCCATGGCGAGAAAAGGTGGTTGCGAAGAAACCAAGGTATTTGCACGAAGGAAGAACTATTAACCGCATAACGGACTTACCCAAAATAAATAGGGAATATTTTATAGAAACCCCATTAGTCAGTGTGTAGATTGAAAGATTAGGGGCTTGGAAGATTAAAAACGTTATATAACAAGTGAAAACGAAAAAGAAAATAGCAGTAGTTAGGGATTATTTTTGTAATTTTGTAATCGCATACGCTATCCGCGACAGCATTTGCCAAGAGCGTTAATTAGTCCAACAATGTCAGATAAGAAATCAATACGTTTTTTCAACGACCGCGAGGTGCGGGCCATCTGGGACGAGGAGCACAACAAGTGGTGGTTCTCGGCAACGGACATCGTGCGGGCCATTAATGACGAGGAAGATTATGTGAGGGCGGGCAATTACTGGCGATGGCTGAAGAAGAAGCTCACTAAAGAGGGAGTTCAACCCGTGAGTGCCACTCACGAGTTCAGATTCTTGGCACCAGATGGCAAAATGCGAAAGGCCGATGTGCTTGATGCCGAGGGGGTGCAAGTCTTGGCCAGGCATTATCCCAACAACCGTGCCACTGCATTCCTTGACTGGTTCACCTATAGCGACAACAGTATTGACGGACAGAGCAGGAAGAAGGCATACTCGCTGTTTGAAAGTGGTATCCTTGACAGCATGACACCAGGTAGCGTAAAGAGTCTGCAACAGATACATGCCTATTTGTTTGGTGGTCTTTATGACTTTGCAGGACAGATTCGCACAAAGACAATTTGGAAAGACGGTACACTGTTCTGCCGGGCAGAGTATCTGATAGCAAACCTGAAAATGATAGAGGCTATGCCTCAAAGCACGTTCGAAGAAATAGCCAATAAATACGTAGAGATGAACGTGGCACATCCGTTTATGGAGGGCAACGGTCGTAGCACACGCATCTGGCTCGACCTCATCTTCAAGAAGCAACTTGGCAAATGTGTTGACTGGAGCCAGATTGATAAGAAAGATTATCTCGCAGCAATGCGACAAAGTACGACCGATGCTTCAGCCATCAAAACCTTGCTGCAAGGTGCACTTACAGATAAAATCGATGACCGTGAATTATTCATGAAGGGCATCGACTATTCCTATTATTACGAGCAAGAGGACTGAGGGTTGGTTATAACTGGAGGAATAGCGAAAAGAGAAAATGTAATGAAGGGCTAATCACTTGTCGTCATAGTGTCCATAAGCAGACAGAACGTCAACATGGACTTCCGTCTCAAAGATTTCGTAAATCAGGCGATGCTTTTTGGTAATGGTACGGCTCCATTGCCCACTACGATTACCTTTCAGGGGTTCAGGATGGCCAGTTCCTGTTTTAGGATGTTCTTTTAACTCTTCTATGAACTTACTGGCTTTTTTGTATGCTGCTGGCTCAGAGTGCTTCAATTTCTGAAGATCTTCTATTGCCTTGGGGGAGTAGATAATCTTATACATCAGCCTACTCTTTCTAAGAATTCATTCAATGATTCATTGGGTAGCATTTCTACACCTTCACCACGTTTAATCTGTTCCCTGGCCTCATCTACACGGGCAAAGAACTCCTCCTTCGTGAGAAGAGTCGTATCTGCTTCTTTCTCGGATACGAGCTTACGCAGGTATTTAGCTGCTCGCTTCAGCAGATTCTCATCTTCAGCAATTATACTCATATTGCGAAGAATCTCAGCATTCATTTGGATTGCAGTCATGACGATACTTTTTAATTCTGCCTGCAAAAATAGGAATAAAATCTGAAATGACGATATTTGCACGATGGAAAACCTATTAACCGCAAAAAGAATATACAAACTTGATAGGGAATATTTTACGGAATTCCATCTGTTTTATATGTCTGAAAGTAGTACATATTGTATTTCTTTTTGTTCAAAATTCCATTGTAATGTGTATATTTGCAGACGAGATTAGATGACATATTAATAATAATCACAGAAAAACAGCATATACTATGGAACAATTTACAAATCTTTTTCAGTTATCAAAAACATTGAAGTTTGAATTGAAACCCATTGGTAAAACGGAAGAAACTTTTAAACAGTGGCTGGAGGAAATTCAAAAATCTGAATTAGATGTTTATAATGATAGCAACTTGTTTCTGAAAGATAAGAAAATCAAAGATGCCTATTTGGCTATTAAGCCGATTATGGACAAGTTGCATGAACAGTTTATTGAAGAGTCTTTGACGTCTGATTTGGCCAAAAATATCGATTTCTCGGAATACTATGAAGCTTTTAGAAATAAGACTGTAAAGGATGAGATGGAAACGAAATTGCGGAAGGTTTTTGCCGAGACCTACCAATATGCAGGCAAACTTTTTATAGATATGATTTCTAAAGCCCAAAAAAACGGCAAAGAAATCAAGACTAAAAAGGAAAAACCATACGAGTGCCTTACCGATTCTAAAATACTTAACTTTTTATCTGCAAACGTAAAGGAATTGGCAAAACTTACAGATGCTAATGAGCAAGAACTGACTAATCATATAAAGCAGTTCCGTGGTTTTTGGGGATATTTAGATGGTTTCAATACAAACAGGGAAAACTATTATGTAACAGAGAAAGAGCAGTCTACAGCTGTTGCCACTCGTATTGTCCATGAAAACTTGCCCACATTCTGCAGCAATGCTTTACGTTTTGAAAAGCGCAGGGAAGAGTATCTCGGTATTTATCAGTATCTAAAAGATAATAACCGCGAGACCAAAATTAAGAACTCGCAGGGCGAAGAGATAGAAGCGGAGTCCATTGACGTAAGTTATTTCGAAATAGAGCATTTTAATGAATGCCTTGCACAGTCTCAAATAGATGAGTATAATCGTGTCATCAGCCATTATAACCTATTGATTAATCTTTACAATCAGGCACGTCGCGAAGAATCGCAATTTAAAAAGATTGACGAATTCGAAATCCTCTATAAGCAAATTGGTTGTGGCAAAAAGCAATCAATGTTTGAAATCTTACAAAGTGACAATGATGTGAGAAATTTATTACAAAAAGTAAGACGTGCTGGTGATATAATGTTTAAAAAAGGCCATAGTGAAGGCGAAATAGATAATGTCTACGATTTTATCCAATTCTTGAAAGAATGTGATAATTGGGAAGGAATCTATATGTCAAATGCTGCTATTAATAAGATTTCAAATTTATACTTTGCCAATTGGCACAGCATAAAAGACAAATTAAAGGAGTCAAAGGCAAATGCATGTATTACATACGACAAAAAACGTGAAGAGCCAATCAAATTACGTGATGCCGTGGAGTTGTCTGGCTTGTTTGAAGTGCTGGATCAGGAACAGCCAGAACACATTCTCAAAGAATCGCTTTTCAAAGATGAGGCCACTAATGAGTATCGTGGTGTTTTGAAAAAGGAACTTTCTCCGAGTAAGAATATCATAATGCTATTGTGCTATGATATTGAACGTAATACAAAGGCTTTTTTGGATTCTTCAGATAGCATTGTTGCAATAGAAAAGTTTAAAGACAAGAAACAGTTTGTAGGAGAAGAAGACCAAACGATAAAACAAGTAAAAGATTGGCTTGATGCGGCAACAGACGCTATGCGTATAGTTCGTTATTTTGCTGTGCGTAAAAGTAAAATGAAGGGGAACTTACCAAATGTAACGATGGAACAAGCGTTGAGCAACCTTCTACATAATGAAGATGCACAATGGTTTAAATGGTATGACCTTATCCGTAACTATCTTACCAAGAAGCCGCAAGATGATGCAAAAGAGAACAAACTAAAGCTTAATTTTGGCACTTCTTCTTTACTTGGCGGCTGGAGTGACGGACAGGAGAAAACAAAAGCTGCTACTTTATTGAGGAATAATAATGCCTTATATCTATGTATATTAAAAACGAAAAACGTTTTTGACACGTCAAAGGATAATAATCCCATTTATAATGTTTCACAATCAAATGCAAGTCGCTTGATTTTAAGAAATCTCAAATTTCAGACACTTGCAGGGAAAGGCTTTTTAGGTGAGTATGGTATTTCTTATGGAGAGATGGGGAAAAATGATTCTACCAAAGCAATTAGTTGTTTACAAAAAATCATAAAAACGCGATATGTGGATAAATATCCTTTACTGGAGAAATTTGTAACAAACACATATACAGATAAGCGTGAATTCGATGCTGAGATTCTCGAGACATTGAAAGAATGTTATGTCTGCGAGTTCAAACCAATAGATTGGACTTTTGTCATTGAAAAACAAAATGCCGGTGAGTTGTTTTTGTTTAAAATATCTAGTAAAGATTACTTACCAAACGCTAAGGGTAGAAAAGATTTGCAGACAATGTATTGGGAAGATGTGTTGTCTGATGGTAGTAAACATCAATTGTGCGCAGGTGCCGAAATCTTTATGCGCGAGCCAGTCGCCAAAGAGTCACCAGTGATGCATAGAATAGGATCAAAACTCGTAAACAGGAGAGACAAAGACGGAAACACTATTCCAGAGCATATATATAGAGAAATTTATTCTTATGTTAATGGCAAAATGAGTGTCGTTTCAGCTAAAGCCCAAAAGTATATAGATGACAAAAGAGTGATTGTCAAGGATGTAAAGCATGAAATTGTCAAAGACAAGCGCTTTTATGGTGAAACGAAATATATGTTCCATTGTCCAATTAAGTTGTATTTTGAGGCAAAAGATCCCAAATATGCATTCTCGGAAGTTAATAAAACAATAACAGATTCGCTTCAACAGTCCCCCAATTTGCAATTTATAGGCATAGATCGTGGCGAAAAGCACCTTGTATATAGTTGTACGGTTGATACGAATTGTAAAATCATCAGATGTAACCATCATGATTTTATCAATGGGACCGACTATGTGCAGAAATTGGATGCAGTTGCTAATGATCGCATCATTGCTAAAAAGAATTGGCAAGCCCAGAGTAAAATTAAGGATTTGAAAAGTGGTTATATATCGCATGTGGTACATCGTTTAGTGGATGAAACCATAAAAGACGGTAACGTAATTGCCCCACACGCGTATATTGTCTTGGAAGACCTGAACACGGAAATGAAGCGAGGCCGCCAAAAGATAGAAAAGCAAGTCTACCAAAATTTGGAAGTTGCCCTTGCCAAGAAATTAAATTTTGTAGTAGATAAAAACGCCAAGCATGGAGAACTAGGTTCAGTGAGCATGGCATTGCAGCTTACGCCGCCAATCAACAACTACCAAGATATTGAGGGTAAAAAACAATTTGGAGTAATGCTTTACACACGAGCCAATTACACATCGGTGACCGATCCTGCAACAGGATGGCGTAAAACCATCTATATAAAGAATGGAAAAGAAGAAGATATAAGAAAACAAATTCTCGAAGCATTTCGCGACTTTGGCTTTGACGGCAGGGATTATTACTTTGAATATACTGAAGCCAATGTGGGGCACACTTGGCGTATGTATTCTGGCAATAATGGTAAACCTCTACCTCGCTTCCGGAACAGAAAACAGATATTCCAGGACAAGAATGTATGGGTATCAGAGCAAATTAATGTAGTGGAGATCCTCGACAGGCTGTTTGTCAAATTCGATAAAAAGAAATCTTTCAAGGAGCAGATAGAACAGGGCAAAGAACTTGAAAAGGTAGAATGGCGAGACGAGTCCGCTTGGCAATCTTTTCGATTTGCGCTTGATTTGATTCAGCAAATTCGCAATTCTGGTACGGAAGACAACGATGATAATTTCTTGTATGCTCCAGTGCGCAACGACCACGGCGAACACTTTGACACACGCAATCATAAGAATAATGGCGAATTATCTGAAATCAGAGATGCTGATGCTAATGGAGCATACAATATTGCTCGCAAAGGATTGATAATGGATGCTCATATTAAGCGTTGGATTGAAATCGGCTGTCCCACAGTGAGTGAAGATAAAGCGCCAGATTTAGATTTATTTATCTCAGATTTGGAATGGGATTTGTGGCTTCTGGATAGAGAACGTTGGGAAAAAGAACTACCCATCTTCGCATCACGGAGTGCAAAGAAGAAAGAAGATAAACAGCAAACGAGAGGGAAAAAACAATAATGGAAGAAGATTATATTTCCATTTCTGCCCTCAATGACTTTATCTTTTGTCCGTATTCCATATACCTTCACAATGTATATGAGAATACGGACGAGAGTCTTTTTCACGCGACACCTCAGACACGAGGTCGCATTGCACATGAAATCGTTGACGAGAAGAAAAGCAGTACGCGGATAAATGTGCTGCAAGCATTACCTGTCTATTCCGAGAAATATGGGCTGATAGCATCATGATTATGGAAGGTAATGCAATCAAGCTAAAGAAATACGGCAATGCTATCCATCGAGATCAAGACGTTGTTTTCTTATGAGACAAATATGCGAACGAATATTTCGTGGTCATAATATAAAG
This sequence comes from uncultured Bacteroidales bacterium, assembly GCA_902788275.1. Lineage (GTDB taxonomy): Bacteria > Bacteroidota > Bacteroidia > Bacteroidales > Bacteroidaceae > UBA6382. The sequence goes on along the minus strand of CADAJV010000039.1, from coordinate 15,357 downwards.
TGCTGATTATGAACGGACTTAGCTTTTAAAATATTGTAGGCGGGGAGTTCGTTAACAAAAAAACTAGTGGATATGTACCTTATATCTAAACATTTAGATGTAACTTTGCAATCAATAGAGGCTATAAAGCCTTTATAATTTCTACTATCGTAGATAGCATGTCACTCCAGTTGGTGGCGGTGTGCAGGCTATAAAGCCTTTATAATTTCTACTATCGTAGATTTCGAGTGATTGTTGCATAGTGGTTTGGGCTATAAAGCCATTATAATTTCTACTATCGTAGATAGCCGGTGTCCGGTTTCTTCTTTTGAAGGGCTATAAAGCCATTATAATTTCTACTATCGTAGATGTTAAGTTGTTAGATGTGGTAGCGGTGGAAGGCTATAAAGCCATTATAATTTCTACTATCGTAGATTAAGATATTTTATATTACCTTTGCCCCGGCTATAAAGCCTTTATAATTTCTACTATCGTAGATACCTCGTGCGTGAACTGCCTCCTGTAGTTGGGCTATAAAGCCTTTATAATTTCTACTATCGTAGATATCCCAACCAATGACTGCGGCCTGCAACGGCTATAAAGCCATTCATTTATACTATCGCAGAATAGTGATTGTACTTGAAATTCTGCGTCATCGGTCTCATCTGCGTCAATATGCGTGTCGCAAAGCGACAAAATCTAATCGCGCCGGGACGGAATCTAATCGCGCCGAAACTTACATTCCGTTCGCGATCAAATTTTAGTTCTTCGCGATAATTTTTTATTTCCTCGCAATAAAAATGTTTTTGTAGGGGAAATGCCAAAATCTTGCCTGCTGTGTTTTTGTTTATTGCATTTCTTCCTCAGCCGGTGGCTTCTCATTCATAAAAGCCGAAGGGTGTGCCGAATTTCTAAATGTTTAATATTTCCGGCATTAAATGTTACATGTTTGAGAATTAATCATTAATTTTGGCCCGAGTTGAGTCATATAACATGATTAGCCATTAAAACAATATTGATATGAGACATACGCGAATTGTAACCTTGCTGCTCTGCCTGCTGATGGCAGTGGGCGCCGGTGCCAGGAAGAAGGTGGCGCTGGTGCTGGGTGGCGGCGGTGCCAAGGGTGCTGCCGAGGTGGGAGTGCTGAAATATATTGAGAAGTCGGGCGTGCCCATCGACATGGTGGTGGGCACCAGCATCGGCTCGGTGGTGGGCGGCCTCTACAGTGCGGGCTACAGCGCCAACGAGCTGGACCGCATCTTTCGTTCACAGGAGTGGATAGACCTCTTTACCGATGGCTATTCTATCGACAATTTGCTCAGTGAGGCCGTTGACTCGCCTATGAGTGCTCTCGGCAAGCTGACGGGACTGCTTGACGTGAAGTCGATGCTCAAGAACTACGGCATTGTGAAGGGCGACAGCATCGTTGGCTTCCTCTCTCGGTTGATAGAGGAAAAGGGCGGGGCGCCCAGCTGGGACTCCTACCGCGCTGTGGCTGTGGATCTCAAGGCTATGGATGAGGTGGTGCTCCGCTCAGGCAGCGTGCCTATGGCTATGAGGGCCAGCATGGCTATCCCCCTCGTCTTTCGCCCTGTGCAAAGGGACGGTATGCTGCTGGCTGACGGCGGGGTGCTCAACAATCTGCCCGTTGACGTGGCCCGTAACATGGGTGCCGATATAGTGATTGCCGTTGACCTGACGCAAAATAAGCCTGACGATTATCATCCTGCCGGCGGACTGATGGAGAAAGACTATATGAAGAAACTGCTGGAGAGGGTGCCGTGGGTGAAGTGGGTGGTGCAACGCCCCGACCGCGAGAAATATGGGCAGAATGTCAAGGATGCCGACCTCTATATCAATCCCAGGCTGGATGATTGCTCGGTAACGAGTTTCTCCAAGGTGGACTATATGATAGCCCAAGGCGAGAAGGCTGGCAAGAAGGCTCTCCGGAAACTGAAGAAAATAAAGAAGAAGGCTAAGAAGTAGCAGGACAGAAAAGAGTCGTTTTGTCCCTTTCATTCCCCGTCGCTATGCAGCGACGGGATTTTTTTTAGTTGTGGCAGCAGCTGGGCGGTCACGCTGGCGGGTGCGGCAATGGTCAGTGTGCATCGTAGGTCGGTTTGCTGGCTGACGATGCGTGCCGAGTGCTGCTTCAGCAGTTTCATCACGGCGTTCATGGCAGCGTAGTCAAAGGATACGACGGCCTGTGACTCCTGGGTACGTGTGACGACGGCGGCTGCCTGCAGGGCCTGTGTCGCTGCTTCGCGATAGGCGGCAATGAGGCCGGGTGTGCCGAGCAGTATGCCGCCAAAATAGCGCACCACGATGATGAGCACATTGGTAAGCTCTGCCTTCTGCATGGTGCCCATCATGGGACGGCCTGCCGTGCCCGAGGGTTCGCCGTTGTCGCTGTATTTCTCTATCGCTGACCGCTGGTCATCGACTATGGACAATAGTCTGTAGGCATAGCAAACGTGGCGGGCATCGTAATACTGCTTGCGGTGGGCGCGGATGATTTCCTCGGCTTCAGCCTCGCTGCTCACGGGGAAGGCAAAGCCCAGGAAGGTGCTTTTCTTGATTACAACCTTGGCCTGAGCGGGTGCTCCTATAGTGCTATAAGTGTCCATTCGGTTTGCAAAATTAGGAATTAGAAATCAGAAAATAGCATTTTGTGTGGGGAAATGATGCGTTGTATGCAGAGAATTTAGTAATTTTGCGCCCAATAATATATAAATAAGGTATATAATGATAAAGATAACCTTCCCTGACGGCAGTGTCAGAGAGTATGAGAGCGGCGTTACCGGCTTGCAGATAGCCGAGAGTATTTCGCCTGCGCTGGCTCGCAACGTGGTGAGCTGCGCCGTTAATGATGTAACCACAGAACTTAACCGTCCAATCACTGAGGACGCAACGATAAGCCTTTTCCGCTTTGATGACAAGGAGGGCAAGCATACCTTCTGGCACACCTCTGCCCACCTTCTGGCCGAGGCTCTGAAGGAGCTCTATCCCGGCATACAGTTTGGTTTCGGCCCTGCTGTGGAGAACGGTTTCTTCTATGACGTGATGCCCAAGGAGGGCGATGTCATCTCGGAGAACGACTTCCCCAAGATTGAGGCCAAGATGATTGAGCTGGCCCGTAAGGACGAGCCCGTGGTACGCCGCGAGGTTGGCAAGGCAGATGCCATCAAGGAGTTTACTGCCGACGGTCAGACCTACAAGGTGGAGCATATTGACCAGGACTTGGAGGACGGCACCATCTCGACCTACACCCAGGGCAACTTTACCGACCTCTGCAAGGGTCCGCACCTTATGAGCACTGGTCTTATCAAGGCTGTTAAGATTATGAGCGTGGCAGGAGCCTTCTGGCGCGGTGATGCCAACCGCGAGCAGATGACCCGCATCTACGGCATCTCCTTCCCCAAGAAGAAGATGCTTGATGAGTATCTCCTGATGCTGGAGGAGGCCAAGAAGCGCGACCACCGCAAGATTGGCAAGGAGATGGAGCTCTTTATGTTCAGCGAGAGGGTAGGCAAGGGCCTGCCTATCTGGCTGCCCAAGGGCACTGACCTGCGTCTGAGGCTGGAGGCTTTCCTCAAGAAGATTCAGAGTAAGTTTGGTTACCAGCAGGTAATCACTCCCCATATCGGCAACAAGCAGCTTTATATCACCTCGGGCCACTATGCAAAGTATGGCAAGGACTCATTCCAGCCCATTCACACTCCCGACGAGGGCGAGGAGTATATGCTCAAGCCGATGAACTGTCCTCACCACTGCGAGATTTATGCCGCCAAGCCCCATAGCTACCGCGACCTGCCCGTGAGGATTGCCGAGTTTGGCACCGTCTATCGCTATGAGCAGAGCGGCGAGCTCCACGGACTGACCCGCGTGCGTTCCTTCACTCAGGACGACGCCCACATCTTCTGTCGTCCCGACCAGGTGAAGGAGGAGTTCCTGCGCGTGATGGACATCATCCTTATTATCTTTAAGACTCTCAAGTTTGACAACTACGAGGCCCAGATATCCCTGCGCCACAAGACCGACCACTCTAAGTATATCGGCTCTGAGGAGAATTGGGAGAAGGCTGAGGCTGCCATCATTGAGGCTTGCAAGGAGAAGGGCATCAACGCTGTGGTAGAGTATGACGAGGCCGCCTTCTATGGTCCCAAGCTCGACTTTATGGTCAAGGATGCCATCGGTCGCCGTTGGCAGCTGGGCACTATCCAGGTTGACTACAACCTGCCTGAGCGCTTTGACCTGAAATATATCGGCAGTGACGGTGCCGAGCATCGTCCCGTGATGATTCACCGTGCTCCCTTCGGCTCGATGGAGCGCTTTGTGGCTGTGCTGATTGAGCATACCTGCGGCCACTTCCCCCTCTGGCTTACGCCCACCCAGGTGGCTGTGCTGCCTATCTCAGAGAAATATAATGACTACGCCAACCGCGTGGCTGACACTCTGGGCGAGCAGGGCGTGCGCGCCACAGTGGATATGCGCAACGAGAAGATAGGACGTAAGATTCGCGACAATGAGGTGAAGCATATTCCTTATCTGCTTATTGTCGGCGAGAAGGAGGAAGCCGATGGCAATGTGGCAGTCCGTAAACAGGGCGCTCAAGACCTCGGAACGATGTCTGTTGACGAATTTGCGAAAAAAATCAACGAAGAAGTGGCAGAGTTAATAAAATTTGATTAACTTTGCAGCCGCTTTTTAGAAATAGATGAAAAACGACAAGGCAAAACAACAGTACAGAATCAACGAGCAGATAAGGGCTCGTGAGGTTCGCGTGGTAGGCGATGGCATTGAGTCGGCGGTGATGCCGCTGCAGAAGGCCATAAGCCTTGCCCACAGTATGGATCAGGATTTGGTGGAGATTTCTCCTACTGCTGTTCCGCCCGTGTGCAGGGTGATTGACTACTCTAAGTTCCTCTATCAGCAGAAGAAGAAGCAGAAGGAGATCAAGGCCCGCCAGGTCAAGATTAGCGTGAAGGAGATTCGTTTCGGACCGCAGACCGACGAGCACGACTACGACTTTAAGCTCAAGCATGCCAAGGAGTTTCTGGAGGCAGGCAACAAGGTGAAGGCATACGTTTTCTTCCGTGGCCGCTCAATCGTCTTTAAGGAGCAGGGCGAAGTGCTGCTCTTGAGATTTGCCAACGACCTGGAGGAGGTCGGCAAGGTGGAGCAGATGCCCTCGCTGCTAGGCAAGCGAATGATAATGTTTCTTGCTCCTAAGAAGATGCCCTCAGCCAAGAAGGTTGCCGTTGCCGATGACGCCCCTGCCAAGAAAAATATGTCCACCGGCAAGCCCGAGCAGAAAGCCCGCAAGGAATATACCGGTCCCAAGGTGGAAGGCGAAAGCTTTGATGACTAAAGCCCCCATCCCCCTAAAGGGGAGGAAAGGTTAGAGGTTATAGGTTAGTGGTTATAGATGCCAAGTTCAGACCTAAATTTCAACTTTCAACTTTAAGAATAACGTGCGTGTAGCGTCATTGATTTCACGCTGCCGCCTATAGATAATTAACTATTAAACAATTAAACAAATGCCAAAAGTTAAGACTAACTCCGGTGCCAAAAAGAGATTCTCTCTTACCGGAACAGGAAAAGTGAAAAGAAATCATGCTTACCACAGTCACATTCTTACCAAGAAGACTAAGAAGCAGAAGAGAAACCTGGTACACGTAGCAATCGTTGACCGCACCAACATGAAGCAGGTGCGTGAGCTGCTGAACCTCCGTTAATCCACACAATCTCTGCGAGTAAGTAAACAAAAAACATTAACCGAATGCACAGCCACCAAGACCTAAACACAGAGTAGGCGCTGACATTCAAAAAAAACAACAACTATGCCAAGATCAGTAAATCACGTTGCATCAAGAGCAAGAAGAAAGAAGATTCTTAAGTTAACGCGCGGCTACTTTGGCGCCCGCAAGAACGTGTGGACCGTAGCCAAGAATACATGGGAGAAGGGTCTTACTTACGCCTTCGCCGATCGCCGTAAGAAGAAGCGCAACTTCCGCGCACTGTGGATTCAGCGTATCAACGCTGCCGCACGTATGGAGGGCATCAGCTACTCACAGCTCGTAGGCGGTCTCCACAAGGCAGACATCCAGATTAACCGCAAGGTGCTGGCTGACCTCGCCGTCAACAACCCCGAGGCTTTCAAGGCTATCGTTGCCAAGGTAAAGTAGTAGTAAACAGATAAGACTGAAATAATCACAACAGGAGCACAGGCTGTCAAGGCTTGCGCTCCTGTTCTATTGTCGTAATCAAATTATTGCTGTATATATTTTGCGGCTTAAGGAATAATTGCTATTTTTGCATCATTGTTAGAATCTTGTCCATGCGAAGGGTTGCTACAATATTGTTTTCCTATCCTTAGACTGCAAACCATATGTAGGAGATAATCAACTATAACTAAAAGACACGCCGACTTATTCGGGAAATAAACACATATCCACGATACTATGCAATCACCCTTTGTCAATATAATGCAATGCCCTCGCAATACCGTTGCGGGAAGTAAAGCCCGTGTAGATGAAGGCGTGATTGCCTCCCCCTACCATGCATTGATAATCATGCAATTGGTGGCGGAAGTTCACTGCCTTTTGACAACGTCCCTCGTAGTTGTAATGTTGCGGGATAGTCTCTGTATATACAATTATAAATGAATAACTAATAAGACTAATAATTCAAGAACATGAGAAAATTATTATTTTGCCTGCTAATGATGGCAAGCGCAGTTGTGAACGCACAACTTACCAAGTATGACGTCAACAATGACTTAAAAGTTAACAGTGCTGACATAGTAGAGATTTACAACTACATCATCAATGGCGGAAGCGAAGACCCAGATGACGGTACCTATACTGTGAATGGTGTCAGCTTCAACATGATTCCCATTGAGGGTGGCACCTTCCAGATGGGACAGAGTGCTGACGGAAACAATGTAACTCCAGTCCACTCTGTTACCCTCAGCAGCTACTCCATTGGTGAGACAGAGGTGACCCAGGCTCTGTGGAAGGCAGTTATGGGTACTAACCCAAGTAACCATCAGGGTGACAACTTGCCCGTTGAGAAGGTAAGTTGGATCGACTGCCAGACTTTCATCACCAAACTCAACCAGCTTACGGGCAAGACATTCCGTCTGCCTACTGAGGCAGAGTGGGAGTTTGCTGCTAAGGGTGGTACTAAGAGCAAGGGCTACACCTACAGCGGAAGCAATACCATTGGTGATGTGGCGTGGTATTACGAAAACAGCGGCTCCGAGACTCACGCTGTGGCCACTAAGCAGGCCAACGAATTAGGTATCTATGACATGAGCGGCAACGTATTGGAGTGGTGCCAAGACTGTTACGGCTCTTACTCCGACGAAGCCCAAACCAATCCTACAGGTCCTTCCGATGGCTCTTTCCGCGTGTATCGTGGTGGCAGCTGGGGCAGCAGTGCCGGGGGCTGCCGGGCGGCTAACCGCGACCTCTACTACCCCGACTACATCAGCGACTACATCGGCTTCCGCCTTGTCCTCTCAGAGTAACGTTTTGGGCAAAATCCATGTTGCTGATGACTAACAGCCTCCGCTCCATCAGCGGAGGCTGTTTTATTGTTCCCAGTTGACGAGCTTGTCTCGCCTTTTAAGATGGCTCATTCAGAAAATGCGCATTGTCATTTTCCATGATGTGCATGATAGGGTTTAGTAGATTCCTTATAGCCCTTGGCAGCGAAGAAAGAATAGAGCCAGTTATGAGAGCGTTATGAGCAAGCATAGAGCAAACTGTGTTTAATTTGAGATTTGAGAGTTATGCGAGGTCCCGATTGGGGATAGAGCGAATACGAATGTCGATACGACACGCAGAGTACGCAGATGGGAGCAGAATGCGCAGAAAAAGGGGAACACGAATCAAACGAATCAAACGAATAATTTGCGCAGCAAGCCTTTTCGTAGTGAAATACCACAACAACATTTGTGTCTATTTGTGTGATTCGTGTTCGTTTAAGTTCTCACACAGAAATCACAGATGTTTCATTTTCGTTAGGGTAACCCTGTTTCCTCGGTTTTTGTCAAACACAAGCACTGGATTTTACTGGTAACAAATAAACCGCCGAAGAAAGTCTTCGGCGGTTATTGTGTCTTTTTCCTAAGTAGGGTAAAGGGGACTATTCTATCATGGTTGCCGCTTCGCTCTCGAACTTCTTTATATCGGTCCGCTGCTTTGCAGCGACCACCGATGAAGTTCTCGCGACCCGCTTACGCGGGTTCACAGAGCTCGGTGAGGATGCCCACGGTGCTCTTCGGGTGGAGGAAGGCAATGTTCATGGAGTCAGCGCCCTTGCGGGGAGCCTTGTCGATAAGACGGATGCCTGCGGCGTCGGCCTCTGCGATAGCGTTGGCTACACCGTCCTCAATGCGGAAAGCCATGTGGTGCATACCCTGGCCGCGCTTCTCCAGATAGGCAGCGATAGTGCTCTCGGGCGATGTGGGCTCAAGGAGTTCCAACTTTACTTCACCGACCTTGAGGAAGGCGGTCTTAACTTTCTGGTCTTCTACTACCTCGGTCTTGTAGCACTTGAGGCCGAGCACGTTCTCAAAATAGGGGAGAACTTTTTCAATGCTTTCAACGGCAATGCCGATGTGTTCGATTTGGGAAATCTTCATTGTTTATTAGGTTTTAAGTTAACGAGTTGACGAGTCGACGAGTTAATAAGTTGTTAGCCATAGCCATTGACTAAAATATCTATAACCTATAACCAATAACCTATAACCATTCATTAGTTTGTTGGGCAAAGTTACTTCTTTTCTCGCAGAAAATGATTATTTTTGCAGTTAAAATCGTAATTATGCAATATATAGAGACAGAAATAAAAGGTGTTTGGGTGATAGAACCCAAGGTTTTTGAGGATGCACGGGGCTATTTCATGGAGACATACCGTCAGGAAGATTTCGACAGCCATGTAGGTCCTACGGTGTTTGTGCAGGACAATGAGTCGCGTTCGTCCTACGGCGTGGTGCGCGGCCTTCACTATCAGAAAGGTGAGTGGAGCCAGGCCAAGCTGGTAAGGGTGCTGCAGGGCAGGGTGCTGGATGTGGCCGTTGACCTGCGCAGGAGTTCGGCTACCTTCGGCAAATATGTGGCTGTGGAGCTGAGTGCCGAGAATAAGCGGCAATTGTTTATATCAAGGGGCTTTGCCCATGGTTTTGCCGTGCTGAGCGATACTGCTGTGTTTGCCTACAAGGTGGATAACAAGTATATGCCGTCAGCCGAGGCCGGCATCCGCTTTGACGACCCCGACATAGGTGTTGACTGGCCCATTGCCAAGGAAGACATGCTGCTTTCAGAGAAAGACAAGAAGGCCGTCAGCCTGAAAGAGGCTGAGGTGTTTTGAATATAAGGCTATAGTTCCTATAGTACCTATAAAGTTATTTAAGAGATGAAGAATATTCGCAACTTCTGCATTATTGCCCATATTGACCACGGCAAGTCCACCTTGGCAGACCGTCTGCTGGAGTTTACCAAGACTATCGAGGTTACGGAGAATCAGGTGCTTGATGACATGGACCTTGAGCGTGAGCGCGGTATCACCATCAAGAGCCACGCCATCCAGATGGACTATGAGCTGGATGGTGAGAAATATGTGCTCAATCTTATTGATACTCCGGGACACGTGGATTTCTCTTACGAGGTGAGCCGCAGCATTGCCTCGTGTGAGGGCGCGCTGCTGGTGGTGGATGCCACTCAGGGAGTGCAGGCGCAGACCATCAGCAATCTCTATATGGCCATTGACCACGACCTGGAGATAGTGCCTGTCATCAATAAGTGTGACATGGACAACGCTATGCCCGAGGAGGTGGAGGATGAAATCATAGACCTGTTGGGCTGCAAGAGGGAGGAGATTATCCGTGCATCCGGCAAGACCGGTATGGGTGTGGAGGAAATTCTCAGGGCTGTGATTGAGCGCATACCTGCGCCCAAGGGCAATCCGGAGGCACCGTTGCAGGCATTGATATTCGACTCGGTGTTTAATCCCTTCCGCGGCATCATTGCTTATTTCAAGGTGGTCAACGGCACTATCCATGCGGGTGACAGGGTGCGCTTTGTCAACACCAAGAAGGAATACACCGCCGATGAGATAGGCATTCTCAAGATGGAGATGAAGCCGCGCAAGGAGATAGGCTGCGGCAATGTAGGCTACATAGTCAGCGGCATCAAGACGGCTACGGAGGTGAAGGTAGGCGACACCATTACCACGGTGAGCAACCCGTGTGATAACGCTATCGCCGGCTTTGAGGAAGTCAAGCCAATGGTGTTTGCCGGCATTTACCCAATAGCAACCGAGGACTTTGAGAACCTTCGTAGCTCGCTGGAGAAACTGCAGCTCAACGATGCCAGCCTCAGCTTCACTCCAGAGAGCAGTGTGGCGCTGGGCTTCGGCTTCCGTTGCGGTTTTCTCGGGCTGCTCCACATGGAGATAGTGCAGGAGAGGCTGGACCGCGAGTTTGACATGGATGTGATCACCACGGTGCCCAACGTGTCCTATCAGGTATATACCAAGCACAAGGAGGTGCTGGAGGTGCACAATCCCTCGGACATGCCTGATCCGACAGAGATTGAACATGTGGAGGAACCATATATACGCTCCAGCATCATCACTTCGGCCACCTATATCGGCCCCATCATGACGCTGTGCTTAGGCAAGAGGGGCGAGCTGGTGAAGCAGGAGTTTGTGGCAGGCAACAGGGTAGAGATAATTTTCGATATGCCTCTGGGCGAGATAGTGATTGACTTCTACGACAAGCTGAAGAGCATCTCTCGCGGCTATGCTTCGTTTGACTATCACCAGAACGGATTCCGAAAGAGCAACCTTGTGAAACTGGATATACTGCTCAACGGCGAGCCAGTTGATGCCTTGTCCACGCTTACCCATGCCGACAATGCCGTGAGCTTCGGCAGGCGCATGTGTGAGAAGCTGAAGGAATTGCTGCCGCGTCAGCAGTTTGACATAGCCATACAGGCAGCCATCGGTGCCAAGATTATTGCCCGCGAGACTGTCAAGCAGGTGCGCAAGGATGTAACGGCCAAGTGCTACGGCGGCGATATCAGCAGAAAGCGCAAGCTGCTGGAGAAGCAGAAGCGCGGCAAGAAGCGCATGAAGCAGATTGGCAATGTGCAGGTGCCGCAGAAGGCTTTCCTGGCGGTGCTGAAACTAGACTGACAAGAAAAAACACAGGGAGTATGAGGAAGCCGATAATCATCATAATGGTTATGCTTTGCGCGATAGTTTCTGCCATGGCGCAGAGCGCGAAGTATCAGGCATATATCAGCAAATATCGCGATATTGCCATCAGCCAGATGCGCGAGCACAACATTCCGGCCAGTATCACCATGGCGCAGGGATTGCTGGAGAGTGGGGCTGGCACCAGCCTCCTGGCTGTGAAGGGACATAACCATTTTGGCATCAAGGCCCACCATGACTGGACAGGCCCGGTGATGCTGAGAGATGACGATGCTCCCAACGAGAAGTTTCGTGTCTATGCCCACGATGAGCAGAGCTATGAAGACCACTCGCTTTTCCTTCGCCGCGGCAGACGCTATGCTTCGTTGTTTACCCTTCCTGTCACTGACTATAAAGGGTGGGCCTATGGCCTCAAGGCTGCAGGCTATGCCACGAGCCCAACATATGCTGCCAAGCTGATACAGATTATTGAAGACTATAATCTGACAGAGTTAGACCAGGCTGCCCTGGGCAAGAAACATCATGCAAGGCCTGTGCAGACCGTCACAACGCCGACAGTGCCGCAGGCCCTCAGCCATGGGCAGCACAATATCAGCTACAATAATCGCAACTACTACATTGTGGCCCGTGCGGGTGATACTTTTGAGTCGCTGGCTAAGGAATACGGGGTCAGTGCACGCAAGCTGCGGCGCAATAATGAGGTGGACAAGCATCATCAGCTAAAGGCCGGCGACATTGTCTATTTTGAGAAGAAACAGAAACGCGCCGATAAGATTTACAAGAAAAAATACCACGTCTTGCAGGCCGGCGAGTCGCTCTACGGGATTTCGCAGAAGTATGGCATGCGCCTCAAGACGCTATACTCTATAAACAAACTGGAGCCCGGATATGCCCCCAAGGTTGGCGACCGTATCCGGCTGAGATAAAGATATATATATGCCACGCACGATAAAGAACAACTGGATATTGCCCCCAGGCCAGCCACTAACAGAGATGGACGAGATAATCCTCGACTGGCAGGCCCGCGGTTATCTGGTGCCCAGTCGCGACCTGATAAAGACGCCTGAGCAGATAGAAGGCATCCGCGAGAGCGGCAAGATTACCAACGGAGCCCTCGACCTTGTAGCCCGCGAGATTAAGGCAGGCATGACGACTGAGGACATCAACCGTCTGGTGCATGAATACACCCTTGACCACGGCGGCATACCCGCTCCGCTTAACTATGAGGGCTTTCCCAAGAGTGTATGCACCAGCATCAACGAGGTTGTATGCCACGGCATACCCAATGAGGAAGAGATGCTGCTGCCCGGTGACATTATCAATGTTGATGTCACCACCATATATAAAGGCTACTACGCCGATGCCTCGCGCATGTATATTATAGAAGATACCTATCCTGAGTGGAAGCGACTGGTGAGAGTGGCCAAGGAGTGTCGCGACCTTGGTGCTGCGGCCACAAAGCCCTACACCTTCGTGGGTGATATGGCCAAGGTTATTACCAAGCATGCCCATGCCAACGGCTGCACCGTGGTGCGCGAGCTGTGTGGTCACGGCGTGGGGCTGGAGTTTCACGAAGCTCCCGATGTTGACCACTACGGTGTGCGCGGAAAGAGCGGCATGCTGCTGGTGCCCGGCATGGTGTTTACCATTGAGCCGATGATAAATCTTGGTAGCCGCGATGTTTTTCAGGACGAAGATGACGGCTGGACCATCTGCACTGAGGACGGTCAGCCTTCTGCTCAGTGGGAACACACTTATCTGCTCACTGACAAGGGACTTGAGATTTTAGTATAGTAAGCAATGCAAGACACAATAATCCTAGGAATAGAGTCCAGCTGCGACGACACCTCGGCGGCTATCATACGCAACGGTTATCTGCTGTCTAATGTGACGGCATCGCAGCGGGTGCACGAGGAGTATGGCGGCGTGGTACCCGAGCTGGCCTCGCGCGCCCATCAGCAAAACATAGTGCCCACCGTGGATGCCGCTGTCAAGAGGGCAGGTATAAAACTCAGTGACATCAGTGCCGTTGCCTGCACCCTTGGCCCTGGACTGATGGGCTCGCTGCTTGTGGGCGTATCGTTTGCCAAGGGGCTGTGTGTCTCGCTTGGTTGTCCGCTCGTTTCCGTTAATCACTTGCAAGGGCACATACTTGCTCACTTCATTCAGGAGGAAGGCAAGGAGAGGCCTGTGCCAGAGTTTCCCTTTCTCTGCCTGTTGGTGAGTGGTGGCAACTCGCAGATTGTCATTGTCAAATCCTACAAGGACATGGAGATAATAGGCAAGACCATTGACGATGCAGCCGGCGAGACGATAGACAAGTGTTCCAAGTTTATGGGGCTGGGCTATCCCGGCGGACCTATTATCGACCGCCTCGCGCGTCAGGGCAATGCCAAGGCTTTCACCTTCAGCAAGCCGCATATCCCGGGCTTCGACTATAGTTTCAGCGGCCTCAAGACTTCGTTTCTCTATTTCCTGCGCGACCGTATGGCCGAGAATCCGGACTTTATTGAGCAGAACAAGGCAGACCTTGCCGCATCGTTGGAGCGTACTGTGGTGGAGGTGCTGATTGACAAACTGAGCAAGGCTGTCAAGGCCACTGGTATCCGACGTGTGGCCGTGGCAGGCGGCGTGTCAGCCAACACGGCATTGCGGCAGGCGTTCATTGCCAGGCAGCAGAGTCGCACATGGCAGGCCTTTATCCCGCCCTTTGGATATACCACCGACAATGCCGCCATGATAGCAATGGCAGGATATTATAAATTTATTGACGGCGATTTCTGCCCCCTTGACAAACCCGCTTTTTCACGCGTTGCCATCTGAAAAATGCAGAATAAGTGCAAAAAGTCATCATGACGTAGTAAAAAACGCCACGGTAAGCGAAAAAATACATCAGATATTTTGTCTGTTAAGCAAAAATAGCTACCTTTGCACCTCGAATTGGCGTAACATAATGCGTAATAAACAATAAAAAACATACAGCGATGGCAAAAATCTGTCAAATCACAGGTAAAAAAGCAATGACAGGAAACAATGTTTCCCACTCCAAGCGTCGCACAAAGCGCACTTTCGATGTAAACTTGCTTACCAAGAAATTCTATTATGTAGAGCAGGACTGCTGGATTCAGCTTACTCTTAGCGCAGCAGGCCTCCGTGTAATCAACAAGCAGGGACTTGATGCAGCCCTCCGCAATGCCGTAGAGAAAGGCTACTGCGATTGGAAGGATATTAGGGTCATCGCTTAAAAAAACACTCAATCATGGCAAAGAAAGTTAAAGGCAACAGGGTGCAGGTCATCCTTGAGTGCACCGAGATGAAAGATAGTGGTCTGCCCGGAACTTCCCGTTACATCACAACCAAGAACCGCAAGAACACTACCGAGAGACTGGAACTGAAGAAGTACAACCCCATTCTCAAGAGAATGACTGTACATAAGGAAATCAAGTAAACACTATAGACTATGGCAAAGAAAGCGGTTGCAACCCTGCAGACAGGTAATACCTCCGGACGTACCTTTTCCAAGGTGATTCGTATGGTGAAGAGCCCCAAGACAGGTGCATACGTCTTCGACGAGCAGATGGTGCCCAACGACGACGTGAAGAAATTCTTCCAGAACTAGACGACGTGGCCGCTTGGCGGCACGTCTGGCAAAGAAATATTTGTTTATGCCGACAACTAACAGACGGAAATCATTATCCGCCCGTTGGTTGTCGGTTTTGTTATAGGAAATTATTGCTGTACGCTAAAAGTTGAAATATACAAATCATGTGTCCGCCGTGCCAATAAACATGCATTGCGGACTAATTTTTTGAAAAAGTAAGCCCCCTTCATAATTCATGTCTCCTGTTTTTGGCGGACAGCAAAAAAAGTTTTACGCATCGCGACCGCGCGGGAGCGCGTTTGCGCGCGTGAATAGACGCGTGCCGCGGTCATCTTGGCGCGTTGGAAATCCTTTTCACTGTCGATTGAAAAATTTTTGAATCGCCAGTAAAAAAAATTGGTAATGATATAGATGTTGGCACAGATTACTCATAATGCAGCCAATTATGACTGCGTTAGTTGTATGTTTATTGCATAGCAGCGTTGATTAGAACAGACATAAGACTTTTATTCCGAGTCTTTTGCGTGATCATTGCCTAAGTTTAA
>CADAJV010000038.1 GCA_902788275.1 uncultured Bacteroidales bacterium | reverse complement strand
CTAACTCCGTGGAAAAAAAATCTAAGAGCCTCGAGCTGTCATTTTCAAGGCTCTTAGATTTCGTTTCAAGGCTCTTAGATTTCGTTTCAAGGCTCTTAGTTTTGATTTCCACAGGACAAAATTACCTTGCATATTAAATCGTCTGTTTTTCAACTCCTTAACCGAAGCACTGCAGGAATGTATGCAAAAAACATTTTATTTTTTTAGGCAATGACACAGATGTTGGCACAGAGAGAGCATGACTATTTCGCAGAGATTGTAATCTGTGCCAACTGCTATATTGTTGCCAAAAAAACTAATCCCGTTGAAAAATAATTCTTCTCGCGATATAATTCATTTTCCACGCGTTTTAATTCATTTTCCACGCGTTTTAATTCATTTTCCACACGTTTAGACTCAGGCTCCTCTCAGTAAGTATTCGATTCCTCGTAACAAATGAACATCAGGAGATATTAAGAGCATGGGGCTTAGCGTTAATTTTAGTGATTTAGCCACATCGTAATATAAAAATGACTACCTTTGCCGCAGAATTACCAGTAATAAAATCTTTGCCCTTGATGAAAAGAACAATATTTCTGCTTGAACTACTGGGCGTAGTCATGCTGACGGGTTGCTCCGACAGCGGCATATCGCCCGAGGATGTGGTGGAACAGAAGACGGCCATCATATATTTCTCTGCCCAGAACAGCTTGAGCCGCTATGTGATGCGCGACATGCGCGAGATTGCCGCCGGAGCCCCCTCGCTCAACAGAGGCGAGACAGTGGTGGCCTATTTGGACCGCGACGAGGGCAGCGAGATATATGTATTTGACCGCACGCACTCCGACCTCACCCCTACCTTTAGCTTCGAGCAAAACCTCGATTCGTCGGACCCAACAACAATGGCCCGTATACTCAAGTGGACCAAAGACAACTACCCTGCCAAGAACTACGGCCTCACCCTGTGGTCGCACGCCGACGGATGGCTGCCGCCACTCAACACCGACTATCTGAGCACAGCAAGCCGCAAGTGGACTAAGTCTTTCGGCGTAGATGACGGCAATGACGCCTATGACACCGACAGGGGTACATCGATATCCATAGAGGACCTGGCAACGGTGGTGCGCAATAGCGGCATGAAGTTCCGCTATCTGTTTTTCGATGCATGCCTGATGCAGAGCCTTGAGGTGGACTATGCGCTGCGTAACATGACGGACTATATCATTGCGTCACCCATCAGCACCACCGCCGACGGGGCATATTACACCAACCAACTTACCGACGGCCTCTTTGCTGATGACCCTGCCGACATTGCGCGCACTTATTATGACGACGTGGCAAAAAAAGTGTCATCATCCTACTCAATGGGCATGGTGGTGTCGGCCGTGAAAACTGCCGGACTGGACAGCCTGGCAGCCTTGACCCGCAAGCTGATGCAGAAAAACGACATCGACCCCTCAATTATCAATGGCCAATGGCCATTGGACGATGTTCAAAACTATAGCACCTATTCCTCCCGCACCTTCTACCGCCCAGACTGCTATGATGCTGCCGAGGCAATGGAAGCCATACTGCCCGAGGAAGATGCTGCCCTGTGGCGCAAGCAGCTGAACAACTGCGTTGTCTATAAGGGCGGCACGCCGACCTTCTATATAGAGGGAGCTCAGGGCAGCAGCTTCGTTACGCTCTCGTCCGACTACAGCGGTGTGTCTATGTTTGTGCCGCAACAGAAATACACCGACAATGCCAGCATCTGTCCCTACGGCGACCTCAACGAAGCCTGGCTCTTAACCGACTGGGCGAAAGCTTTAACCGAGTAGTTACTTGTCAACTCGTCAACTTCACTAATTCGTCAACTAAATAAAATGGTTTGTTGTATGTCATCAACAGACGTTTCCTTACCTCAGAATAATCAAAGCAAGATTTGCTGGTCTTTTCGGCCTAATCGAAACTTTCGCAAGACGCTGACAATTGCCCTAATGGCTATGCTGCTTGGCCCCTTCGCAAAGGCGCAGGCAGAGTTTCCATATCCGCATATTCCCGACAGCATTACGGTAAACCACGACCGCTTGTCATGGATGCTTAACAACTTCTGGAACAACTTTAACTTCAAGAATGAAAGTGCTAACAATCTGAAAATTGGAGAACAGGGATTTGTTGACTTTATTAATCTGATGAACAGTGCCGACAGTGCTCAATCAGCCATGGCTGCCAGCCTTTTTGCAGGAAAAGTGATGATTACCTCACACTCAATAATCATGCAAAAAATATTCAAGGATCTGGCCGAACACTACCTTGGCAATCCCTATTCGCCAATGCGCAACGACCGCACATACGCAACCTTGACAGAAGCCGTGGCCGCCATGCCTGATTCTGTCATCTCATCTACGCAACGCATAAGGCTGCTTGACAAAAGCCGCACCTTACGCCTAAACCTGCCTGGAGAAATTGCCAATAATTTTACCTACACAACTTCCGACGACAAGACTGCCACCCTACATGAAACCAGCGCCAACTTGCTGCTTCTCTACTTCTACGACCCTGACTGCGACCAGTGCAAGGAGACCCAAAAGCGTATGGAGCAGAGCGATGTCTTGAAAGACAAGAGGCTTAGCGTCTTGCGTATCAATCCTGCCGACTACGATCTGGCAGAAAAGCAGCTCTACTGGTTTGAAAGGATGCCGAGCCTATACCTGCTTGACAACGACAAGCGCATTATGGTAAAGGATGGCACTATTGATGATGTTGAGAATAAATTGCGTGCTATCCTAAAATAGCACACTCATATTTTTTGTGCACAGAAGAAGGGGGAATGGTGCAATTATTTTCTCTTGCTGCGCAATTACTTTTTTCATGTTAGTTTTGGCGGAAACTTTTTGTCTTTTCAGCCTTAACTACTGATTTATTTGTATTTATAGACGCAGTGCAGTGTTAACAAATGCAAAAAGAGCGTTAAAATAAGGATAAACTGCACTATCAAACATAGGTGTGCAAAGTTTTGCCTTAATTTTGCGAGAGAAAAAACAAATGCGCAATGCAAGTACCCGTAAACACTACTGCCAACGAGAGCTGCCACGCAGAAGAGAAACTGCACTACGACCTAGGTAACGAATGCTACCGGCGTGGAGACTGGAAAGCAGCTATCCAGCACTATCTGGAGGCCTGCGAGTGCAATAGCGAGAGTCCAGCGCGAGAGAAACTAGATATGGTCTATCGTATTCTCAATTTCTACAACAAGGACATTTACGGGCAATAAGCGACCCTGGGCAATCTGGAGTTCCAACCGAAACAATATTATATAGATATGAGCAAAATAAGAGGAGCCGTCACAGTAGATACCGAGCGATGCAAAGGCTGCAGCCTATGCATAGAGGCCTGCCCACTCAACCTGCTGAGTCTGGCTGACAAAAGAGTTAACCACAAAGGCTACCCCTATGTGGAACAAAAAAACTGGGAGAGTTGCACCGGATGCACCTCGTGTGCTATAGTGTGCCCCGATGGCTGCATTAGCGTCTATAGGGTAAAGGAGTAATGAGCAAGGAGATTCTGACCGACATAGGAAAAAACATACAATAAACGTTTCAACTAAGCCAAAAGGAAGAACCTTGGTTATCCTGAGAGCAAAGCGGCAAACGTGTATTTATGAAACCAAATCAAATAAATGAACGACGAATATGTACTAATGAAGGGTAACGAGGCCATCGCCCATGCCGCCATACGATGCGGCTGCGACGGTTATTTCGGTTACCCCATCACCCCGCAGTCGGAGGTGCTTGAGACACTTTCGCTACTTAAACCATGGGAGACAACCGGCATGGTGGTGCTGCAAGCCGAAAGCGAAGTGGCTGCTATTAATATGCTCTACGGCGGCGGCGGCAGCGGCAAGAGGGTCATGACTTCCTCGTCCAGTCCCGGTGTGGCCCTGATGCAGGAAGGCTTCAGTTACATGGCTGCCTGCGAGATTCCCGCCCTTATCGTCAATGTGCAGAGAGGTGGTCCCGGTCTAGGCACCATTCAGCCTGGCCAGTGCGACTATTACCAGGCCACTGTAGGCGGCGGCAACGGCGACTACAATGTGATTGTGCTGGCTCCCAACTCAGTACAGGAGATGGCTGACTTTGTTGACGAGGCCTTCAAGCTGGCCTTTAAGTACAGGATGCCGACCATGATTCTTTCCGACGGTGTGATAGGCCAGATGATGGAACGTGTCAAACTGCCCGAACAGAAGCCGCGCCGCACAGAAGAAGAGATATATCAGGAATGTCCCTGGGCAACCAACGGTATCAACTTAAAGAAGCGCAAGCCCAATTTCCACAGCTCGCTTGAGTCAGATCCGCTGCTTATGGACAAACGCAACGAAGACCTGCAAGCCAAATACGCCAAAGTCAAAGAGTGTGAAACACGGGCAGAGGCTATCAACTGCGAGGATGCCGACTACCTGCTGGTAGGCTTCGGCAGCATGTCGCGCATTGCCGAAGAAGCCATGCATATCCTCAGAAACGAAGGCTATAAAGTTGGACTCTTCCGTCCTATAACGCTTTGGCCTTTCCCTGAGAAGGAACTGTGCAAGGCTGCCAAAAATGCCAAAAGCATACTGGTATGCGAAATGAATGCCGGCCAAATGATTAGCGATGTTAAGTTGGCTGTCAACTGTCAGGTGCCGTGTGAGCACTTCGGACGAATGGGCGGCATAGTGCCCGACCCCGTTGAGATAGTGGAGGCTATGAAGCAGAAAACCATTAAGGATTAAACTAATCTGATAATTCATAAGCCCCATGAAACAAAGGCCACGACACCTCAGACTGCGCAATGTGCTCAACATAATCTTTATGCTGCTGGCTGTGGCTACGGTGCTGGTATTCTTTTTCTACAAAGGGCAAAACAGACAATTCGCAATCTTCACCATTGGCAGTGTGGCTGTAATGGTTAAACTGGCTGAGGTGATGATACGTATTACCTATAGAAACAGAGATTAAAGAGTAGAGAACACATTAGATAATAATATGACCAAAGAGGAAATAATAAGGCCCGAAAACCTTGTCTGCGCCAAGCCGACACTGATGAACGATGCGCCGATGCACTACTGCCCCGGATGCTCCCATGGCATGGTACATAAGATTATCGCTGAAGTGATAGAAGAGATGCAGATGGAAGAGAAAACTGTCGGCGTGTGTCCCGTAGGTTGCGCCGTGTTTGCCTATCGCTATCTTGACATTGACTGGCAGGAGGCTGCCCATGGCCGTGCTCCTGCCGTTGCCACGGCACTCAAGCGCCTGTGGCCCGACCGACTGGTGTTTACCTACCAGGGTGACGGCGATCTGGCCTGCATAGGAGCCTGTGAGACTATACACGCCCTCAACCGTGGCGAAAAGATAACGGTGATATTTATCAACAATGCCATCTACGGCATGACTGGAGGTCAGATGGCCCCCACCACCCTTGTTGGCATGAAGACTGCCACCTGTCCATACGGACGCGATGTCAACCTGCACGGCTACCCCCTCAATATGACTGACCTGGCCGTAAACCTGGAAGGAACGGCCTACGTAACCAGACAGAGCGTGCACACCGTAGCCGCCATACGCAAGGCCAAGCGCGCCATACGCAAAGCGTTTGAGAATAGCATAAATGGCATCGGCTCCAACATGGTAGAAATAGTGTCCACCTGTTCTGCCGGATGGAAGACAAGCCCCGTTAAGGCCAACAAGTGGATGGAAGAAAACATGTTCAAATACTATCGCCTGGGAGACCTTAAGGACACACAGGAAATAAGGAGTAAGGAATAAGAAGATGAAAGAAGAAATAATAATGTCTGGATTTGGCGGCCAAGGCGTGCTGTCGATGGGCAAGCTGCTGGCCTATGCCGCCATGATGGAAGGCAAGGAGGTTTCGTGGCTGCCTGCCTATGGTCCCGAACAAAGGGGCGGCACAGCCAACTGCACTGTGATAGTCAGCGACCGCAAAGTGCCATCACCTATCGTTAGCCACTACTCGATAGCCGTGCTACTCAACCAACCATCGATAGAGAAATTCTTGCCAGCCATAAAGCCTGGCGGTATTCTGATCTACGACAACAGCAGTATAATAGAACCGCCAAAACGCGATGATGTCACCATCTATAGCATGGACGCCATGGAGGCTGCCGCCGAGATGAAGAAC
Source organism: uncultured Bacteroidales bacterium (assembly GCA_902788275.1). Classification (GTDB taxonomy): domain Bacteria; phylum Bacteroidota; class Bacteroidia; order Bacteroidales; family Bacteroidaceae; genus UBA6382. Next base: position 26,396 of record CADAJV010000038.1, on the reverse strand, counting down.
ATAAAAACTTTCAATATGATTATTCTGGGAGGACTTATCAAAGCCAACCCCATTGTGTCAGTGGAGCATATCAAGAAGGCTCTGTACAAGACTCTGCCCGAAAGGCACCACAATCTGATTCCCATGAATGAGGAAGCACTGCTGAAAGGCATGCAAATCCTTAAGCAGGAATAGGAATAAATACGATTTTCCACATCGATTGTATGTTTTATCGGAAAGTAATTGCTACCTTTGTAGCAGTTACTTTTTGATATAATAAATATGACTGAGCAAACCACTAACGTCATGAGACTTATAATCATCATTCTTGTTGCTTTGATGTGCACCACTGTGACTCAGGCACAAATGAATACAGACAACTCTTATCTGCGCGAAAACTACCGCAACTCCAAAACCGCACAGAAAGCAGCTGCACGCAAAGCCGCCCGAAAGGCAAGGAAAGATAACGCTAAAAAAGAAAAAGGAAAAAAGGAGAAGATAGCAAAGGAGAAAACTTACTACGTCAAGGCAAAGGACGGCAGCATCACGACCAAGGAGAAAGCCGCCGACATTGCTGAAAACATGGATGTCCCCTACCTGAGCGGAGCAGTACCCACAACCACCGAGGGCATAGTGTGCTTTGAGCACTCTTTTGAGGGCGGTGCTGCCACCTTTGACATTATCAAGGATGTTGCAAAGGAAATTATTGACAGCCCACAGAGCGCCCACGAGATTTCACGCATCTTGCAAGAGGGGCCTGACACGTTGATTGCCACTATATGCGAGCCTATATTCTTCAGGAAAACAAAGTGGGAGACAGACTCCGCCCTGATACGCTATCAGTATTTTGCCTACATGGAGGGCGGCACTGCCAAGCTGCGCCTGTGGCTCATTGCCTACAGCTATGAGGAATTTGGCTTCGGCTATAAGGCTGAGGAATGGATTACTGACAAATATGCCCTCACTAAGGACAAAATGGCTCTGCGCAAGGGCAGCGGCAAGTTTAGGAAGAAGACAGTTGACTATGCCAACGAGCTGTTTGCAAGAATAGAAAAGCGAATCAAGTAATAGACTATCAGAGTAATAAAAACAAAAATCAATATAAAATGAAACTGAGAAAGACTTTTTCTATCGTGGCAGCCTTAATGATTGGCGAGACTGCCGTTGCTCAGACTTACCAATCGACCACTGACGTCATCTATGGCCAGCGCTGCTTCGTGGAGGTTGGCGGCAAGCACTACGACACCGGAGTAAGGGAAGGCACAGGCTCCTTCTATTGGCCTTCGCGCAACGATGCTCAGGTGTGCTACTACCTGCATGTGCCAGAGGGATATATCTGCATGAGTGCGTTCGTCAGCACCAAGACATCAGCACCCCTACGCCTAAGAGTGACTGACCCAGACGACAACAAGATGATTGTGGAAAACGAGATGACGACCTCTGGAGGTTCCTCTAATGCTGAATTGCAACTGATCAAAGATGTGAAGTTTCCTGCCGACAAATGGTATCGATTCGAATTTACAAGCAGCAAACCGTCGAGCATTAACGCAATCATCAAGTTGGAGTTTAAGCGCGAGTCACCCAATGAAATCGTGACATCGCTTCGCTTTATGGCTGCCTCCACTCACCTGTGGGCACGCTACCCTAATGACCCTCTGGGCCCCACAGGCGAATGCTTCGACTGGTCGTACCAGGAGGTGAGGTACCCCTCGCAGTATCTGAGAGTAGCTACCTACCTGGAAACGATGGGTCTGATGGGAGGATACATGGGCATTCAATATGACGGACCATTCAACGGCGACAAGAACTATAAGGTCATCTTCTCTATGTGGGACAAAGGCGATGTTGACACTAACCCCAACCTGCCGGAGTATCTGCGTTCAGGCAATATGGACAGCGACCCTAACATCAGCATCAATCGCTTCGGCGGAGAGAAGACGGGCATTCAGGCAATGTACACCGAGGGCAAATGGTGGGAGCCTGACAAGTGGGTGCAGTTTCTGTTTAACACACGCCCCGAGCAGACCACAGTAACGGAGAAAGACCAGAATGGCAACGACTCTACATTTGTCTTTGAGAACTCTATCGTTACGGCATGGTATAAGATGGAGGATGACCCTGACTGGACTTACCTGGCTACCCACCGCGTAGCCGGCAGACCCTACCTCTTCTCATCGTTCTACTCCTTCCTTGAGAACTATGGTGAGTGTGGCGAAATCTACACGCGCGGCTATTGGCGCAAGGGATATATGCGCTCGGCAGCCAGCGGCAAATGGTATAGCGTGTCAGGTTACTCGTTTACCAACAATGACGGCGGCTCGGCGCGCACAGCACGTCACGACTATGGTCACGGCGCCACAGAGGCTTTCACCAACGCCTTCTATATGGAGCACGGTGCCTTTACCTCCACGGTCAACGACTCGGCACAGTTTGTGGGCGCGCCGCTCGACCAATCATGTGTTGACACCATTGACATTGACTCAAAGATTGCACGAATCAATCAGGCCATCAAGAAGGATGCCGCACGACAGGCTGACTTACGACTAAAGTCCACTGGCGAGACCTACGACTTGACAAAGTGGGAACTGATAGGCTTCTCCGATCAGGAAGAGAATGACGGAGCCAACGGCTTTGCCAAGCAGGCCATCGACGGCGACCGCAAGACATTCTGGCGCAACAAATGGCGTAATGGCGGCTTGATGTATCCTCACTGGATTGCCCTGAAGGCACCCTCGCGCGCTTCTATTAGCGAGATAAGCGTATATACAGACAAGAAGTCCTACCTTTACTGGCCGGCCAAAGCGGTGATTTATACCTCTGAAGACGGCAGCAATTGGACCCTCGCCAGCGACACAGTGGAGTTTGAAAGAGCAGCGGAGAGCACTGCAGTATTGACATCGCGCGTCAACTCCCAATACTTCAAGATTGAATTTACTGAAGGTTTCGGTGCCATGATGAACATCAATGAGCTGACGCTGTCAACCAATGTCAGCCCGAGTAAGATTTATGATTACGCCAAGCAACTGCTCGACAACGCCAACTGCTTTGACTCATACCCCGCCGAAGATCTGGTGGAATTGCGCAAGGCCTATAATGACGGCAATGGTGACATCGACGAGATAGCTAACGTCATCAACAAAATCAACCAGACCAGCACACCGTTGAAATACGGTCATGTCTCCGGCAAATATTATATCAACTCGTTACACCGCTATCAGCTCAGCAGTCACAATGGCTACGGCAAACTGGCTGCCACTACCGACGGGCATCTGACAGTTGGCCAAGCAACGATAAGCGGTAGCCTCGACGAATATAAGAAGAATGTTGATGTAACCCAGCTGCGTAACAACTGGATGATTATACAGGCTGAAGGCTACAAGAAATACTACCTATATAATCCCGGACTGCGCAAATACTTTGACTCTGAGGCAGAAAACTTCCTCAGCGACACGCCGAGCGAGGTTGACGTCAGCTACATGATTCGCGACAATGCTGTGCTCATCAGCAGCAAAAAGAAATACATTACCCTCGACCCCACCGATGCTCAGCACCCCGTAAAAACAGTCAGCGTCGGCAATCAGGGCAGCTACTTTGACCTTTATGACAACTACTATCTCATTCCCTCTGACGCAGAGGCCAAGTACGTAATCGGCAAATGCGTAGATTACGCCAAGTTTGACAGCTATGTAGCCAAATTGCGCGACATACTCAATGTTAGCGAGGGACTGGTAGGCTCCGTGCCTGCCGGCCAAGAGCGCGACCGCCTAACAGCACTCTATAACAACGGCAACATCAGCATCGACAACCGCGCCCTACTCTATAAAGCCGTTGACAGCTGCCAGCGTATCCCCTTCGACCCAACTAAGTATGTATATCGTGTAAAGTCTATGTCCAGCAATAAGAGTAACACTCCCATACTTACGGCCAATAACAGTCCTTCCACCGAGTTTAAGGCCCAGACAGACAACGATGTGACTCAAATATGGTCCTTTGCAGCCTATGGTGAAGCCCTCAGCCCCACCAGTCAGGATGTTAGCCTTGGACGTCTGGGCAGGAATGCCGGCAACGAGATAACACAGGCTCGCAGCAAGACCAAGCAAGCCGGTCGTTACTATGTAAGCGAAGACAATCCCGGCGTATTCTCTATCTCCTCCACACAGTATGGAGGAATGGCCCTGTCTTCACTCTACGCCAACACTACGGCATACTATGGCAACAGCAACGCGCAGTTCCAGATGCAGCTGATTGACAACATCAAGCTTACGCTCAACAGCGCAGGAATGAGGGGCGTGAATTATGCTTTCGACATCATTGTGCCCGAAGATTTGAAAGTATATGTCGTTGATCACCTTGACGGCAACACCGCTTGCTTCCTCCGCGTCTATGACCGCCTGCCAGCCGGTACCCCTGCTCTTATATGTGGAGAGGCCAATCAGCAACTCGACCTTGAAATAGCGGCTCCAAGCGGAAAAAGTATTGAGGACAATATGCTCCACGGCACCTATTTCGCTGCATCGGGCCTCAAGGGTACCATATATACATTAAGCACCAACGAAGGAGGTTGCTTTAGCAAGGCACTCATCGGCAACGTGCCCGCTAACAGCGTCTATCTGGAACTGGGCGACGATGCACCAACTGGCAACATCATCTTTGACTTCAGTGATGAGCCTACTGGAATTGAGAACAGTAAGCAAAGAATAGAAGATAATGCCCAGCACCCTATGATTAATGATAAATCAACATATGACCTGCAAGGAAGGAAGATAGAGCGACCTTTCACGGGGCTCTATATCCACAACGGCAAGGTTATAAAGAAATAATAGCGAAACGTCAATAGCTGATTTGTCGGGCTGCACACTGTGCGGCCCGACTTTTTATTCTAAGGAAAAACTCTTAAATCCTGATAATATATAGGTAAGAAGCAACATTTCAGTTAAGCCATATAAACGGAAGGCTTGCCTTACTTTATGGTGAATACACGTCTGTTGATAAAATAAAACGAACATTTTTAGTGAGTATGTTGCAAAGATTACGTAACTTTGCACAGATATACATAGACGCGTACGCAGGCGCGATGCGCACAAAGACATAAAGACTATGGGCCAACTGCCAAAATATCTCATTATTTCTTTCTTAGTATTTCTGCTGACCATAACTGTTTCGGCACAGCGCAGAAAAAACGCTGCCGTCCCTACAGTGCGACAGCAAGATACCTTTAGTCGGATTGCGCAGCAGTATTCTGACTCACTAACTGCACTCGGGGCAAAATTTGACTCACTGGCCACTTCCGCAGACATCAGCAACAATAAGGACCTGTTGGTCAACCCATATTACTATCGACTCTTTGTCAGCCCGATGCTCTATCGCAGTTCACTCAAGCAGGCCATGGACATCCGACCTTCTGTCTTAAGTGGCGAGCAAGAGCCCACCCTATGCCAAGACCTCAAGCTAAACAACAGCATCAACGATTTCTTCCTCAAACTCTACACGCAGCACCCCCACATGGTGCACCTTACCGAAGCTGACCTGGAAAAAGAGGGCAGAGTACGTACCGATATCAATAAAAAACTCGACTATAAGGCCACAGTTTCTGACAAGGTAAAGACACAGGAGGTAGAAGGCGTGGTTGAACCTATCGTGGCCATTAGTCGCAAGCCTAACTTCTGGACTTTTGGCGGCAAACTGAAACTTCAGTTGATGCAGAACTATATCAGCGACAACTGGTATAAAGGCGGAACAAGCAGCAACTCTATGATATACAACTCCACATTCTGGGCCAATTACAATAACAAGCAAAAAGTGCAGTGGGACAACAAACTGGAGATGAACCTTGGTTTCCAAACCAACAAAGACGACACCTATCATAGCTTCAAGACCAACACCGACCTTCTGCGCATGACCAATAAACTAGGCATCAGGGCCAGCGGACATTGGTACTATACAGTATCACTTCAAAGCTGGACACAGTTCTATCGTAAATATGCCAACAACAGCGACTATATCTACTCCGACTTCATGTCGCCATTTGAGAGCCTGCTCTCAGTCGGTATGGACTACAAGCAAAACAAACAAAAATACAACCTTACCATAGTCCTGGCGCCCTTGTCCTACGACTTCATATATGTAGGGCGTCACAACCTCACTGGCCGCTATGGTGTACCTGGACGCCATCACAGCTATGAAAAGATTGGTTCCAACATCACCTGTAACATTGACTGGAAAATATGCAAGGAGCTTACATGGACATCACGCCTGTTCTGTTTCACCAACTACAAAAGCGTAGTGGCAGAATGGGAAAACACCTTTAGTTTCAAGATCAACAAGTTCCTGTCAAGCACATTATATCTTTACCCACGCTTTGACGACGCCTACCACAGCGACAAGAGCCATGCCAAGATACAATTCAAGGAATACCTGTCAATGGGATTGGACTGGTCATTTGATATTCATTAATACCGCCTAAAATATCTAAATAAAAATGTCAGAAAACAGAAGCGTGATAACCCTGGCGCACCTAACGAGAGAGAAAATTGAATACCTCCTCAAAATGGCAGCCCAATTTGAGCAACACCCCAACCGCCGCATACTGGAGGGCAAGGTGGTGGCCACTCTTTTTTTCGAGCCCTCCACCCGCACTCGACTCAGCTTTGAGACCGCAGCCAACCGACTCGGTGCACGAGTCATTGGTTTTGCCGACCCAAAGATTACCAGCGGCACCAAGGGTGAGAGTCTCAAAGACACCATCAAAATGGTTAGTAACTATGCCGACGTAATAGTGATGCGCCATTATCTGGAAGGTGCCGCCCGCTATGCAAGCGAGGTGACCAATGTGCCCATTATCAATGCTGGCGACGGTAGCAACCAGCACCCCTCACAAACCATGCTCGATATGTACTCTATCTATAAGACTCAGGGCATGCTCGACAATCTTAACATCCATCTGGTAGGTGACCTCAAGTATGGGCGCACTGTCCACTCGCTGCTAATGGCCATGCGCCACTTCAACCCCACTTTCCACTTCATTGCCCCCAAGGAACTGAAAATGCCCGAAGAATATAAAATATACTGCCGCCAGAACGGCATACGTTTCACCGAGGGCACTGACTTCAATGAAGATACCATCAGTGGAGCCGATATCCTCTACATGACCCGCGTACAAAAGGAGCGCTTCACCGACCTCATGGAGTATGAACGCGTAAAGGATACCTATATCCTCAGCTCCGACATGCTCAGCAAGGCACGTCCCAACATGAAGATACTCCATCCCCTACCCCGCATCAATGAAATTACCGCTGACGTTGATGATAATCCCCACGCATACTACTTCCAGCAGGCACAAAACGGCCTTTACGCCCGTGAAGCACTCATCAGCGATGTGCTGGGACTGACACTCGATGATATAACCAATGACAAAACTATCATATAAATGAACAAGCAACTGCTGGTGTCGGCACTGGAGAACGGCACCGTGATAGACCATATCCCCTGCGAGCGCACTAATGATGTCGTAACATTGCTCAAACTCAACAATGTAAGTTCCACAGTAATGATTGGCATCAATCTGGAAAGCAAGAAGATGGGGCACAAAACCATCATCAAGGTAGCCAACAAATTCTTCTCCGATGATGAACTTAACAAGCTCTCAGTCATAGCCCCCGACGTAACCCTCTGCATCATCCGTGACTATGAGGTGGTAGAGAAGAAACAAGTGCGTATGCCTGAAGAACTACAAGACATCATCCGCTGCGCCAACCCCAAGTGCATTACCAACAATGAACCGATGCACACGGTGTTCAACGTCATTGACAAGCACAATGGTGTAATTAAGTGCCACTATTGCGAGAAGGAACAGCAAATAAAGGATGCCAAACTCAAATAGACAAACATACATATAAATCATATAACAATGAAAAGAGACACCGAAATTTTTAACATCATTGAGGCCGAGCGTCAACGCCAGCTTAAAGGCATTGAGCTTATCGCCTCAGAGAATTTTGTAAGCGATCAGGTAATGGAGGCCATGGGCTCCGTCCTGACCAACAAGTACGCTGAGGGCTACCCCGGTAAACGCTACTACGGCGGCTGTATCAACGTGGACCAAAGCGAAACCATCGCCATTGAACGTGCCAAGAAGATTTTTGGCGCAGAGTATGCCAACGTACAGCCACACTCCGGCGCACAGGCCAATGCAGCCGTGTTCCTTGCTGTACTCAAGCCCGGCGATACATTCATGGGTCTTAACCTTGACCATGGTGGCCACCTCAGTCATGGTTCCAAGGTCAACACATCCGGCATTCTCTACAACCCCGTTGGCTATAACCTCAATCGTGAAACCGGCCGCGTGGACTATGACGAGATGGAACAACTGGCCCTCCAGCACAAGCCTAAGCTCATAGTAGGCGGTGGCTCTGCCTACAGCCGTGAGTGGGACTACGCCCGTATGCGTGCCATAGCCGACAAGGTAGGTGCCATCTTTATGGTTGACATGGCTCACCCTGCCGGTCTTATTGCCGCCGGTCTGCTTGACAACCCCGTCAAGTACGCACACATCGTAACATCCACCACACATAAGACTCTCCGCGGTCCACGCGGTGGCCTTATCCTTATGGGCAAGGATTTCGAGAATCCCTGGGGACTCACCACTCCCAAGGGCCAGATTAAGATGATGAGCCAACTGCTTAACAGTGCCGTATTCCCTGGCATCCAGGGAGGACCATTAGAGCACGTCATCGCAGCCAAAGCTGTGGCCTTCGGCGAGATTATGCAGCCGGAGTTCAAAGAGTATGCCAAGCAGGTTAAGAAAAATGCTGCTGTTCTGGCTGATGAACTCGTAAAGCGCGGTTTTGGTGTGGTAAGTGGCGGCACTGACAACCACTCTATGCTTATCGACCTACGTCCCAAGTATCCCGAACTCACAGGCAAAGTAGCTGAGAACGCTCTCGTTGCAGCCGACATAACTGTTAACAAGAACATGGTACCCTTCGACAGCCGCAGCGCCTTCCAGACCTCCGGCATCCGTCTCGGCACTCCCGCCATCACAACACGTGGTGCAAAGGAAGGGCTTATGGTGCAGATAGCAGCATGGATAGAAGAAGTGCTCAATGCCCCCGAAGATGAAAATGTAATCGCCAAGGTGCGCGGCGAAGTTAACGCCACCATGAAAGACTATCCCCTCTTTGCTTACTAAGATAACAACATATTTCCCTACGCTCAGTGCGGAGCAGGTGGCGCAAATGACCAGGCTCGATGAGCTCTACCGCGAGTGGAACGACAAAATCAATGTCATCTCGCGCAAAGACATTGACAACCTCTTCGAGCACCACGTGCTCCACTCACTGAGCATTGGGAAATATATCAGTTTCCGTCCTGACACCACTATCCTTGACATTGGCACTGGCGGCGGATTTCCGGGCATCCCGCTTGCTATCCTCTTCCCCCAGTGCCAGTTCCACCTCATCGACAGTATAGGCAAAAAGATACATGTAGCCACCGAAGTTGCCAAGGCTATTGGTCTTAACAATGTGAAATGCACACATAGAAACGCCAAGGAAGAGCGAGGCCACTACGACTTCGTAATTAGTCGCGCTGTAATGAACGCCCCGGAACTTCTGCACCTTGTACAAAAAAATATCAGTCGCAAACATAGTAACGCCATTCCCAACGGAATCATCTGCCTTAAAGGTGGCGACCTTAGCCAAGAGTTAGCAACACTCAACCGATGGTATGAACTAACAAACATAAGTGACTTCTTCAGTGAGCCCTACTTCGAGACAAAGAAAATACTCTATATCCCTATTTAAGCTATGCTCAATATCAAATGCTTTGTTGTAAATATGGTAGAGGAAAACTGCTATGTGGTCAGCGATGAAACCAAACAAGCCATCATCATTGACGACGGAGCCTGTATACGTGGAGAGCACGAAGCCATTGACGACTATATCAGCCGCAATGATCTCACCCTTACCCATTCGCTCAACACCCACGCCCATTTTGACCACACCATGGGCAATGCCCACATCTACCAAGTCTATGGACTGAAACCCGAAATCAGTACTGGTGACGCCGAACTCTACACTAATCTCTCCCTACAGGTGCAAAGCATACTTGGACGCCGCCTCAAAGTAGAAACAGCTCCCCTTGCCCCTACCCTAAACGAAGACGACATCATCAGTTTCGGTACGCACAAGCTCAGAGTCATTGAGACCCCAGGCCATACTCCGGGCGGCATCTGTTTCTACTGTCGCGAAGAAGCCGTTCTCTTCTCTGGCGACAACCTCTTTGAGCAATCCATTGGACGCACCGACTTCCCTGGCGGCAACGCCTTAGACCTCATCAGCAGTCTGCAAAACAAGGTGATGACCCTGCCCGACAACACCGTGGTATATCCTGGCCATGGTGGCAGCACCACAATAGAACAGGAAAGACGCTATAATCCATACCTTAAATAAAATGTCTCCACGCATAGCCATCATCGGCAAAAATTCACTCATGATTGAAGGCCTAAAGCAAATGCTTGAGGAGGTCATGCCTTTTGCCCAATATGCCACCCTCAATTCAACTGCCGAAATGCAGGGAGACTATGCTCATTACTTCATCACACCAGCAGCCTACAAAGAAAATCCCAACTTCTTCAACCAACACCTACGCAAAACAATCATTCTGCAAGACACCGAGAACTTCTCTTCTCACCCAACACTTGCACCACTTTCAAACTTCCGCACTATCAATATGCTCCAGCCACGTGAGACAATCCTCAACCAGTTGCTGAAAGCACAACAGGCAGGTCACCATGACTACACCAATTATCCACAAGCCATCCGCCATGTTGCAGCACAGCAAGCCAACCTACTCACTGTTCGCGAAAAAGAGGTGCTTACCCTGCTGGCCAAGGGAATGATTAACAAGGAGATTGCCGACCGCTTGCATATCAGCATCAACACAGCCATCACTCACCGCAAGCACATCATGCAGAAGCTCAACTCTCAGTCGCTTTCCAAACTGACTATCTACGCCGTGCAACACGGCCTCGTCTCCCCTGACGAAATTGAGTAACAGCCAGGGGAAAGCCTTAAAATTAGTACGGGTAACAATTTCCCTTTTTTTACCACTTCCAGATGCGGTTAACGATAAGATAACCGCCGACAACCTGTAACAACAGTCCCGGCCAACCGATGGTGAAGTCGGCAATCGTGGCAGCCAGTCCACCGGTAAACGCCAACTCGGCCAGTCCACCCAGCATTTCGCTTATCAGCACAACGCTACAGAGTAGCCACAGCGTAACATCTTGCATGCGTTGAACAGCCAGCCCGGCAGCTATGGCCAATACAGCCAGTTTCACAGCCATGATGGGTAGCACATCCCATGCAGGCATACCAAATATAATATTGTTTACCAGTGGGGAAACCACGGCAGCCAACAGAGCTGTCTTCCATCCCAACTTGCAGGCGCCCACAAGAATAACCAATGACAATGGCGCAAAGATGATACCGCCCTGCGGAACAAGGTGAGCCACCTGAGGCAACGCCATATTGCAGACCACGAACAGCGCGGCCCACAGGTATGTCCTAACCTCGTTGTAATCATACGCATATAGTCTAACTCTCTTCTCCATAATTATAAAAAAATTCATTGTTAATAGCCAAATTTCTCAGCGGCGCAGCCCATACTCTCAATGATGTTCACTCCAAACGGGCAACGCTCCTCACATAGTCCACATTGTATGCACTCACTGGCATGATGCTTAAGCAGCCCATAGTGATCGCGCACTGTCTCTGGTATTGTGCCCTGAGCTTCACAAAGGTTATAAAATTTATTTACGCTGGCAATGTCTATTCCAACACTGCACGGAGCACAGTGACCACAATACATACAATGACCTTTCCATGAATAACGCGTCACTCCACGCATGGCCTCAGTATAATCGCGTTCCTCGTCAGTAGCTGTAAGCCAGGCCAATGCCTGCTTCAGCTCGTCCTGACAATGCACGCCAACCATCACGCTCTGCACTCCCGGCCGGCTCAGTGCATAGTCAATACACTGCACAGGGCTTAGGGCTTTGCCAAATGGTGAACGCTCCTCGCTCAGCAGGTCGCCGCCACCGTAGGGTTTCATCACGTCCAGGCCCACTCCCAACTGTTCACACAGCGAGTATAGATGCTCACGATCAGGGTCAATGTTATTCAGAGTCTGTTTCCATGCATTCTCATCCCAGAAGACATTTACATCTTCGTTAGCTGGTTGCAGGTCATAGGCAGGATTTACACTAAACATCAGCACATCAATCAGTCCGCTCTCCGCAGCACGAATGGCTACCTTGGGGTTATGCGAACTCATTCCAATATAATGAATACGGCCCTCAACCTTCAGTTGTTTGACAAACTCCATCACGGGCCCTTGCATAACAGCCTCATAGTCATCCATCGCATCCACATAGTGAATCATGCCAATGTCCATATAGTCTGTCTTCATCTGCTCCATCAGTTCATCAAATGCCGGCACCACCTTATTTATATCGCGCGTGCGTAGGTACTGATCGTTCTCCCATGTAGTGCACAGGTGACCCTGTATCACAAACTGCTCACGCCTTCCCCTCAGCGCAGTGCCAATATTGCGGCGCACATCAGGGTTCGACGTGTACATATCTACAAAGTTCACACCTTCGCTAATCGCAAAATCCATATCCTTCAGCACCTCAGCCTCATTCTTTCCTATGAAGCCCTCACAGCCCAGCGCAATCACGCTCACCTGCAACCCAGTGCGTCCCAACCTGCGGTATATCATATCGTTCTCGCTTTTCGTATCCGCAAAGTTACAACATATTTTCTGAAAACTGTCAAAAAAACATTCAAAGAAATCACAAACATAACAAACATTTTGCAAATCATCAAAGTATCATCCCCATCGCAACTCACATGAAACTAAATATCGCCCATCATCAACATGCCGAAAAGCAATAACTATCGGACTCAGGCGAAAGGGTATGGATTGTACATTAAAAAAAGTTTTAAAAAAAGTCGCAGAAAAAATGTTGGCGTATTTAGAAAATTCATTACCTTTGTAACCAGTTTTAGTTTTCCAAAACGGAAAACTTTTTTCAGCAACCGCGGAAAAAAGTTTCCCAAAACAGGAAAACTTCCAGCAAGAAGAAACAACCACACATTCCCTTTTTCCACCATACGAAACAAAATCAAATAAATAACAAATACAAATGGAAATAAAAAACTTCACTATCACTAAGCGCGATGGCTCCAAGGACAGTTTCTCCCTGGACAAGATTATGAACGCCATCATCAAAGCCTTCGACAGCGTAGAGGAGCCTGCCGACCTCGGCACCATCTCCAAGATCATCAACCATCTCGACATCCGCAACGACATCAAGGTTGAGGACATCCAGAATCAGGTAGAGGAAGCCCTGATGCGCGAGGGATACTACCGAGTGGCCAAATCTTTCATCCTCTATCGCCAGCAGCACTCCGAGGACCGCGAGACACTCCAGAAGCTGCAGTTCCTCTCCGAGTATTGCGATTCCGTCAATGCCGCCACAGGCTCCAAGTACGATGCCAACGCCAATGTGGAACACAAGAACATAGCCACCCTCATCGGCGAACTGCCCAAGTCAAACTTCATCCGCCTCAACCGCCGCCTCCTCACCGACCGCATCAAGAAAATGTATGGCAAGCAGTTGGCCGATGAGTATATCGACAAACTCACCCACCACTTTATATATAAGAACGATGAGACATCCCTGGCCAACTATTGCGCCAGCATCACCATGTACCCCTGGCTCATCGACGGCACCAAGTCCATCGGTGGCAACTCTACCGCACCAACCAACCTCAAGTCCTTCTGCGGAGGTTTCGTCAACATGGTGTTCATGGTCAGCTCCATGCTCAGCGGTGCCTGCGCCACCCCCGAGTTCCTGATGTATATGAACTACTTCCTGGGCAAGGAGTACGGCCTTGACTACTACACCCGTGTTGACCAGCAGGCAGACCTGAGCCTCAAGCATCGCACCCTCGACAAGGTCATCACCGACTACTTCGAGCAGATTGTCTACACCCTCAACCAGCCCACCGGCGCGCGCAACTACCAGGCCGTCTTCTGGAACGTGGCATACTATGACCGCTACTACTTCGAGTCTATCTTCGGCGACTTCTATTTCCCCGACGGCTCCAAGCCCGACTGGGCAGGCCTCAGCTGGCTGCAGAAACGCTTTATGAAGTGGTTCAACAAGGAGCGCACCAAGACCATGCTCACCTTCCCCGTTGAGACCATGGCCCTGCTCACCGACAAGGAGGGCAACTGCCTCGACCAGGAATGGGGCGACTTCACTGCCGAGATGTACTCCGAGGGCCACTCATTCTTTACCTACATGAGCGACAATGCCGACTCGCTGTCCAGCTGCTGCCGTCTGCGCAACGAGATTACCGACAATGGCTTCAGCTACACCCTCGGTGCCGGCGGCGTCAGCACAGGCTCCAAGTCAGTGCTCACCATCAACCTCAACCGCTGCATCCAGTATGCCGTCAACCATAAGCTCGACTACCTCGAGTACCTCGGCGGCATCATCGACCTCTGCCATAAGGTGCAGCTCGCCTACAACGAAAACCTCAAGGAGCTGCAGAAGGCAGGCATGCTGCCCCTCTTTGATGCCGGCTACATCAACATCGCCCGCCAGTACCTCACCATCGGCATCAACGGTCTCGTAGAGGCAGCCGAGTTCATGGGTCTGCGCATCACCCCCAACGAAGAGTATAAAAAATTCGTTCAGGGCATCCTCGGCCTCATCGAGAAGTACAACAAGCAGTACCGCACCAAGGACGTGATGTTCAACTGCGAGATGATACCCGCCGAGAACGTAGGTGTCAAGCATGCCAAGTGGGACCGTGAGGACGGCTACTTCGTGCCCCGCGACTGCTACAACAGCTATTTCTACGTAGTGGAAGACGACAGCCTCTCCATCATCGACAAGTTCAAGCTCCACGGCGCCCCCTACATTGAGCACCTCACCGGCGGCTCTGCCCTCCACATGAACCTCGAGGAGCACCTCAGCAAGCAGCAGTACGCACAGCTGCTCAAGGTAGCCGCCAAGGAAGGCTGCAACTATTTCACCTTCAACATCCCCAACACCGTCTGCAACGACTGCGGCCATATCGACAAGCGCTACCTCAAGGAGTGCCCCAAGTGCCACAGCAAGAATGTGGACTACATGACCCGCATCATCGGCTACCTCAAGCGTGTCAGCAATTTCTCGCAGCCCCGTCAGGAAGAGGCCGCACGCCGCTACTACGCCAAAGCCAATTAGAGTGAGGAGTGAGGAGTGAGGAGTGAGGAGTTAATTTAAGGACAGAAGCTAAAACCATGATAGAAGATTTCAAAGCATTCATTTACAACAAATCACTTGACTTCTCTATTAAGATTACCAAGCTATATTCTTTTCTTAATGAGGAGAAAAAGGAACACATTATCTCCAAACAAATCCTTAGAAGTGGCACAAGCATAGGAGCAAACTTGGCTGAAGCACAATACGGCATAAGCAAGAAAGATTTCTTGTCCAAGATTTACATTTCTCTCAAAGAAACAGCAGAAACCATGTATTGGCTTGAAGTGCTACACAGAGCCGGACATCTATCACAAGAGCAATTCAACTCCATCTTCTCAGATTGCGAAGAATTGAAAAAAATATTTATGTCCATAACAAAAACATCAAAGCAATCCCTAACTCCTAACTCCTAACTCCTACCTAACTCCTAACTCCTAACTCCTAACTCCTAACTCCTAACTCCTAACTCCTAACTCCTAACTCCTAACTCCTAACTCCTAACTCCTAACTCCTAACTCTGATGAAGTTTGTAAACTCAGGGATCGTTTTTCAGGAGATACCCGACGAGGTAACCCTGGCCGTCAACATCTCCAACTGCCCGTGCCGCTGTCCGGGATGCCACAGCCAATACCTGTGGGAGGACAGCGGCACGCCGCTTGACACTGCCGCCATCGACAGCTTTGTCAAGCAGTACGGCACCGACATCACCTGCATAGCCTTCATGGGCGGTGACGCAGAGCCCCAGGCCGTCAACGAACTCGCAGTATATATCCATCAGGCCCACCCCAAGTACCGCGTAGCATGGTATAGCGGCCGATTGCGCATACCATCCATCGTCAACAAGGCCGACTTCGACTATATCAAGGTAGGCCCCTTCATACGCCACCTCGGCCCACTGAAGCAACCCACCACCAACCAGCGGCTCTACAAGAAGCAGCCCGACGGCACCTTTGAAGACATCACCAGCCGATTCTGGAAGAAATAACAAGGAGCTCACGCCACAAAGCGTGAGCTTCCTATTATTTCGCAAAGCCATTTTAATTTGATGATTGGACAATTTACTATTTCACAATTTTTTTCTGTCAAGAATTAGAGAATTTATAATCATCCGTTCAATCCGAATAATCCGTGGTTAAAAAAAAACACACAGATCTCACGGATCTCACGGATTTTCGTGTTTGTTTTTAATCCTCAATCGGGACCTCGCAAATAAATCTCAAATCTCAAACCTCAAATATTTTCGTCCCTTTATACTTATCCGTTCAATCCGAATAATCCGTGGTTAAACAATTATCGTTTTCGTCAGATTCGTCTAATTCGTGTTATTCGTGTTCAAAAAAGTTTTCGTTATCGTTTTCGTTTTTAATCCTCAATTATCAATTATCAATTATCAACTAATAACGTTTATCTCTCTTCCCCGTACCAGTCGAAGCAAGCCTTGCCGCAAGCCTCAGGCTCAGCGCCGAAGGCTGGGCGCACTATGCCTGAACGCAGAAACTCAGGCATGTCCACGTAGTCGTCGGTGCTCGTGAGAGTCATGCCTATGTTGCCGTAGAAGTCCTTGACTGCCTTGAAGGCGAGCCCCCATTTCGACGTCGTGGCAGTGCCCCACGAGCCCATGTTGGCAGGCACATACTTTCCCCATTCATTCTTTTTACCCTTGCCCGGCACCTCGGGACTCCAGTCTATCTCCGTCACCATAATGGGGTGCGTCCTCACCACCGGCACTTGCACGCCAAACTGGCGTATGAACGCCTCGTGGTCAGGGTGCTCGTCGCTGGCGCCGTACCATCCGGGATAGACATGCACGGCGAAGCCGAAATTCTTTCCTTTGATAGGACAGCGCGCATAGTCCTCATAGTGCGACTGCCATCCGCTGCCCGGAATCCACACCACCCCCTTGAAGCCGTTCTTGCGCACCCTGTCCAGCACCGGCTGAAAAAAGTCGCGCAGTGCCGTGCTGTCCCTCTTACCTCCAGCCAGGATAACGTCCACAGGCTCGTTGGCTAGCTCCAGCGAAACCACACCACTGTAGGCACGTATGGAGTCGTGGCGCGACACCACGTCCCACACCGTGAGCAGATACCTCTGATATTCGCCACCAACCTCAATATGATGCGGACACACGCCCGGCGGACGCACTATCACGTAGAGCCCCCTGTCGAGAGCCTTGCGTATGATAGGCCAATAGACCACGTCGAGATATTTGCGGAGCCTCTCCACACTGAATCGTGAGATGTCCGCCTCGCCCTGCGCCTTGCCGTCCGACTGCAGATGCGGGTCGTTTGTCCAGCAGGGGTCGAGGTGCAGTCTGAACACATTGCAGCAGGCGCCCTGCGCCCTGTCGGTGATAGCGGTGAAAATCCTGTCGAAGTAAGCAATGCAGTCTCCCGCCTTCTCGTCCGTGCAGCCGTGGCCCCAGCGGTAGCTGTTGAAGTAAGGGTTAGGCGTGTCCATCACGCCATGGAGCAGCACCCTCTGCCCCCTCTTGTCCACCAGCTGGTTGCCCTTCACTCGCAGATGCGAAAGCCCCTCGCCATTCGCTGCCGCCATAAGCAGCCACGCCATACAAATCGTCAGCACTCTTTTCATGTCAGTCATCATTTTCTGCTGCAAATATACGATATTAGGAACTATTCTCCGTCCTTTTTCCGTCGAATCTAAAATATTTTAGTATTTTTGCCCTTGAGTTTCCGCGCTCTTAGCGAAGAGGCGGAAACCCTTTATTGAAATAATAACGACATGAGCAGTTATTAGGAGAACATAGAAACGTGAGAAATTTCTAAAGTACCAAAAATCCGATAATTGTGATTGTTCGCGCTTATAGCGTGGACGTCACTTATCATTTTGGTGGGCTTCTCACGGCCTCTATGTTCGATAAGGAGCGGACACGCTTTTTTCGTGCATAGAGGTCTTGATTGTCAAGCCCAAAGAATTCCGATAAGTGCTTATTGTCCTAAAGCTATAAGCGCAAGGAATGCCAAACAACATTCTTGTGCCGTCCGCTGTGGGCGGCAATCTCTCTGTTGATATCAGGGAGGATGACTTGGTGGCCTTCTCGCCGGAGGTGCTCGACACTCTGCTGCGCGACCATACCACAGGCCACAATATTTTCTGGGCGACTCATGACTATGAATCGCTCGGCGATAGCTATGGTTTTTTCTCGCCAATTCTACCCCGGTTAATTACCGGCGACAACGGTGCCGTTGTCAAACCGCGCGTCATGAAATCGAAGGACAACCAGACTGGTCGCTCTAAGGATATGGCTGAGGTATTCACCCCCTCGTGGATATGCAATGCGCAGAACAATCTCATTGACGAGGCGTGGTTTGGTCGCCCCGATGTTTTCAACACAATTGGAGCAGACAACAAAAGTTGGCAATCCACCCCTAACAAGATAGATTTTCCCGACGGCAAATCGTGGAAAGACTATGTCCGCGCCACTCGACTGGAGATTACCTGTGGTGAGGCTCCGTATTTGGTGAGTCGCTACGACACAACTACGGGCAGCCCCATCCCTCTTCAAGAACGAATAGGTCTGCTCGACCGCAAGCTGCGCATTGTCAGCGAAAACACCGACACATCTGGCGAATGGCTGGAGTGGGCCCAGGTGGCCGTGCAGAATTGCTATGGCTATGAATGGCAAGGCGATAGCCTGCTGCTTGCCCGTGAAAACGTACTGGCCACATTCATAGACTATTTCTTTGCAAAGTTTGGGCGGCTGCCATTGGTCAAGTCGGTTAACTACATCGCCTACATCGTTTCGTGGAATCTATGGCAGATGGACGGCCTCAAGATGGTAGTGCCATGCAGTTGCAAAGATGGAGTGACGGAGAAAGTGGAGACTCTTTTCGGCGAAGAAGAACGCACCATCCACTGTCCCGGCTGTCAGCAGGAAGACCGGCAGCAGCACAACGGCATCTACTGCCTCATCCGCGACTGGAAAAATGAAAAAAAGAAAATCCGGTTTGTTGACCTGATTAAATAATAATGTATGGCAACATTTGAATCATCACTAAAGGCGCGTCTCATATATGTTTATGCAATACCTGATGATGCGCACCGCAACTGCCTCAAGATTGGCGAGACGACGCTTGACGAAGACAACGGCAGCGAAATCACGCCAAATTGCGAGCTGCTGAATCGAGCTGCCCGCAAGCGCATAGATGGGCAGACTCGCACTGCCGGCATAGCCTATCAGTTGCTCCACACAGAAAGCACCGTGTTTATTAGGAGCGGAGCTATTGGCACATTCAACGACAAACAGGTGCACGAAATTCTGCGCCGCAGTGGAATAAAGAAGAAAGAGTTTCCCGGAGTAAGCGGCAGAGCCGACGAGTGGTACTGCTGCGACCTTGAAACGGCGAAAAAGGCTATTGTTGCAGCCAAGCAGGGACGCTCAAGCTTGCAAGCCAATGAGATAAGCGAGGAGCACACTCCTATCATCTTCCGTCCGGAGCAAAGCAGTGCCATCGAAAAGACCATCAAGCGTTTTCGCCATGGCAACAAAATGCTCTGGAATGCCAAGATGCGCTTCGGCAAGACTCTCTCGGCCTTGCAGGTGGTAAAGGAAGAGGGCTACCGTCGCACCATCATCCTCACCCATCGCCCTGTGGTGGATGAACAATGGTTTGAGGATTTTGGCAAGATATTCTACGACGCCCCCACTTATCATTACGGTTCACGCGACAAAGGCGAAAGTTTCCATTCTCTGGAGAGGCTCTACAAGCGCGGAGAGAGTTACGTTTATTTCGCTTCAATGCAAGACCTTCGTGGCTCTGAGCAAGTGGGCGGAAAGTTTGATAAGAACAACGAGATATTCAGCACTGACTGGAATCTCGTAATTGTTGATGAGGCTCACGAGGGTACCCAAACCGAGTTGGGGCAAAACGTAATCGGTGAGCTGTGGAAAGGCGAGACCAAACTACTCGAGCTGTCGGGCACGCCGTTTAACCTCTTCGACAACTACGCCGAGGAAGAGATTTATACTTGGGACTATGTGATGGAGCAGAAGGCCAAGCAGGCATGGTACACCGACAATCCCTACGAGCCCAACCCCTACGCCTCGCTGCCCGCCATCAACATCTACACCTACGACCTCGGCAGGCTGATGAGCGATTTTGCCGACGATGAAAAGGCTTTCAACTTCCGCGAGTTCTTCCGCACTCGTGACGACGGCACTTTCATATATAACAGGGATATAGACAACTTCCTCAATCTGCTTTGCCGTGATGACAAGGACAGTCTCTATCCGTTCAGTTGCGAAGAGTTTCGCCGTATATTCCGCCACACCCTGTGGGTGGTGCCGGGAGTGAAGGCTGCCAAGGCGCTCAGTGCCAAGCTGCAGGGGCATCCTGTCTTCGGTGGCTTTGAAGTAGTAAATGTTGCCGGCGATGGCGATGATGATGTAGAGAATGCTGATGCACTCCGTCTGGTAGAGAAAGCTATCGGCAAAGACCCGGGCGAGACATATACCATCACTCTCAGCTGTGGGCGACTGACCACAGGCGTCACTGTAAAGCCGTGGACTGCCGTGTTTATGCTCTCAGGCTCCTACAGCACCTCGGCAGCGCAATATATGCAGACCATCTTCCGCGTGCAGAGTCCGTTTGAATATAAGGGCAGAATGAAGGAGCAATGCTATGCTTTCGACTTCGCTCCCGACCGCACCCTGCGTGTGCTGGCTGAGACTGCCAAGGTCAGTGCCAAGGCAGGCAAGCAGACCGAAGAAGACCGCAAGACGCTGGGCGACTTCCTCAACTTCTGTCCCATCATCTCGATAGAGGGCAGCCAGATGAAGGGGTACGACGTCAACACCATGATGAGCCAGCTCAAGCGGGCGCAAATAGAGAAAGTTGTGCAGTGCGGCTTTGAGGATGCCACGCTCTATAACGACGAACTGCTGAAGCTTACCGATGTGGAGCTGCGCGAGTTCGCCGACCTTAAAGGCATTATCGGCAAGACCAAGGCAATGGCCAAGACTGGCAACATCGACGTCAATCAGCAGGGACTGACCAATGAGCAGTATCGGGAAAAAGAGAAGCTGGAGAAGAAGAAAAAGAAAGAGCGCACTCCCGAGGAGCAGGCACGACTCGACGAACTGAAAGCTCTCGGCAATCAGCGATGCGAGGCCATCAGCATACTGCGCGGTATCTCTATCCGTATGCCGCTGATGATATACGGCGCAAAACTGAACAGTGAGGACGAAGAGATTACCCTTGACAACTTTGCCGACCTTGTGGACGACCTCTCATGGGAGGAGTTTATGCCCAAGGGCGTTGATAAGGAGATATTTGCCAAGTTCAGCAAATACTACGACCCCGACATCTTCCGAGAGGCTGGCAAACGCATACGCGCCATGGCTCGTGCTGCCGATAAATTCACAATCGAGGAACGCATTGAGCGCATCGCCGACATATTCAACACATTCCGCAATCCTGACAAGGAGACGGTGCTCACCCCGTGGCGAGTGGTCAATATGCACATGAGCGACTGCCTCGGCGGTTGGTGCTTCTATGACGAGGAGTTTAAGAAAATACTCTCGACACCGCGCTATGTTGACCAAGGGCAGGTAACAAAAGATGTTTTCCGCACAGACAGCCACATCCTTGAAATCAACTCCAAGAGCGGTCTCTATCCGCTATACGTAGCCTATAATATCTATAGGTCGCGTGTGGAGGCTACCAGGCAGAAGTACGGCGACATCAACCATGCGCTGGCTCAGATGCTATGGGACGCCACAATAGAGGAGAACATACTCATAGTCTGCAAGACACCGATGGCAGAGAGCATCACGCGACGCACTCTCGCAGGCTTCCGCGATGTAAAAGTAAATGCAAAGTATTATCCCGATTTAATTAAAAACATAACAGAAATGCCTGCCGTAGTAGTCAACACTTTCCGCGACGGCAGACGATTCTGGAAAATCAATAATGACGAAAACATGAAATTAGATGCAATAGTTGGAAATCCTCCGTATCAGGTAATGGATGGAGGAACAGATAGAGGAGCAGTCCCTGTATATCAGCACTTTGTTGAAATTGCCAAGAAATGTAAACCCAACTATATCTCTATGATTATGCCTGCTCGTTGGTATGCAGGAGGAAGAGGCTTGGACGAGTTCAGAGAAAGTATGCTGTCTGACAAACAAATTAAATATCTATATGATTTCGAAACTAGCAAAGACTTGTTCCCTACAGTTGACATTGCTGGTGGATTATGCTATCTATTATGGCAGAAATCGAACATCGCCCCATGTAAAGTCTATAATGTAAGTCCATTAGGTTCATATTTCACAGAGCGCTATCTTGACGAATTTCCAGTATTTGTACGTTCCAACACATCAATACCAATCTTACAGAAAGTGACGAAGCAGTCTACAGAATATCTAAATAATCTTGTTCTTTCTATAAATCCATTTGGATTTAGAACCTATTTCAGAGGAAGAACTGAAAAAAAAGAGGGTGACATAAAGATACTTACCAGCGATGGTTGGGGGTACATAAGCCGCTCTGAAATAACAAAAGGTAATGTTCATGTAAACAAATATAAGATTATCGTTGGAAGATTTGTCCCAAGTAATGGAGAATTGAACGTTAAGTCTGGCGAAGGATATAGAGTCCTCACTACACCAAGAATTCTGAATAAAGATGAAATAAATACAGAAACATATATTGATACGGCTGTATTCGATACACTGAACGAAGCCACGAACTACAAAAAATATCTGTGCACAAAATTTGCTCGTTATCTACTAAGACAGGCTATAACGTCTGTCAATATTACGCGAGAATGCTTCGCTTTTGTTCCTCTCCAAGACTTCACCCGTCCTTGGACAGATGCCGACCTCTACGCGAAGTACGGCCTCACTGAAGAAGAAATCGCCCTCATTGAAAAAATGATAAAACCCATGGACTAATTGGCGAAATCAATGCAACAACACAACGGCATTTTCTCTCGCTAAGGCTGACTTTTTTATCGCGAGATAAAAAATTTTAACGTGGACCTTAGAAAATCTAACGGCGACCTTAGAAAATCTAACGTCGACCTTAGAAAATTTAACGTAGAGATAAAAGCGGCAAATGTGGACTTAACGAAAACTAATCCCCTTGAAAATTTAAACTGAGCCCGTCGAAAATTTTTTTAACTCCGAGGAAAAAGAAACTAACTCCGAGGAAAAAAAATCTAAGAGCCTCGAGCTGTCATTTTCAAGGCTTTTAGATTTGGTTTCGAGGCTCTTAGATTTCGTTTCAAGGCTTTTAGATTGCGGCTCCTCAGAGATAGAAAAAAGATTTGGTACTTTGCTGAAAATCAAGTTGTTTTTCAAACGCGAATTACCGCAAATTATTCATGAACTATCATTATTTATTGGTGTCCGGTAAAAATAGTTACCAACGTCGTAAAGACGCGTGCTGTCTAATTTTTCAGTTCATATAAAGAGGAGGGCTTACTTCTTACATCCGTTGCTTGTGTTTTGACTATTTCATTTGCCTCGCTGCCAACTGAAGTTACTATCATACGCCCCCGACAGCTGGCGTGCTGCAACGGTTATAACAAAAACCATAAAAACCCCGATGAAATAGTGCTACGCACCTCTCCGAGCCCCCCCTCTAAAGCCCCCCTCACCCCCTAAAGGGGAGGCCCCTGGCGCCAGAGTTCTCTCCCCTTTAGGGGGCTGACAAAAAGCCATTTTTGGCAGAGCGGAATTATTACTTACAACAGATGCAGGCAAGGCCTGCACAAAGGAAAAGGGGTTTCTTTGTTTTTATTAAAATAAACAGGCAGGCAGATTTTTACCGAACAGCAATATCTATTTATGCAACTAAATACATGATTTCTCGCGAAGCGACTCCTAATTACGACCAAGAATTTCTTTCTGTCACTATGGGGAATGGAAAAATATTCTTAATTTTGCGGCAAAATCAGAAAAACTGCGTTTTTATGTGCAAAGACAACAATATTATAAAGACTGAAGACAGCGAGAAGAGGTCTCTGAATTTTATTGAGGAGATGGTGGAGAAAGACCTGGCCGAGGGCCGCAACGGCAAGAGGGTACAGACGCGCTTCCCGCCCGAGCCTAACGGCTACCTACACATAGGTCACGCCAAGGCTATAGCCCTGGACTTCGGCATCGCCAAGAGATACGGCGGTGTGTGCAACCTGCGCATGGACGATACTAACCCGCAGAAGGAGGACACGGAGTACGTGGAGGCCATCAAGAGGGATATCGAGTGGCTGGGATTTAAGTGGGGCAAGCTGCTCTACGCCAGCGACTATTTCCAGCAGCTATGGGACCTGGCCGTGGAGCTGATTAAGGAGGGCAAGGCCTACGTGGACGAGCAGAGCGCCGAGGAGATTGCGCGACAGAAGGGCACGCCCACACAGCCGGGCGAGAACTCGCCCTACCGCGACAGGCCCGCAGAGGAGAGCCTGCGCCTGTTTGAGGAGATGAACTCGGGCAAGATGGAGCCGGGCAAGATGGTGCTGCGAGCCAAGATTGACATGGCAAGCCCCAACATGCACTTCCGCGACCCTATCATGTACCGCGTACTCAACATGCCCCACTGGCGCACAGGCAACAAATGGAACGCGTACCCTATGTATGACTACACGCACGGACAGTGCGACTACTGGGAGGGCGTGACGCACTCGCTATGCACACTGGAGTTTGTGAGCCACCGACCGCTGTACGACCTGTTTGTGGACTGGGCGAAGATTGCGGGGGGCGACGACAAACCGCTGGACGACAACCGCCCGCGCCAGACGGAGTTCAACAAGCTGAACCTGACGCATATCCTGCTCTCGAAGCGCAACCTGCTGATGCTGGTGAAGGAGGGCGTGGTGAGCGGATGGGACGACCCACGCATGCCGACCATCTGCGGTTTCCGCCGCAGGGGATACTCGCCTGAGAGCATAGTGAAGTTTATTGACAAGATAGGCTACACCACCTTCGACGCGCTAAACGAGATGGCCTTGCTGGAGAGCGCGGCGCGCGAAGACCTCAACGGACGCGCCACGAGGGTGAGCGTGGTGCTCAACCCCGTGAAGCTGATTCTGACCAACTACCCCGAGGGTAAGGTGGAGATGATGACGGCGCAGAACAACCCCGAGCGCCCGGAGGACGGCACGCACGAGATTGCCTTCAGCCGCGAGCTGTGGATTGAGCGCGACGACTTTATGGAGGACGCTCCCAAGAAGTTCTTCCGCCTCGGCCCGGGCAAGGAGGTAAGGCTGAAGAACGGATATATCATCAAGTGCGACGAGACGGACTGCTGCAAGAAGGATGCCGACGGCAACGTGGTGGAGATATACGCCACCTACGACCCCGAGACGCGTACCGGACTGCCGGGTGCCGACCGTAAGATAAAGGGCAAGACGCTCCACTGGGTGAGCTGCGCCCACTGCGTGGAGGCCGAGGTGAGAAACTACGACCGCCTCTGGATGGTGGAAAACCCCAGGGACGAGGTGGCCGCCTACAGCAAGGAGCAGGGCAAGGACCGCATCGACATTGACGACATGCGCCACTTTATCAACCCCCACAGCCTGGAGGTGGTCAAGGCCTACGCCGAGGAATGGCTGAAGACACGCAAGCCCCTGGACTATCTGCAGTTCCAGCGCATCGGCTACTATAATGTTGACCCCGAATCGACGCCCGACCACCTGATATTCAACCGCACGGTGGGACTGAAAAGCTAAAAGCGAGGCAGCCCCCTCAAACGAAAACTTTTTTGAACACGAATAACACGAATCTGACGAATCTGACGAAAACGATAATTGTTTAACCACGGATAATTCAGATTGAACGGATAAGTATAAAGGTAACGAAAACGAAAACGAAAATCCGTTAGATCCGTGAGATCTGTGTTTTTTAAACCACGGATTATTCGGATTGAACGGATAATCAAAATTCTCTAATTCTTGACAGAAAAAAATTGTCTAATCGTGAAATTGTCCAATTGTCAAATTAAAAAGGCTTTGCGACTCTGCGACTTTGAGACTTTGCGACTAACTAAAAACTCCTAATTCATTGTCCAATTGTCAAATTAAAATGGCTTTGCGACTCTGCGACTTTGAGACTTTGCGACTAACTAAAAAC
>CADAJV010000037.1 GCA_902788275.1 uncultured Bacteroidales bacterium | reverse complement strand
GTGCGGACAGCGGAGGTGAGAGCGAAGCGGCAAAAGGTGGTTGCGAAGAAACCAACTCTTTAACCGAAACAATGCAGGAATGTATGCAAAAAACATTTTTTATAGGCAATGACACAGATGTTGGCACAGAGAGAGCATGACTATTTCGCAGAGACTGTAATCTGTGCCAACTGCTATATTGTTGCCAAAAATAAACCACACATTTTGTTCTATGAATTGCAGCGAGAGCGGACTTCCTCGCGGCACTGCTCCATGAGCCACTTGGGAGTGGAGGTGGCGCCGCAGATGCCAAGCGTGGAGATACCACTGAGCATCGCCGGGGTGATGTCCTTGGGGCCTTCCACAAAATAACTGCGCGGGTTGACGCTGAGACAGGCGTTGAAGAGTACACGGCCATTACTGCTCTTGTTGCCGCAGACGAAGATGACGGCGTCGTGGCGCGATGCAAACTCCACCATGCGGGGAATGCGGTTGCTGACCTGGCGGCAGATGGTGTCGAACGACTCAAAGGTTGCGGGCGCCTGAATATGACGGCTTATATAACTAACTATCTTCTTAAACTCAGCCAACGGCTGAGTAGTCTGCGAGAAAAGGCGTATGTCGCGGCTGTAGTCGAGACGCGCGGCGTCCTCGGTGTTGGAGAGCACTATGGCATGACCCTCGGTCTGCCCCACCAGGCCAAGCACCTCGGCATGGCCGGGCTTGCCAAAGATAACTATCTGTGCCTCGGGGTTAGCCTCGTATTGGCTGCGTATGCGGCGCTGCAACTGCAGCACCACTGGACAAGTGGCATCAATAATCTCTATGCCGTTAGCACGGGCGATGGCGTAGGTGGCGGGAGGCTCGCCGTGGGCACGCAGCAGCACCTTACTATTGCGGAGTGTGAGCAGCTGCTGATGGTCAATAGACTGCAGGCCGAGCAACCTGAGGCGCTCACACTCCATACCGTTGTGCACTATATCGCCCAGGCAATAGAGAGGGGATGTAGGGGTTGACTGATGGGCGGAAGAATTGATATTCAACTTTTCCTCAGCCTTGCGTATGGCGGTGGTCACCCCGAAACAAAAGCCCGAATTTTCGTCTATCTCAATCTTTATCATTGCAGAGCCTCAATCCTCTTCTCATACAGGGCCAGCAACATGGCAGCCTGCTCCTCGCGGGTGAGGTTGGTATTGTCAAGCACCACGGCATCGGGGGCCTGGCGCAGCGGGCTCACCTCGCGGTGGGAGTCAATGTAGTCGCGCTCCTCGAGGTTGCGCAGTACCTCCTCAAGGGTGATGTTCTCGCCTTTGCCCTTGAGTTCAAGGTAACGGCGCTGGGCCCTTACCTCAGGAGTAGCTGTAACAAAAATCTTCATCTCTGCATTAGGAAAGACAGTGGTGCCTATGTCGCGGCCATCCATCACTATACCTCCATTCTGCCCCATGGCCTGCTGCTGACGCACCATCTCGGTGCGCACAAAAGGCAGGGCGGCAACTATGCTGACACGGTCGGAAACCTCCATAGTGCGAATCTCCCTCTCCACATTCTCGCCGTTGAGAAAGGTTTCCGTCTGCCCCGACTGTGGGTTTAGTCTCTGAGTGATGACAGTATTGGCGAGAAGTGAGCGCAGTTGGGTCTCATCAATGGTGCCATCATCAAATCTGACGAGGCCGCTGCGCAGGGCCAAAAGGGTCACGGCGCGATACATGGCACCGGTGTCAACAAAGGTGTACCCTATGGTTGCGGCCAACTGACGGGCCATGGTGCTCTTGCCGCAGGATGAGTAGCCGTCGAATGCAATGGTAATCATCTTTTTTCTCTCTCTGGATTAGAAACTGTATGACACATTGAATAGCAGCGAGCTGGCGTCCACGTGATACTTGGCATAGGCAATGCCAGCCTTGATCTTGTTGGTCTGGAGACCTGCACCAAAGGAGAGGCCTGCACCATGGCTGCTACCGGCGGCCTTGAGCTCGTTGGCGCGACGGAAGTTGTAACCGGCTGCCACATAAATCTTGTCAATAGGCAGAAAATCAACACCTAAGACGATATGGTTGGTGAGCTTGCGACCGAAGCTGCTCTTGCCCTTGGGGTTAAAATAGTAGTTGTTGCTCCAGCGCGTGAGATCCTTGAGGGTCAGAGAGAAGCGGAAGGGGGCGTGAGCCATCTTATGGGAGAATCCCACCTGCATATCAAAGGGAAGGTGCTCCTTGTGGTCCTCATGGAAGGAGGAGAGCTGGGCACCGATATTCTTGAGCGCCATGCCGAAGGAGAAACCCTTTTCCTCATTGTCATAGTGAAGGCCGAGGTCCACGCTGACTGCCGTGGACGAATAGTCGGCATACTTGGAGGTGATAAACCGTCCGGTGGCACCACCCACCCAGTGGTTGCCCAGTGTGTAACTGTAGAGAGCCGAAAAGGCCATGTCCTTGGCCGAGAAGCTACCCAGCACGTTGCCGTCCTCATCAGTCTCGTCCATCGAGCCGTAGTTGAACACCTGGCCTGTTACAGCTACGGTATGCCTCACGCTAAACACCTTGACAAAGGCGGCCCCCAGTATCTTGGTGTCGGCCACATAGGTCTGATAGTCCAGGTTGAGACTATTGTCATTGACGGCGGCAGCCTGAGCAGGGTTGCAGAAGACCAGCGTTGGGTCGTCCTGCTTGAGCGACACATTGTCGCCACCCAGAGCTGCCACATGGGCCGACATGGGTATCTTCAGAAAATTGAAAACTGATGTCGCCTCCTGCCCCTTGGAAAGGAGGGGTATCAAAATAAGTGTTAAAAGAAACAGTTGTTTACGCATTCTATCGTTATTTTTCGCTACAAAGTTACTCTAATTTGAAATATCTAAAGTAATTTTGCGCTCGCAAAACCACAATCTCAAATAAAATAACGCAAGTTTTATCATTTTATGATAATAATTGCACATTTTTTTGTAGCAAAAGGACACTGCAGTGAATTTTAGCGACCAGAGACTCGGCAAAAAATGGTGCGACATGCTCTTTGAGGACCGCAACAAGGAGTATGGCGCATACAGTCTGCGACAGCACACGGGACACCGCTATGGCAAGGCCTTGGGCTGCCTGGGCAGTATGCTGCTGGTACTATTTGTTCCGGTGGTGGTGCTGACCATCATCTTTGCCACTCCGCCGCAGACCTACGATATTGGCGATGAGATAACACGCTTTGAGGGCGTACGCATCAAGGAGGCACGCCCCCAGCGCCGACCTGAGAAGAAGAGCGAGCCTGAGATGAGCGAAAAGGCCGAGCCGCAGATTGAGGATGTGGATCCAGTGGCTGATATGCTGACAGTCAAGCAGGAGGAGCCCGTGGAGCCAGAAAAGATTGAGGACCTAAGCAGGGACTCACTCAACGTGCTGCTGAAGGAGGCCAAGCTAGAGCTGGCCCTCGATGAGGAGCGAACCGACGGAGTGATTGTGGACACCATTCCCCGATATCCGGGCGGCATCAGCGCATTCATGAAGTGGATGGACTCCACCATGGTCTATCCGCCCGCCGCCATAAGGCAGAGGGTACAGGGCACAGTGACCGTAGCCTTCATAGTTGACACCGACGGCTCAACCAAGGACGTGCGAGTGATCAAGGGAGCCAACAGGATGCTTAACAACGAGGCCTTGAGGGTGATGGCCTTGATGCAACCCTGGCGACCAGCCCGCAAGCACGGACGTACCATTCGCTCGCAAGTAACACTGCCAATAGTCTTTGAGATAGAATAAAAACGGATAGTAAAGTGAAAACATCTGAACAAATACTGCAGCAAGTCAACGAGGCCATTGCCGCCATTGAATACCCCACCCAACCCTCGGGGCTCTACGAACCGATAGAATACGTGCTCTCCATCGGCGGTAAGCGCATCCGCCCCGTGATGATGCTGCTCACCGCCCAGGCACTGGGCAACGACATCAGCAAGGTGATGCCCGCCGCCATAGGACTGGAGACATACCACAACTATACCCTGCTCCACGATGATCTGATGGACCGCGCCAAGATGCGCCGCGGCATGCCTACCGTCCACACAAAATGGGACAGCAACACAGCCATCCTCTCAGGCGACTCCATGCTAGTGCTGGCCTGCAAGCATATCCTCTCCACCCAGCTGCCCAACATCAGCGAGGCGATGAACGTGTTTATAACCACCGCCCTTGAGATTGGCGAGGGACAGCAGTATGACATGAACTTCGAGACACGCACCGACGTCACTCAGGAGGAGTATATAGAGATGATACGCCTCAAGACCTCAGTGCTCATTGCCTGCGCCGCCAAGATGGGAGCTATCCTGTCAGAGGCATCACCCAAGGTGGCCAACCAACTCTATAAGTTTGGCGAGCAGATAGGGCTGGCGTTCCAACTGCAAGACGACCTGCTCGACGTCTATGGCGACCCCAAGGTGTTCGGCAAACGCATAGGTGGCGACATCATATGCAACAAAAAGACATTCCTGCTCATCAACGCCTTCCAGCTGGCCGACAGCCGACAATTAGAGCAACTCAACCACTGGACACAACTCACCACCTTTAACGAACAGGAGAAGATTGCCGCAGTAACAGAGATATATAACGAACTAAACATCAAAGAACTTACGGTAGAAAAGATAAACCATTACTTTACCGAAGCTCAGCACACCCTCAGCAGCATCAACCTGCCCGTAGAAGGAAAACAGTCGCTGCAGGAATTTGCCCTTTCACTCATCAATCGCAGCTATTGACAGACAATGTTTATTGACACCCACGCCCATATCTACGAAGACGACTACAGGGACGACATTGACCAGGTAGTGGCCCGTGCCAAGGAAGCAGGAGCACAGAAGGTGCTGCTGCCTCCCACCGATGAAGCCTCCACACTCAAGGCCATGGAACTCAGCCGCCGCTACCCAAACTTCTGCCATCCCATGATTGGACTGCACCCCGAGGAGGTAACAGACAACTATCCCCAGGCCCTGCAGCGGCTGGGGCAGATGCTCGCGGCAGACCGCCAGAGCGACGCTCCGCAGTTTGTTGCCATTGGTGAGGTGGGCCTCGACTACTACTGGGACAAAAGCCATAAGGAGAAGCAGAAGGCCGCCTTCTGCACCCAGATAGAGTGGGCAGCCACCTACAAGTTGCCGCTGATGATTCACAGCCGCAATGCGGGCAACGACCTGCTGGAGTGTCTCACCCCGTGGCGCGACCGACTCGACAGCGGCGGTGTGTTCCACTGCTTTAGCGGCAGCGTAGAGACAGCTCGCGAGATGCTGCGCTTCCACCCCAACTTCTATATTGGCATAGGTGGCGTGCTGACATTCAAGAAGTCTAACCTGCCCGACACAGTCAAGGAGATACCCCTGGAGCGCATAGTGCTGGAGACTGACTCGCCCTATATGGCCCCCACCCCACAGCGCGGACAGCGAAATGAGCCATCCTATATACCTTATATTATTAATAGGCTGGCCGAGGCCAAAGGCATCACACCCCAGCAGGTCGGCGAGATTACCACCGCCAATGCCATGCGGCTATTCTTTGGGAAGTAGTTTTTCTCACACAGATTACACAGATATCACAGATTTCCTTTTTAAGACACAAGGCAATGATATAGCTATTATCACAGATATAACAATATCATTGCACAAAAAAAGCAGGCATCACGCTGAGTGATGCCTGCATATTATTTTTCTTAGCAATATCTTACTTAACCGTGAGACTCTGCCCGAGTCTGAGAGTGCTACTCTCCTTTATGCGGTTGCGCTTGCAAATCTCAGCCACGGTAGTATTGTGCTTGCGAGCGATACTGTAGAGAGTCTCGCCCTTCTGCACCTTGTGCTTTTTATCCTTGCTGGAGTGAGCTGCAGTTCTCTTGGCTGCTTGCTTCTCGGCCTTGGGCTGTACCACGGCGGTCTCCTGGGCGGACTTAGCCTGAGCCAGCACGGGCTCTGCCACTGTTGCGGCAGGAGCCTTATGGTTGCCCGACGAGCGGTAGGTATAAGTGTCGGCCACCACATCGGCAGCAGCAATATCAAACATCAGCGCGGGATCAATGGCCTCGCCGAGCACGCGAGTCTCAAAGTGGAGGTGGCTACCGAAAGAGTGGCCTGTGTTACCACAGAGGCCGATGGGCTGACCCGACTTAACCTCCTGGTTTACGTTAACCAACTGCTTCGACAAGTGGCCATAAACAGTCTCCAGGCCATTGTTGTGGCGCAGCACGATATAGTAGCCAAAGCCCTTGGCGTCATACTTACGCACCCTCACCTTGCCGGCAAAGGCAGCATAGATGGTGTCGCCGGTGCAGCCGTTGATATCGAGTCCGTAATGAACTCGGCGGAAGCGGGGACGATAGCCATACTTAGAGGTAACGACACGGCTCTTGATAGGCATACTGAAATCCTTGAGATTGATAACAAGCTCCTCCGGCTTTGCCATGCCTTTATAGACATTAACGCCGTCGTTGTTCCAGTGGTTTCCGTAAATGTTCTTTGCGTAGCTGGCCTCCTCGTGGGCCTTAGCCTGATTGATAATCTTTACAACATTAGATGATTTAAGCTGAAAATCAGCCTTGGCCTCCCTGGCCATCAAGTCCTGTGCCTGAACCATTGAAGGAACAACCAGAGCAAGGGCCGCGAGAGATAATAACTTTGATATCTTCATAATTAAAACCTGTGTGTCTGTCTTTTAATAACGTAACGATTGCAATTTTATTTCATTCCCCTCAAAAAAAGGCGTTTTCACCCACCAATGGGATGCCATTTTTTCGGGACGGTGCAAAAGTACGCATTTTTTTCCTCCCAGCCAAGCACATTAAGGTTTATTATAAATAAAGTGCACACCTTTTAACATTTGTGCACACTATTTCCGGAAGAAATCGCGCAGTTTCCTGAAATCTTTTTGGAAGAGGATACCGCCTCCCTGGGTAGTCAACGACGACTTGGTAAAGTAGCGGTCATTAGTCTCGCTGTAAGCCTTCAGGCTTATCGTGCCGGCCTTGTTGAGCAGCCACTGCAGGTTGAAATCGCCCACAAAATTGTTGCTGTAAGTAGTTATCTGGTCGCGGTAGCCAATGTTGCCATTAAACAGCAACCTATTGTTAAACATCTTGCCCGACAGGCTGCCCTGCACCTCCATATCATTAAAACCCATGCGTCCTGCCGCAATACTCGTGCCGAAGTTCCAGTTAGTGATATGGAAAGCATCTTGCAGTATGTTGTTGATCTGTCCGCTCAGCGTACCGGCCAGGAAAGAGGTCATAGCCACCGTTGACTGGTTAGGCCCTCCGGTGCTGGAGCTGAATTCATTATAATTATATGTATAGAATCGGCCTATGCTCAGCAGATAAACCGCCTGCATATTGCGGTCCTCTTCCGTCAGGATAAACTTCTTGAGCAACAGGTTCTCATCGTTGTTGGCCTTGGGAAAGTCAATGTCAAACGTCACCTTGGGCTCTGCAGCCTTGCCGCTGAAGTTGAGGATACAGTCCACACCCACCGTGCTGTTGGAGTGGGAGGCACCCACATTGAGGTCGCTCAGCGACACCGAGTTGACGCGGTGAACACCCTTCAGGCTTATGTCAGCCTCAGCCGGCGTACCCTGGAAACGCAGGTAGCCGCCGGGCTGAATCTCAAAATTCTTGTGAATGATATCCTTGATAGTCAGCTTATAGTTGCCACTGCCCACCGAGTAGAGACCGTTGAGCTGGAAGCGCCCCTTGTTGTAGTAGGCCAGCTGTAGCGGCCCGCTGCCCCTGAGGCTCATAAAGTCGCGTGTCACCGGGTCAGTCACAATGTTAAGTGTAGCGTCGGGTGTGGCGTTGACCTTGATATCCATCGTCACGTCCGCGCCTTGGTCGGCATACGGCCGCGGCACGTCGTCATCATACTTCGTCGTGGTAACCGCAACCTCCGGCGACGGCAGAAAACGCACATAGTCCCTGCTCTCCTCCGCAGTGATGCCTGAGTTATAGTATAGAGCCGAGCCGCCCTCCTCGCCCACCGCATCCAGCTCGCCCGTCAGCATCACATTGCGCGTCGTTCCCCTGAGATTGAGGTGGCCGTCGGTAAACACCGTGCCCCAGAAGGGCCTTGACGGCTGCTCGGCCCAGTTGACAGTAAGCAAGCCGTTGAGCTGGAAGTCCATATTGTAGTTAAAGTTAAAGAGATAGTTGTGATTGACGCTCCCCTTCACGTGAGCCTCGTTGCCGTAGGGGTCGCGCACCACGAATCCCGTAAAGTCTATCGTGTCAGGCCTGATGTGCATCGGCTGATTCTCAATAGTATAAAGCGTGCCCAGAATCTTTGGGCGGAACTTTATGTAGTTGATAGTCTCATCCGCCTCCATCTGCACATACTTAAAGGAGCCAAACAAATGGAAGTCGCCCGTTGTGGTGCCCTCCAGGTCATCAATAAACTTGCCCACATATTTATTAAGGAACTGCACGTTAGTCTTCTCTGAGATAAAGCGGAAGTCCAGTTGCTTGTCACGCAGCATCACCAGGCCGTCAATCAGAGTGGAGTCCTGCTCTGAGCGCTGCGTCTTGCCCTTCACCGTCAGGCGGCTGTCAGCAGGGTCAAACACGCTCCTGGCCCTGAGCATACCCAGATCAGCATCATTAAATCTGAAGTCCCTGACCGTCAGGTCAGCCACAATATTCTTGTCGGCCGTATTGACAATGCTGCCGCTGGCCTTGCCGCCGAAGGTGACGGGCTTAAAGTTAGTCAGCCCCAGCAGGTAAGCCACCTCCACATCATTCAGCCGCACAGCCAGGTCCTGTCTGTCCCTGCCCAGGTCAGCATTGACACTGACAAACTGATCACCCCTCGACACAATCAGGTCGCTGATGCGCAGCTCGCCGTCGTCATAGTCAATAATGGCCGGAGCAATGCTCCATGCCGTATCGGCCACAAAGAGATTCGTGGGCAGTATGTGAGTGTGAGTACTCAGCCGGCCGCCCGCCCTGCGGTGCAGGCGAGTGTCGGCCATCAGGCTGCCATAAGTGTGGCCCCCCTGCATATCCTTCCACAGCACCTCGGTATTGATGCTGTCGGTGCATCCGCTGAGGTGGGCCTCAAGCCTCACGGGCACATTGTCAAAATACTTGGTAGTCATCAGCGAGCCCCTCAACGAGTCACCCTTGCAACTGAAGTAGGCACTCGTCCTGTCATACCTGCTCTGGCCAAGGCTAAACGAAGGCGCCGTCATAGTCAGCACCATATTACCATCCATGCGCCCACTCACCACCATCGGCTCGTCAAGCGTCACCTCGCTGTCCAGCAACTCCGCCAGCAGCGCCTCGTTAGAAAGCGTCAGGGAGAGAGACGAGAGCCCTTGAAAATCCCCTACCCTCCCTAAAGACAGAAGTTCTGGGGCCAGGCCACCAGCCATTAAGGATGAAACCTTTCCCTTGACCATCATATCCACCCCTTCAGCGTTAGCCGTCAGGGCATAGTTATTGTCATAGTCCGCATTGCAGCGGAACGTCACCTCGCCCAGCGTAGCCAGCAAACCCTCCCTCATCGTGCCGCGGCCCTCAATATCCATTGCCCCCAGTTCACTGCGCCGGCCTTGAGCCTGCAGCGTAAACAGCGGCGCGTTCACCGCCAGGCGTCCCGTCCATTCGCCCGCATGCAGGGCAACCTCAGCGTCAACATTCGTCAGAGAGTGGCCATCGTAAGACATGCTTCCCATGTGGCCCGTAGCAGTCAGCTCCGCAGGCATCACAAGGCCAGCCTCCGTCATCACCGCCGTACCGCTCAGCGTGCAGTCCTCAGCCCTCAGCAGGTCAGAGTTGACCGACAGGTCGCTCAGGTTGTAGGTCAGGCGATAAGGCCCCCGGCCCTCCACCTTCACGTCAGCCCTGCAGGCACCAATGCCCGCATCCACATCGCCAACAAACGCAGCCCTGCCGCCCGCCATGCTCACATGGCCCGATAGCGAGACGGGACACGTCGTAGCCTTGACCTGCGCCAGAGTCCTCACCCTCACGTCAGCCTCCAGAGCCTCCTGCCAGTCGTAGGCAGAAGCCACGTCAGCCCACAGCAGCTCATTGCCGTCATTGCCGACACGCACCTCCGCCCTCACGGGGCGCAGGCGATCGTCAGGAGCCTTGCTCCACTTGCCTGTGAAATCATAGCGCTCGCCCTGCGCCAGCACAGAAGCATTCACATAGGCAAAGGCCAGCATCTCACCTATCCCTGCAAGCCCATCCCCGGCCCTGCTTCGCACGGAAGACGGTTCAGAAGGGACACTTGACTCAGATGAGAACTTCCTTATACCCTCGGAGGCAATCATAATCCTCGACTGCCTCACCCTGGCCTCAGTAATATAGCGCAGCGGCCCCTCGGCCTTAGCCGAAGGCTTAAGGCTAAATGACAGGCCGTCAATATCCAGCAAATCATTCCTCACCCTCGCCCTTGCCGTCAGGCCCGTAAGAGCCATGTCGTTATACGCAAGGTCCATGTCCCTCACCAGCAGACGGTTGAGCATCACCTGCAGGCCCTGCTTAGTGTCGTCGCGCGGTTTGAGGCTGTCCACCACAAACTGCCAGTTACCCTGTTCGCCGTCCGCCTGCCTCAGCATTACCTTTGAGCCAAACACCTTGAGGCTGCCAATCCTGACGGTCCTGTCCGTCAGCAGCCGTATCAAGTCCACCGTGGCCACCGTGCGCCGGGCGCAAAGCAGCGAGTCGCCCTGCTGGTCGAAGATGAGCAGGCTGTCAATCGTTGCCGAATTGAAGAGGTCCAGCCTCACTCGCCCTACCTCCACCCGTGTGCCCAGCTTAGAGCTCAGCGCATCGGCGGTCTGGCTGGCCATCCACCGCTGCACCCCCGGCAGGGCTGTCAGCAGCAGCACAGCCAGGTAGAGAGCCACCACCAGGCCCACCACGGCAGTCAGTATGTATCGCAGGCGATTCATCAGTTTCATTACCCGCCCGGAAACAGGCGGCAAACGGTTATCGGCGCGAAGTTAAGAAAAAAGAATGAGTCTGCCAAATCTTTATGGTCATCCTATCCTAATAAGCCTGCTCGTGAACACCCTTGACAGCACGTCCGCTGGGGTCGTTAAGGTGACGGAAGGCCTCGTCCCACTCCAGGGCCGTGGCCGTGGAGCAAGCCACACTGGCCTCGCTGGGCACGCTGCGCGCGGCACTCTGACTTGGAAAATGCTCGGCAAATATTGAACGATAATAATACTCCTCCTTGTTTCTGGGCGGATTGATGGGGAAGCGCTCAGCGGCATGAGCCATCTGCTCGTCGGTAACGGCAACGGCAGTCATGGCTTTAAGTGTGTCTATCCATGAGTAGCCTACCCCGTCACTGAACTGTTCCTTCTGCCTCCAGGCAACTTCCTCCGGCAGCATATGGGCAAAGGCCCCGCGTAGGATATTCTTCTCCATCGTTTTGCCGGGACACATTTTGGCTGCAGGGTTAGTACGCATCGCCACGTCAAGAAACTCCTTATCTAGAAACGGCACACGCCCCTCCACGCCCCAGGCAGAAAGGCTCTTGTTTGCCCGCAGGCAATCGTAGAGATGGAGCTTGGCCAATTTCCTGACCGTCTCCTCATGAAAAGCCTGTGCCGACGGTGCCTTGTGGAAATAGAGATAACCGCCAAATATCTCATCAGCACCCTCACCCGAGAGCACCATCTTGATACCCATTGACTTAATAACCCGAGCCAACAGATACATAGGCGTAGAGGCGCGGACGGTGGTTACATCGTAGGTCTCGATAAAATATATCACGTCGCGAATGGCGTCGAGGCCCTCCTGGATAGTGTAGTTGATCTCGTGGTGGACTGTACCTATGTGGTCAGCCACCAAGCGAGCCTTGGCCAGATCGGGCGCTCCCTTAAGCCCTACGGCAAAGGAGTGGAGGCGCGGCCAGTAGGCTTTGGTGCGTGAATCGTCCTCTATACGCATCTCTGCATACTTCTCGGCGATGGCGGAGATAATGCTGCTGTCAAGCCCTCCGCTAAGCAGCACGCCATAGGGTACATCGCTCATAAGCTGTCGCTTAACGGCAGCCTCCAACGACTGGCGCAGAGCAGCCACGCTGGAGGGATTGTCCTTAACTGCAGCGTAGTCCATCCAATCGCGGCGGTAATAGCGTACCATTTTCGGATAGCCGTCGTCATTATTCAGCTCGCTGTAGGCATAGTGACCAGGTAGAAATGGCTCGTACTGCTCACACTGTCCCTCCAAAGCCTTGAGTTCGGATGCCACATAGACGGTGCCATCGGCATCATGGCCTATATATAGGGGAATGACGCCTATAGGGTCACGCGCTATCAGAAATCGGTCATGCTCCACATCATAAAGCACAAAGGCAAAGATGCCATTGAGTTCCTCAAGGAAGTCGATGCCCTTATCACGGTAAAGAGCCAGTATCACCTCACAGTCGCTGCCGGTCTGAAAATCATATCGACCAGCATAGCGGCTGCGAATTTCCTGATGGTTGTAAATCTCGCCATTCACAGCCAACACCAGCTTGCCGTCTGGCGAATATAGGGGCTGGCCGCCCGACTCGGGGTCAACAATGCTTAGGCGCTCATGGGCCAAAATGGCTGAGCCGCCACAATAGATACCGCTCCAGTCGGGACCACGATGGCGTATCCTGTGGCTCATGGATAATGC
The DNA here is from genome assembly GCA_902788275.1 of uncultured Bacteroidales bacterium. Taxonomy (GTDB): domain Bacteria; phylum Bacteroidota; class Bacteroidia; order Bacteroidales; family Bacteroidaceae; genus UBA6382. The sequence goes on along the minus strand of CADAJV010000037.1, from coordinate 9,620 downwards.
TTTCTGGCGAAGCTCCTGCGACAAGGCGCTTCGCTCGCCTCTCAAGTTGAGTATTGATACTATTCCACACATAAGTATTTGATTTTTTAATTTTGACAATAAGCCAAACCCGACAATAAGGGATTAAAAAAGTTTAAGTATCTAAGAATTGCAGTCCTTTAACCTTGAAATTCCAGAACCGACATCTTACAGGTAAGTCATATAAAGATAGTTGGTCTGTGCAGGGTATTCCGCTGCCAGAGTGTCTATCTGGTTAACAACGGGCAATATGCCCAAGTCTTTGCGCCACTTGCGAACCTTGAGGCCCGCCTCCTCCTTGCCAAGGGTGGCATCGAGGCCTATGGCACTAGCTATCTGGCTATCAGAGAAACCATAAACCTTAGCCTCGCGGAGCAAGTCGGCAAAGCAGGGCTCCTCTATCAACTCGGCAAACTCTGAGCTATCCATATCAACGATTAAATCAGACAAATATCTAAATTCTTTCATGTGCTGGTCAATGTCAGCTATATGCCTCAGCTTATAGAGAAACCACTTGTCTATCTTGGTGAGGGAATGAATCTGCTCAACGCTATAGCCCATCTGCATGGCCTGGGCAATGGCCACTACGCGATTGTCGGTAGCGTTGGCCAGTTCGTCAGCAATATCAGCAAAAGACAGGGGCTTATTCTCCACAAAGCCGTGAAGACCCTGTCCTATCATACGCAGTCCCTTCTGCATCGCCTCCTCAAAGGTGCGCCCAATAGCCATCACCTCGCCCACACTCTTCATTGACGAACCCAACCGATGGCTCACGCCTTGGAATTTAGACAAATCCCAGCGAGGCACCTTGCACACCACATAGTCGAGCGCAGGCTCAAAGAAGGCACTTGTGCACTGGGTGACAGAGTTCTTCAAGTCAAACAACCCATAGCCCAAACTCAGTTTGGCTGCCACGAATGCCAGCGGATAGCCGGTAGCCTTGGAAGCCAGCGCAGACGAACGCGACAGGCGGGCATTGACCTCAATGACGCGATAGTCCTCCGACTCAGGGTCAAGGGCATACTGCACATTGCACTCCCCCACTATGCCCAGATGGCGCACAATCCTTATGGCCAGTGAACGGAGCATGTGATACTCAGTGTTGGAGAGAGTCTGCGACGGAGCCACCACTATCGACTCTCCAGTGTGGATGCCCAGGGGGTCGAAGTTTTCCATGTTGCATACGGTGATGCAGTTGTCATGGCAATCACGCACCACCTCATACTCTATCTCCTTCCAACCCCTCAGCGACTTCTCCACCAGCACCTGAGACGAAAAGGAGAAAGCCTCCTCAGCCTGCGCAAGCAGTTCATCCTCATCATCACAGAATCCTGAGCCCAAGCCGCCCAGCGCAAAAGCCGCACGCAATATCACGGGATAACCCAGCCTAACAGCGGCCTGGCGCACTTCATCAACATTGCTGCAAGCCTGACTGCGAATGGTCTTCACGTCAATCTCGTCAAGTCTGCGCACAAAGAGGTCGCGGTCCTCAGTGTCGATTATGGCCTGTATGGGAGTGCCCAACACCCTAACCCCATACTGGGTAAACACACCTGCACGATGCAACTCCACGCCGCAATTCAGCGCCGTCTGTCCACCAAAAGACAGCAACACGCCGTCGGGGCGCTCCTTCTCAATAATGCGCGTAAAGAACTCGCACTCCACAGGCAGGAAATAGACCTTATCAGCCACTCCCTGGGAGGTCTGCACCGTAGCCACATTAGGGTTAATAAGCACCGTGCTGATACCCTCCTCCTTGAGAGCCTTGATAGCCTGCGAGCCGCTATAGTCAAACTCGCCAGCCTGACCAATCCTCAGCGCACCGCTGCCCAGAAGCAACACTTTCTTTACTGACGTCATGATTATAATACTAAGAGTTCAACATTTCCGCAAACCTATCGAAAAGGAAAGCCGTATCCTCCGGGCCAGGACAAGCCTCCGGATGAAACTGTGCCGACAGCCAGGGGTGCTCCTTGTGGCGCAGGCCCTCGTTAGAGCCGTCATTCATATTGACAAACAATGGCTCCCAACCGTCGGAGAGGGTCTGCTCGTCAACAGCATACCCATGGTTTTGCGACGTGATGAAACATCTGTCGGTGCCCACCATCCTCACGGGCTGATTGTGCCCGCGGTGACCATACTTAAGCTTATAGGTCCTTGCACCCGCCGCCCTGGCCAGCAGCTGGTTGCCCAGGCATATACCCATGCAGGGGCGGCGGCGACCATCGGCGAGAAACCGGCGAATATGCTCCACGGCCACACCACAGCGTTCGGGGTTGCCGGGGCCGTTAGAGAGAAAAAGGCCGTCAAAGTCCATACCATTGAAATCACAGTCCCACGGCACACGCACCACCTCAAGGCCCCTGGCCGTCAAGCTACGCAGAATGTTAGCCTTGACACCGCAGTCAAGCAGCACCACCCTCTTAGCCGCACCCGCAGGTTTGTAAACAGCAATATCCCTACAGCTCACACGCTCCACCCAGTTAACAGAGCCATAGGCATCACCACAGCCACTCCCCGTTTCGCAGGGAGTCAGAGAAGACACTATCCTCCCCATCATCACCCCCCGCTCTCGCATGTGGACAGTCAGGCGCCTGGTGTCGATGCCTGTCAGGGCAGGCACCCTCTCTGCCTTCAGCCAGTCAGAGAGCGACAGCCGCCCGTTCCAGTGAGAAAACTCCGCACTATAGTCAGCCACAATCAGGGCTTTGACATGAATGCGGCTACTCTCTGTGTAACGTGGTATGCCATAATCGTCAGCTGCATCCAGCGGCGGAACACCATAGTTGCCAATCAGCGGACTGGTCATCACCAGCATCTGTCCAGCATAGCTGGGGTCGGTGAGGCACTCCGTGTATCCGGTCATTGCGGTGTTAAACACCACCTCTCCTGCAGCATCGCTCTCGTAACCAAAGGACCATCCGGTGAAGACAGTGCCATCCTCAAGTATCAATTGTGCCTGTTTCATCTGTCTATACTCTCCATGAAATTTACGAAAGCCCTGTTAACCATAAGCACACCCCCTGGAGTTGGATAATTGCCGGTAAAGTACCAGTCGCCACGATGGTTGGGGCATGCGTTATGCAGCCCCTCAATGCTCTGAAACACCAGCTGCACCTTTGCCTCCATGCCGTCAGGGCACAGCATCTCGGCAATCTTGTCACCGATTTCCTCGGCACTGAACGGCGCGTAGATAGCCTGCACATGATTCCGTGAAGACGCATCCTCCAGACACGCGCGGTACGTATCATGGATTACATGCTGCATGCCACGCTCATTTAGCATAGCAATAGCCGCACGAAAGGCACACAGCTCCTCCAGGTGCGACATATCGATGCCGTAATAGTCAGGATAGCGAATCTGCGGCGCACTCGACACCATGACAATCTTCTTGGGGTGCAGGCGGTCCAAAATCCGCAGGATGCTCTCATGCAGCGTGGTGCCGCGCACAATGCTGTCGTCAATAACCACCAGGTTATCCTGGTGCGGGCGCAGGCTGCCGTAACTCACATCATAGACATGGGCAGCCATGTCGCGGCGTTCGGCATCCTCGGTTATAAAGGTGCGCATCTTGATATCCTTCCACACCACCTTCTCGACCCTGACGCTAGGAAACAGGCGACGCAATCCGTCGGTCATGCCATAGAACGCCACCTCCGCCGTATTGGGGATATACGAAAACACCGTGTTGGCAACATCGCCGTCAATGGCCTGCAGTATGGAGGAGGTCAGCTGGCGGCCCAACTGTTTGCGCTCTTGATAGATGTCAAGGTCGGAGCCGCGGCTGAAGTATATACGCTCAAAGCTGCATGCGCAGTGTTGTCGCATAGGCATAATCTGCTCAAGGCTCATCATCCCATTCTGATGTACCATCAGTCCCTGTCCGGGCTGCAGCTCCATCACAGCGGCGGCATCAAGATCGAAGCACGTCTGTATGACGGGTCTCTCGCTGGCCACCACTACCACCTCGTTGTCTGCGTAGTAGAAAGCCGGCCTGATGCCCCAAGGGTCACGCACGGCAAACATCTCTCCGCTACCCGTCAGACCACACATCACATATCCACCGTCAAAGAGGGGCATGGTGGCCTTCAACACGGCGGCCATTGACAGGTGCTGCTCGGTATATCTCGTAATATCCTGCATCTGCAACCCTTGAGCCACAGCCTCCTGATAGCAGTGCTCCACCTCGCGGTCCAGGCGATGGCCTATGAGGTCCAGTGCAATATGGGTATCACTGTTGCTGCGCGGCGACTGCCCCTGTCGGGTCATATAACGAAACACCTCATCAATGTTAGTCATATTGAAATTGCCGCACAGGCAGAGCGTCTTGCTCCTCCAGTTGCTGCGTCTCACAAAGGGATGCACATTCATAAGGCCGCCCTTGCCCGTGGTGCTGTATCGCAGGTGACCCATATAGAGCTGTCCCGCCATTTTTGGGGTGATGCGCGAGAATATTTCCTTGATGGCCTGCGAGCCTTCGGCTTTCTCGCGATGCATATACTCAGTGCCTGCGGGGGCGTCCAGACAAACACTAGCCAGCCCTGCACCTTCCTGCCCACGGTTATGCTGCTTCTCCATCATAAGATAGAGTTTACTAAAACCATAGGACCACGAACCAAACTTTTGCCGATAATAATCCAGCGGCTTGAGCAGACGCACCATAGCCACTCCGCATTCGTGCTTCAGTTCCTCCATCATTAAAAATAATTGAACGGTTAATACTACCCAGAACACTTTCAAGTCCTCTTTCCCTCTACAACCTCTTCACCTCTCCTATGAAGTCCATAAACAAGGGATGAGGATGGAGCACCGTTGACGAATACTCGGGATGGAATTGGGTGCCAACATACCAGCGGTGTGCAGGCACCTCCACAATCTCCACCAGGTCGGCATCAGGGTTGACTCCTGCACAGAGCATGCCATGTCGTTCAAAGTCGGCAAGATACTGACTGTTGAACTCATAGCGGTGACGGTGGCGCTCACGCACACTGGTCTGCCTGCCATAGGCATGCCATGACCGGCTGTCCTCCGTCAGGCGACACTCGTAAGCCCCCAGACGCATGGTGCCGCCCATCTGCGTGACAGCCTTCTGCTTCTCCATCATGCTGATGACGGGATGGCTGCTAGTTACGGAAAACTCGCTGCTGGAGGCATCAGCATAGCCCAGCACATGGCGTGCAAACTCCACCACCATCATCTGCATACCCAGGCAAATGCCCAGAGTGGGTATGTTGTGGGTGCGGCAGTAGTGAGCCGCCACTATCTTGCCCTCAGTGCCACGCAGGCCAAAGCCAGGGCAGATTACCACTCCCACCATGCCTTCAAGCCGTTGGGCCACGTTGTCATCGCTAAGACCCTCGCTGTTCACAAAGTGGATACGGGCCAACCTATTATGATATGTGCACGCGTGTGCAAGACTCTCGCGTATGCTCTTGTAGGCATCTTGCAGATCATACTTGCCTACCAGGGCTATGTCAAGGGCCTCAGTGGCCAGACTGCGCATATGCAGGAAACGACGCCACGGCCCCAGCTCAGGCGTAGGGCCAGGGGTAATGCCCATCTTGCTGAGGCATATCACGTCAAGTCCCTGGTGCTGCATATTGACGGGCACCTCGTAGATGCTGGGCAAGTCCTGGCTCTGAATGACAGCCTCCTCGGCCACATTGCAGAAGTGGGCCACTTTGCGCCGCAGCTCAACGCCAAGGCTGTGCTCGCTGCGCAGCACCAACACCTCGGGCTGTATGCCAAGGCCCTGCAGCTGCTTGACACTCGTTTGGGTGGGCTTAGTCTTGAGTTCGCCTGCGGCAGCCAGATAGGGCACATAGGTGAGATGGACATTAAGGGCACGCGCAGGGCCAAGCTCCCAGCGCAGCTGGCGTATGGCCTCCAGGAATGGCTGGCTCTCAATATCGCCGATTGTGCCACCAATCTCGGTAATAACAAAATCAAGCGACTGTCTGGCTGCCAGGAGCTGGATTCGTCGCTTGATTTCGTCAGTTATATGAGGCACCACCTGAATGGTCTTGCCCAGATAGTCACCCCTGCGCTCGCTCTCTATCACACTGAGGTAGATGCGACCGGTGGTCACGCTGTTATCGCGGGTGGTCTCAATGCCGGTGAAACGCTCATAGTGACCGAGGTCAAGGTCTGTCTCCTGCCCGTCGGCAGTGACATAACACTCTCCATGCTCATAGGGATTGAGGGTACCGGGATCAATGTTAATGTAAGGGTCAAACTTCTGGATGGTGATTGTGTAGCCGCGTGCCTGCAGCAACTTACCAAGCGAGGCAGAGATAATGCCCTTACCCAATGATGAGGCCACGCCTCCGGTGATGAAGATGTACTTTGTATCCATAATACCTTATTATTGTATATGCGCCAAGTGGCTTTTTCCACGACAAAGGTATGTAAACGACACGACACAATTGTAACAAAATTCAACAAAAAGCAGCAATCTTTTTTGTTTTTGGCGCCAAATGACAACCAAAGATTACATTTTTTAAAAAATCCGCCCACTTTTCTTTCTTTTTTCAATTATTTGGAGCGACAAAATAGAAAAATTAAAATATTTCGTCTCAATGTGTAACAATTTGCTTAAAATTGCACTCGAAAAGACAACTACCCTATCAGCAATGACAAAAATCAAGTTTACCAAGATGCACGGTGCCGGTAATGACTATATCTACGTCAATACCATGCAGCACACGGTGGCAGCCCCGGCGCAGGCTGCCAAGACACTGAGCGACCGCCACAAAGGCATAGGGGCTGACGGCCTGGTGCTGATCGGCACATCGCCGGTGAGCGAGGCTGACTTCTCCATGCGCATATTCAATGCCGACGGCAGCGAAGCAACAATGTGCGGCAACGCATCGCGATGCATAGGCAAATATCTTTATGAGCGAGGACTTACCAACAAGAAGTCTATCAGGCTGCTCACCCTGTCGGGCATCAAGACACTGATGCTTAAAGTTGATGATGGCGTAGTCAGCAGCGTGACAGTGGATATGCAGGAGCCTGCCACTGCAGACCCCAGTCTTTACCGCCCCGACAGGAAACCCTGCGATGGAGTCTTTGTGTCGATGGGCAACCCCCACTACATCATCTTCACTGACAACATAGACCAGGTAGGCAGGTCTGGCCCAATGCTGGAAAGGAATAGCGCCTTTCCGCAGCGATGCAACATTGAGTTTGCCCAGATTATTGACAGCCGGACAATACGCGTAAGGGTATGGGAACGCGGCAGCGGCATCACCATGGCCTGCGGCACCGGAGCCTGTGCCACAGCTGTAGCCGCCTGCATAGCCGGACACACCGGCAGGCTCGTCAGCATTATCATGGACGGCGGCACCCTTACCACAGAGTGGAGAGAAGCCGACAATCATGTCTATCTGACAGGCCCGGCTCAGTTTGTGTTTGACGGCGAAATAACACTATAAACCAAGCAAAAAAACACACAACAATATGCTAATAAACGAACACTACATGAACCTGTCGGGCAACTACCTCTTTGCAGAGATAGCCCGCAAGGTCAAAGCATTCAGGGAGCTGAACCCTCAGACCGACGTCATCTCGCTGGGCATTGGCGACGTGACCCAGCCGCTTGCCCCGGCCGTAGTAGAAGCCCTGCACCACGCAGCCGATGATATGGGCAGCCCTGCATCGTTCAGGGGCTATGGGCCCGAGCGTGGCTACGAATTTCTGCGCCAGGCCATAGCCTTCTACGATTTCGCCGCAAGGGGCATAGACATCAAGGCCGACGAGGTGTTCGTGAGCGACGGGGCCAAGAGCGACACCGGCAACTTCCAGGAGCTGCTGTCAGCCGACAGCGTGGTGGGCGTCACCGACCCCGTCTATCCCGTCTATGCTGACGCCAACATCATGGCCGGGCGCAGCATAGTCAAACTGCCCTGCACAGCAGACAACAACTTTGTGCCCGAGCTGCCCAGAGAGCATCTTGACGTCATATACCTCTGCTACCCCAACAACCCCACCGGGACAGTGCTGACACGACAGCAGCTCAGCCGGTGGGTAGCCTACGCCCTGGAGCACGATGCCCTGATACTGTACGACGCCGCCTACGAGGCCTTCATCAGCGACACAAGCATACCCCACAGCATCTATGAGATTGCCGGTGCCAGGCAATGCGCCATAGAGTTTCACTCCTACAGCAAGACGGCAGGGTTTACCGGACTGAGATGCGGCTATACGGTGGTGCCCCTTGACGTCACCGCAGCAACAGCCGCCGGGAGACGCATAGCCCTCAACGGCCTCTGGAACCGCAGACAGTCAACCAAGTTTAACGGCACAAGCTACATCAGCCAGCGCGCAGCACAATCAATCTACACGCCACAGGGCAGACAACAAATACAAGCCACCATCAACTACTACATGCACAACGCACACCAGATGCTGACCACCCTGCGCAACCTGGGCCATAAGACATATGGCGGAGAAAATGCGCCTTACATCTGGATGAAGACCCCCGGCGGGCTCAGTTCGTGGCAGTATTTCAAACTGCTGCTTGAGGAGGCAAACGTGGTGTGCACGCCAGGCATCGGCTTCGGACCCTCAGGAGAAGGCTATGTGCGCTTCACAGCCTTCAACACGCGGGAAAACACCGAAAAGGCAATGGAGAGAATCCGCGCCGTCTAACCGAAATGACAGACAAAGAAATATGCAAATAAGTCAAAGAACGAGTAAGTGTATGTCCTCGCGAAAGACACCACAAAGTTAACAAAAAATCCTTAAACATCAAAGGATTTTAACAAAAAATAATAAGAAAATTTGCACTCTCCCCCCCCCCCTAGAGATAGAGAGCACCACCAACTTCATACAGTCGCTCATCAACCCCAAGGGCGAGCAAAGCGACAATGCAGAGTAAAAAATAGCACAAATAGCACACATAAAAGTGTACCATTTCCTTAAACTTGCCGTAGGCTATCTTATAGAATTATATATTATAATATAATATATAATTTGAAACAAAGTTATCTCTTTGATTTTCAAAGAGATAAAAATTTTAATTTAGGGAAATTATTTTTTTTCAAAATATTACATGTGCTATCTGTGCTATTTGTATTAAAAAATAGCACAAATAGCACAAATAGCACACATAAAAGTGTACCATTTTCCCATACCTTTTATCTGAGAGCCTTAAAAAAAAATCTTACTCCGTGGAAAAATAATCTAACTCCGTGGAAAAAAAATCTAAGAGCCTTGAACTTTCTTTTTCAAGGCTCTTAGTTTTCGTTTCAAGGCTCTTAGATTGAACTTTGAGGCTTTTAGCTTCGACAGGCTCAGCATAGACTTCGGCGCGATGAGTCGTCGCAGTTGATAGTTGAGAATTGAAAATTGACAATTGATAATTAACCAAGTCCGGAAGTGGGCACTGAATGCCGAAGACATCGCGAAAAATTGCTCTTGAGCAACGCTCTCTTTGAGAGCGAAGCGGCAATGCCGAAGGCATCGCGAAAAATTGCTTTTGAGCAATGCACTCTTTGAGAGCGAAAAGGCTCTTTCGCTGTCGGCGAAGCCGGAGCGAAACTTGCAAGAGCCTTTGAGAGCGAAGCGGCAATGCCGAAGGCATCGCGAAAAGGCTCTTT
>CADAJV010000036.1 GCA_902788275.1 uncultured Bacteroidales bacterium | reverse complement strand
AGAGCGAAGCGGCAATGCCGAAGGCATCGCGAAAAGGCTCTTTCGCTGTCGGCGAAGCCGGAGCGAAACTTGCAAGAGCCTTTGAGAGCGAAGCGGCAAATTTATCGAAGTCCCGGCTGGGGATTAATCTCACACAGATTCCACAGATCTCACAGATTTTTTTCGTTTTCGTTAACATATCCGTTCAATCCGAATAATCCGTGGTTAATAAACACAGATCGCACGGATCTGACGGAAGCCGTTCGCGATCCCTCACTTACACGCAAAGAAAAACGCACCTTCTCAGGTGCGTTTTCCTTCGCGGAAAGTGAGGGATTCAAACCCCCGATACCCACAAGGGGTATACCGGATTTCGAGTCCGGCGCATTCGATCACTCTGCCAACTTTCCTTTGCGGCTGCAAAATTAGTCATTTATTTATTAACGACATAACCTTTGACCGTGTTTTTTAAAAAAGCAGCCCCCTCTATCTCCCCCTAAAGGGGAGAGGACTCTGGCGCCAGAGCTCCCTCCCTTGAGGGGAGGGCTGGGGAGAGGCTTCGAGCTTGGGCATGCATTCTTTAGGCTTCGGGCTCAGAGGCTTTGGCCCTCGTCGGCGTCGTCCTCCTCCCAGTCGAAGCTCCAGAACTGGGCGCTGCGGGCGGCGCTGCCGCTGCCCTGATCGCCGCCTCCTACGCCGGAGTTGCTACTGACCTGCAGCATGAGCATACGACTGCTGCTGATGTAGATGATGTCTATGCTCGGGGATTGATATGTGCGTTTCATAAATATATTCGAGGTTTGAGATTTATTGCCAAGTCCGGAGGAAACGGTAAACCGCTAACCGCCAACTATCAACTCTCAACTATCTTCGTGAAGGAAAGTTGAAGAATTGAAAAATTGAAAAATGGAAGTCGCCTCCGGACTTGGCTTAACTATCAACTATCAATTATCACTGTACTACTATCTTCTTGCCGTTGTGGATGTATATGCCCTTGGCGCTGGGCTTGCCATTGAGCCTGACTCCGCTGAGGGTGTACCACTCACCATTGGCCATTGATGATTGACCATTGACCATTGACCATTGACCATTGATGGCAGTGATGTCGTCGTCGTCATCGGCGCTGCCGAAGGTGAGGACGAAGTGCTTGGCGGGTGAGCCGTCGGCGAGCTTGAAGTATGCACGACATGCGCCGATGGTGGCTCCGGACAGCGGCCACTTGAGCTGGCTGCCGCTATCCATGAAGAGGATGTCGGTCACCTCGGTGTCGAATGCTGTCATGCTGTAGGTGCCAAGGAATTCGATGGTCTCATCGTCGCTCTTGAAGTTGGAGGTGTTGCTGCTGACGAGCACTCCTTTGAACTGGGGATTGGTGATGTCGGCTCCGGGTGCCCACCTGATGATGTAGGGCTTGCCGGCCTCGATATGGTCAACAGGACTGAAGATAAGGGTGAGAGTGTTCTCAGAGAGCGATGCGCTGGTAAGGATGCGTATGTCGGCCCCTGCCATACTGCCATTGGCTATCTGGTCAGCGCTGAGGCTGAAGGGCAGGCAGAGGGTGTTCCACTCGTTGTCACAGAAGAGGGTGCGGTCGGTAAGGGTTACGTTGCATACGCTGTTGCTGTAGTCGTTGATGGTATTGGTGTTGTCAACGGAATTGGCTATGGCTATGTCTGCGGGGCCTGAGGCATCCTGGCAGACAGGGAAGCCGGGTAGCGGATTGACGGGCAGCGTGGCGCCGGGCTCGACGGGGCTGACGGCTCCTACCTCGGAGGAGTAGGTGATGGTGCCGGAGGCCTGGGTATAGATGAAGGCGCCTTCGCCGGGGGCGAGCACTACGGCACCGTCATAGGCCTCATAACCGTCAGCGGCGGCATTGAGCTTGTAAAAAGTGGCGGGCTCGCTGTAGGTGATATATCCGTCGCAGGTGAAGGGGTTGCCTAAGAGCGCCCAGCCATTGAAGGGAGCAGTGGACGTATCGTCATAAGTGAGCGTCTTGGTGATGACGTTGTTGCAGCTCGACGGGGTGACGCCCGTGAACACCAGTTCCCTGTCGTCGGCTGTGGAGTAGTAGTAGCCCATGAAGTCGATCAGGCCTTCGAGGGAGCTGGTGCTGAAAGCCAGGTGGCTGGGATACATCTTGTAGTTTATCCACTCGAGTTCCTGAGTGTAGTCGAAGGCGTAGAAGTTGAAGTCGCCTGAGGTGAGGCCCGTTACATTGCTCCAGGTGTCGGAGTAGCCTATCTGGGTGCGGCCGGTGAAGGGCGAGGCAATGATGGCGGGGGTGCCGGAATTGATGACCTTGTTCATGGTGACCTTCAGCGTGGCTGAGCCTTGCTTGAGTTGGCCGCCGTTCATGATGTTGATCTCGCCGGAAGTGCCGAGGGTTACCTTGCGGGCTTGGGCTATGTTGTCGGGCAGGATGACTACGGGGGCGTCTATGCGCACCTTGTCGGCAGAAGTGGGAACGCCTACGGGGTTCCAGTTGGTAGGCTCATGCCAATTGCTGTCGGTGGTGCCCTCGAAGACTATGATGTTGTCCAATGTCACGAAGGAGGCTGCTCTCCACGCGCTTTCCTCTTCGCCGATGATGCCTTTCACCTGCCAGACGTAGCTGGTGTTAGGTATCAGGTTGGTGATCTCACAGGGGGAGCTGTCGAGGAGCAGCTCGGTCTCATTAGCGTCAGCACATACAAAGACGCCGAAGTTCTCGCCCGGATAGATGGGGTCCTGACCTCTTGCCACGAAGGTCAGGGTACCGCCCAAGGGCACATTGGGTATCAGCAGCCAGTTGTCGGGGGTGAGAGCTCCGGTGCCTTGCATCCAACTGGCGGACGTGGCACAATAGTTTCCGTTGCCTACGGGATTGTCGGTGTTGGAATTGTCGAAATCACGGACGCCCCAGTTATAACCATCGCCGTCAAGGTCTGTCAAGCTGAAGGCGATTGGCATGGCGCCTCCAGAGCTCTCGAAGTCCTCCGAGAAGACGATCTGGCCCTCAGAGTCGGTGACTACGATGTCATCGACGTTGAGGAAGAACAGGTCGCTTACGTCATAGTGGCGGATGGCGATGGAGCCTGTGCCGCTGAATTCGCTAAGGTCATATGTGTAGGTCTTGAGGCTGGCGGTTGCAAGAGTGTCCTCGCCGACCTGAATCCACGGCTTGTATTGCAGCACATAGCTGTCGTGGCTGCCCTCCCAACTGAGTGTAGCACCAGTGGCGGTGATGTTGCTCGTCGTAAGGTTTGCAGGCCTCTGGGGATGGGGCGTGCAATCAACGGTGTAGACAAGGTCGGACATGGCGCCTGAGCCTGAATGTATCTCATAGCCGTTGACATCATAGATTGTATAGACGCACTCATCTACATATTGGCCGCTTGTCCACTGGAACTTAATATCCTTGCCGTTTGGAACGCTGACGCGGTATGTGGTTGTCTCAGCGCCGCTCTGGTTGGGTTGGTCCTGATTGGCATATTCGCCTATCACGTAACCCGTAGCGACATCTGTCACAGTTATGCTTGAACCGTTCCAACCGTCGCCGTAAGTATCGGTGAGCTCCAAGGTGATAGTGCAATAGTCATCATAGAGCATGGTGGCAAAGCTGACAGTGGAATAAAAGCTTTCTCCTTCAGGATAAATGGCCTTTACCCGGAATATGTAATTGGTGACCGGAAGGAGATCGCTTAAGTCAACACTCGTGTCGGTAGTCACGACTTCGGTACTCCACTCTGAGGCACTGTCATTGAGCTTGTACTGATAAGCGTAGGATGTGACGTCGGTACCGGGTGCAGTCCATGACAGGGTGGCAGAGGTGGAGAGTATGTCGCTGGCGGTGAGATCCTGCGGATTCTGATAGTAATCGCCGGCGGGCACGTAAGAGAATGTGGTAGTAGGAATGAAATCATAGACGGAGCCGCTAATGTCGTCAGTGCTTGTTGAGCTGTAGCCTGAATAGCCGGTACCTGTCACTCTGGTGCCGTAGAAAAACTGGCGACTGTAATCTGCGTCGGTGGTGTTATCTATACCGATGAGCAAATTGCCGCCACTATAGAGAAAAGGCTGATCAAACACTATAGTCAGCGAACCGTCATTGACTTTGTCATTGTCTTTCACGAAGTTGAGCTTTCCATGGTAAACAACGGAACAATCGGCCTTCGGCTCAAAGCCGCTCATAGTGGTATAGTCCACTTCCTTCATATAGACATCAACATCAGACCCGGTGGTGTAAGGTACGTTGTCGTCTGTAATTGTGACATAGTACTTGAGGCCCTTGATAACTCCATCTGCCATGTCCGTTAAATCGGCTGCCGGTATGACATACTGGCTTCTTGTGAAATCATCGAAATAATAAACGTAGGCTGGCAAATGCGTCTCTGTCATTGAACCTTCATACACGGTGAGTTGTAACTGCGCCCTGGCTCCCATGAACATGAGCAGCAACGACATAAAGAGTAATGATTTTTTCATATTTGAATAATTTTTCAGTTTTTTCCTGCTTTCCATACCGCGTATTCACTTTTTGTCAACCTATGCACGGTAATTGCTGCAAAATTATAAAAAAAATACAACTCAGACAATTACTTTTGGCAAAAAATGGGAAGGAAACATATCATTTGACAATTGGACGATTGGACGATTGGACGATTAACGATTGGACGATTTCCGGAGTTTCCGGAGTTTCCGGGGAAAAAAAACTGCGCAGAACAATCTGCGCAGCTTGATATGGTTTACAGGACCTTACAGCCCCAGGTCTGCCTTGATGGCGTTGACCTTAGTCTGAGCCTCAGCAACGGCGCGGTCATAGTCGGCAGCGGTGGGCATGGAGCCCTTCACCTCGACATAGAACTTGATCTTGGGCTCGGTGCCGGAGGGACGGACGGAGATCTTGGTGCCGTCGGCGGTGAACCACTGCAGCACGTTGCTGGTGGCGGGCATCAGGAGGGGGGTCTCGGTGCCGTTGGCCGTCTGGCGCAGGGTCTGGTAGTCCTTTACGATGACAACGGGACTGCCGCCCAAGGAGGCGGGAGGAGCCTGGCGGAAGTCGGCCATCATCTGCCTGATTTCGTCGGCGCCGCTCTTGCCGGGCTTGGTGACGGAGACGGTGCTCTGATAGGCGAAGCCGTAGTCTAGGTAGATCTTCATAAGCAGGTCGTAGAGGGTGAGGCCCTGATCCTTGGCCCAGGCGGCTATCTCGCAAAGCAGACAGATGGAGGCTGGGCTGTCCTTGTCGCGAACCTTGTCGAAGGGCAGATAGCCGAAGCTCTCCTCACCGCCGCCGATATACTTCTTCTTGCCCTCGTCTATCTTTATCTCACGGGCTATCCACTTGAAGCCGGTATAGACATCGCGTATCTCCACGCCGTTGCGGCGGGCTATGTCGGCTATGGTCTCGGTGGTGACGATGGTCTTGACCATAAACTCGTTGCCCTTGAGCTGGCCCAGCTTCTTCTTGTTCTCTAGGATATAGTAGGAGAGCATGAGGGCGGTCTGGTTGCCATTGAGTATGCACCACTGGCCCTTGGGGTCGCGGCAGACCACGGCGAGGCGGTCGGCATCAGGGTCGCTGGCCAACACAAGGTCGGCGTTGAGGCGCGTGCCGAGCTCCATGCCGAGGGTCATGGCCTCGGCGTTCTCAGGATTGGGCGACTGTACGGTGGGGAAATTGCCGTCGATGACCATCTGCTCGGGCACCACATTGATGTTCTGGAAGCCCCAGGTACGCAGGGCAGCGGGAATGATAACGCGACCAGTGCCGTGGAGGGGAGAATAGACGATGCAGAGGTCCTTCTGGCGATTAATGACATCCTGGTCGATGAGGGCTTCATGGACAGCCTGCAGATAGTCGATGTCCATCTCGCCACCGATAATCTGGATGAGCTCCTTGCGGGGTGTGAACTTGACCTGGTCGATGGTGACCTTGTTGACCTCATTGATGATGCCGGTGTCGTGGGGCGAGAGGACCTGGGCGCCGTCGTCCCAGTAGGCCTTGTAGCCGTTATACTCGCGGGGATTGTGGCTGGCGGTGATATTGACTCCGGCCTGGGCACCGAGCTGGCGTATGGCGAAGGATATCTCGGGGGTGGGACGGAGGCTCTCAAAGAGATAGACCTTGATGCCGTTGGCGGAGAAGATGTCGGCTACGGTCTCGGCAAAGAGGCGCGAGTTGTTGCGGCAGTCGTGGCCTACCACCACGGCGAGGTCGCTGCGGCCGGGGAAGGCCTTGAGGATATAGTTGGCAAAGCCCTGGGTGGCCATGCCTACGATGTAGCGGTTCATGCGGTTGGTGCCTGCGCCCATGATGCCGCGCAGTCCACCGGTGCCAAACTCCAGGTTTTGGTAGAAGGCGTCAATGAGGGCAGTCTTGTCATCGGCATCGAGCATGGCCTGCACCTCGGCGCGGGTCTGCTCGTCAAAGTCGGGGGTGAGCCACTGCCTGGCTGTGGCAGTGCATTGCTGTATGAGTTTTTCTTGGTCGTTCATGATATTTGAATAATTTGTAATTTGAGATTTAAGAGATAGAAGGAGATAGAAGGCAGATGAAAGGTTATAGGTTATTGGTTATAGGTTATAGAGGGAGTTAGAAGGAGATAGAAGGAGATAGATGGAGATAGAGGACAATAGTCATGAGTAACGGCTTAACTACTTAACTTCTTAACTACTTAACTTCCTGACTAACGGTTTAACTTCTTAACTACTTTTTCGTTTGAAATTTGAAATTTATTTGAGCAGGAACTTGTCGCCGGTCTCCTCGATAATCTTCTTCTTGACTTCGTCGGGATAGCCGGGAGCCTTGAGACGGGCCGCGATGGTGTCGGAACCGTAGGAGCTCACCTCAAAGCCGCCCTGGGGCTGGTCGATGCGCTCGGTCATGTCATTATACTTCACTATGAGGTACTCGCCGAGCTCTATCCAGCGGTCCATCATGAGCTGGGCCGACTCCTTGGAGTAGAGGGTGAGGAACTTGACGGCCTTGGCGGGGTCGTCGTTAAAGAGTATCTGGGCTGTGCCCTCCACGGCACGCTGCTTGGCGGCGTAGGTGGAGTCAAGCTCATCGCGCACCTTCTTGAGATCGGGGAAGAGCTGCGAGTAGCGCGGATAAACCATATTGCTGACCCAGTTCTGCACCCAGTAGGCTGACTTGAGGGAGAACTTTACGGCGTTGGCATGCTTGAGGGTATAGCAGGCAGGCACCTCGGTGGCACAGCAATAGACGGGGGTATAGGGGGTGGTATGGGCATCGTCGTTGGAGAACCAGAGGATGCCGCCGATGCAGTCGGGCATGCCTGAGCGCACCTGGCTGATCATGGCAAAGCTGGTCTGCTGGGTGCCCACGGGGCGCTCGTTGAAATATTTCTTGCCGTCATGTTCCCATGAGAGGGGACGCGGGCGGTAGGGGCTGAGCCATACACCAGTGCCGGGGTCGTGGGTCATGTCGAGGGCGGTGCCGTCGTAGTGGTCGCGCATACCGGCCATGACGTCGCTGATGTCCAGCTTGCGGTCGGGCTTGATATAGAGCGGCAGCGGCTCGGCCTGCATGTCGAGGCCGGCGGAGTAGTTGAAGTAGCGGTCCATGCCTTCGGCGTACATATTATATACTGCCCACACGCGTGCCTCACAGTAGCGTGCTCCACCGAAGTCGAGGGGACAGTAGGTATTGGCAAAGTCGAAGTCCCGGTCCTTGCCGTCGAAGAGCTTGAGCTTGCGGGCCAGGGTGATGACGTCCTTGGAGTAGAGCACCTGATCCTTGGGCAGCTGCATGAACTTATGGATGCGGCTCTGGTTGGCATGGCAGCACACCGCATCGTCGGGAATTCTGACTGCTACCCATACGGCGCCGTGACCGCCAGGACCCTTGCCGACCATCTCCATGATGAAGGCCTCATTGGGGTCGGCGATGGAGAAGGTCTCGCCCTCGGAGTTGTAGCCGTATTTCTGCACCAGTTCGTCCATCACCTTGATTGCCTCGCGGGCTGTCTTGGCCCTCTGCAGCGTGATGTAGATGAGCGAGCCGTAGTCGATGATGCCCGTGGAGTCAACCAACTCATGGCGGCCGCCAAAGGTTGTCTCAGTAATAACGAGCTGATGCTCGTTCATGTTGCCTACCACATTGTAGGTGACGGGGGCCTCATCGATCTCGCCCAGGTATTTATTTTTCTCCCATTCGCGGACCACGCGCTTGTCGCCCTTCTGGTGGGTGGCGGCAGGAAAATGCTGCATTACGCCGTAGGCTCCATAGCTGTCGGCATTGTAGCTGACAAAGCAGCTGCCGTCCTTACTGGCTTTCTTGCCAACGATGATGTTGGTGCAGGCCATGCCGAGCTGCCAGCCTGCCAAAAGAATTAATGTTAGAAGGATTGCTTTCTTCATGTCTTATGGCTTTGAAATTGTTTTTTCTCTGTAATAACTACTATAGATTTACATGTTTTCTAAAGGGCCTTGAAGCTGAGGTCGAGGCTCTTGACTGAATGGGTGAGGGCGCCCACGCTGATAAAGTCAACGCCGCAGAGGGCATACTGGCGGATGGTGGCGAGGGTTATGCCACCGGAGGACTCCACCTCGCAGCGATGGTTGATAATCTCCACGGCCTTGCGGGTGTCGGCTACGCTGAAGTTGTCGAGCATGATGCGGTCGGCACCGCCGTGGTCGAGGGCCTGCTGCAGCTCATCAAAGTTGCGCACCTCTATCTCTATTTTGAGGTTCATGCCCTTCTCCTTGAGATAGGCATGGCTGCGGTCGAGGGCGGCCTTGATGCCGCCGGCAAAGTCAACGTGGTTGTCCTTAAGCAGTATCATGTCGAAAAGGCCTATGCGGTGGTTCATGCCGCCACCAATCCTGACGGCCTCCTTCTCAAGGACGCGCATGCCGGGAGTTGTCTTACGGGTGTCGAGCACCTTGCAGCCAGTGCCCTCCAGCTCCTTCATATAGCGGGCAGTGACGGTGGCTATACCGCTCATGCGCTGCATAACATTGAGCATTAGGCGCTCTGTCTGAAGGAGCGAGCGCACACTGCCCCTCACAATGAAGGCTATGTCACCAGGCTTGACATGGTCGCCGTCGTTGAGCAACTGCTCCACCTGCAGACCAAGGTCAAAACGGCGGAATATTCGCTTGGCTACCTCTACGCCGGCCAGGATGCCTTCCTCCTTGACCAGCAACTTCTGCGCTCCCTCGGCGTCCTCGGGGATGCAGCACAGGGTGGTGTGGTCACCATCGCCAATATCCTCGGCAAAGGCGAGGTCTATCAGCTTTTCTTCAAGTTCGTTTACTTTATACATAAGATATGTTATTGGTTATCGGTTATTGGTTATCGGTTATTGGTTATCGGTTATTGGTTACCCCCGTGATTTTCAGCCTGTAGTTGACTGGCTGCTGGGGTATGCAGTATTCCTTGAGGGTGCCGGGACCACAGCTGGCATTGCCTATGCCACGCTGGGCACCATCGAGATGAAGATAGACAAAGGGGCGCTTGACCAGCTCCCACTCATGACGAGCATTCATTAAGTCGGCATCGGTATAGCGGCAGGCGGAGAAAGCCACGTTGCCGTCGGCCTCTATCTTCAGACCACGGCCGCTGCCGTCGGTCAGCACAAGCTCCCGCATCTGACCACGGTCGCCGGTAGTCTGGGGCTTGACATAGTGCTCCATCAATCCGTCAACGGTGGTGGTGTAGCGACCCAGTGTGACACCGTCGTGACGGTCGCAGTAGTTCTCCCATGGCCCGAGGGCATAGTAGCTGACATTGGTGAGGCTGCTGTCGAGCTGACAAGCCACACCCGCACGGCGCAACCCATCGCTGTGGGGAGTGATGGTAACATCCATCCATACCTCGCCGTTACCATAGACGGTATAGACTATCTTCTGGTCAGCAATGGTGCCGGTTATCGGCACGGCAACCTGTTGAAAGGTAGAGCGCTCGCCCACAGCCGCTATCTCCAGCGGCCCTACAGCGGCGAGACCATTATCGGTGTTAGCGAAACGGTCGTTTTCTATCCAGCGGTGATTGCTGAAGACAAAGCCCTGTCCGTCGGCCAGCATCTCGCGGCCGTTGAACTGGAGAGATGTAACCTGACCGCTGTTCTCATCGAGGGTTACCGACACCTTGTCGTTATAAATGCGGAGCAGACCGTCACCCTCGCTCGTCATGGATATTACATCTTTCTTCTTTACCTTGCCAACAGCGAGGGGCTGCATCTTCTGCATAACAAACTGGCGACGTGCCACCTCAAAGTTGTCGGAAGCCTGCACGGCCGATACATTCAGAAGCACCTCGGCATTGGGATTATATTTAATGGTAGGAATATTTAACACCGTGCTATCCTGAGCCTTCACATCACCAATGGGCATCACACCGGTCTTAACGCTGTAGCCGTCAACAAGATACTCATAACGCAGATTGAAATCATTGAGTGAACGGAAGGCGTAATCATTCTTGACCACAAGACCGACTCCCTTACTGCTTGCCCCCTTTGCCTCCTTAAAATCTATATACTGATAAGCATACTTCACCTCAGCCAGCTTGGCAGTGTAACTGCGCTCGGCTGTTACGATGCCATTGGAGCAGAAGTTGCCCTGATGAGGACCTGGGTAGTCATAGCCGGTGTGTAGGCGGCGTAGCCCCTGCTTCATCTCGTGAGGGTCATAGATGGCCTGGTCAGCCCAGTCCCAGATACAGGCCCCCACAGTGGAGTTGCTGTGGCGTATCACATCCCAATAGTGGTCGAGGTTGCCTATGGCATTGCCCATGGCATGGGCATATTCGCAGATAAAAAGGGGCTTGTCAAGGTTAGAGGTGTTGGTTTGCATCCACTGCATGGATGGATACATCACCGAGTAGAAATCGGAGTACTTCACCCCACCCCACGGCTTGCCCTTGGCCCATGCGCCCTCATAGTGGACAGGACGCGAGGGGTCGAGGTGGCGGGCCACCTGATAGCAGTCGCGGAAATTCCGGCCGCCGCCGCTCTCGTTACCGAGACTCCAGAAGCTTATCGACGGATAGTTGCGGTAAGTCTGCACCATGCGCTCCACTCTGTCAACGAAGGCGGGTATCCACGACGGCATATCGGATATGCTCTGGTTGGCATGATCCTCAATATCGGCCTCGCCACAGACGTAGAGACCATAGAAGTCGCAAAGGGCATACATGGCCACATCATTGGGATAGTGGCTGGTACGCAGGGTGTTGACATTATTCTGCTTCATCATCACCACATCCTTCTCCATCTGCCCAGCCGACATGGTGCGACCTCCCACGGGGTCGGTGTCGTGGCGGTTGACGCCCTTGAGGAACACGCGGCGATTGTTGACATAAAGCAAGGAGTTGCGTATCTCCACACGGCGAATGCCATGCTTGGTGGAGAAAGCCATCTGCTCACGACCAGCCTCGTCATACTGCACCACATGGACGGTGTAGAGCTGAGGGGTCTCGGCAGTCCATAGCAGGGGATAGTCAACACCGAAGGTTGCGCAGTAGCTACCATCAGAAGACTTGACGGCATCAGCACTGCCCACTGTGCGCCCCGCAGGGTCTTTCAGCCTCAGGCCTACACGACCTATGATGCCATTGCCCTCAGCCAGCAGCCTGACATTGACATCGGCGTGGCTGAGGTCATCGCTGAGCACATCGGTGACATGATGGTCCCTTACGCTCGCGCGCGGGACATTATATATATATACGCTACGGCAAATGCCACTCATGCGAAACATGTCCTGACACTCCAGGTAGGAGCCGTCGCACCACCTCAACACCTGCACCACCAGATTGTTGTCGCCCTCCCTAAGAAAAGGCGTGACGTCAAACTCGGCCACATTGCTGGCTCCCTGGGTGTAGCCCACCTCATGGCCGTTAAGGAAGACGAAGGCGGCACTGTGGATGGCGTCGAAGCGAAGAATGGTGCGCCGAGACAGCCATTGAGGGGCCACACTGAAACTAAGCTGATAGGTGCCCACGGGATTGACACCATAGTTGCGACCACCATCGTTGTAACCAGGGCGGGCCTTGATGAACGGCGGCGTATTGTCGTGAGGATACTCTACGTTGCAATAGATGGGGTGATCATAACCCAGCATTTCCCAGCACGAGGGCACGGGTATGTCATCCCAGGCTGCGGCATCCATGGCAGTGACGGCCTCAGCATCAGGACGCTCCTGCGGCGAGCTGACAAAGTGGAACTTCCACATTCCGTCAAGACACTGCACCAAGCTGCTCCGGCACGGCAGCCACGGCTTGGCATAACGGCTGGAGTCAGCCATCATGGCGGCCTCAGTGGGATAAGGCATATAGTGAGCCACGGCCGGCAGCCTGTTGACAGCAAAGACCGTCTCGTCCTCCCAGAAGGGCGACTTGATGCGAGGCTTCTCAACCTCCTCAATGCGGAACCAGCTCATGCGGTCGGCCTCGTCAATGTCGGCAATCTTCATCTCGCCGTCGAGCAGAGTGAACATTCGGCCCTTGTTGGCGCTGGCTATGCGATAGACACCCTTCTGCCCCTCTACAGGCTGCAGGCTCATCAGCGCATTGCCCCAATGGTCGGGCCGTGCCGGCCACTGCAGCAGATAGTCAATATGAACATTGTCGCCGCCATCGTCAAAGCATTGGCCATAGAAGGCCCCACCCACAATATGGCGACCGGGGGCAAGAGTCCTTATGGTCCAGTACTGGCCGCGGTTAAGCGTGTCAACAGGCTCAGCCACTATATGCACACCGTTGCCCCCCTCGTCGCCGTTACCCAGCACCCTGTCGGGGAAAGCCACCGAGCGGAAACGGTAGGTGCTGCCGTCGGCAGAGCCAAAGGCTGATGATTCACGAATACCGATAGTGAGGCTACCACTTCCCTGCCTGGCAGAGTCAATCATCTTGGTGGCCGTAATAAGATACAGGGCGAAACCCTTTGCGTCAGACTTCCATTTTCCATTTTTCAATTTTATGTCAGGCTCAAGAGTCCACTTCTGCCACTCGTCGGAACCATTCTCCTCGCCCCATTCCGGGCCACTCTCGCCCATGCGCAAGGCACGGTGACCGAAGGGGTCGATAATGCGCCACGAGCCGCTGAGCTCGCTGAGTTGCACCAGCTGACCCTCATGCTCCATCGGCACGCCACTCAACTCGTAGAGAGCCCCCTTGCGGAAAGGCTGCGCCGCACAAACCATGGTCACTGACAAACAAGCCAAAAAGATAGAAAAAAGCGATATTTTCATGGTAAAGAAAAATTTTGCCTACAAAAATAAAAAAAAATAATCAATTAGCCATTAGGAATTAGGAATTATTATTACCTTCGCATAGACTTTAGAAAGAAACACTTTAAACCAACAAGAATTATGAAGTACATTTGTGATGTATGCGGGTATGAGTACGACCCCGCAGTAGGCGATCCCGAAAACGGCATCGCTCCAGGCACAGCCTTTGAAGACCTCCCCGCCGACTGGGTATGCCCCCTCTGCGGCGTTGGCAAGGACCAATTCTCAGAGGCATAACAGCACAGAAACAGCACTTTCTGTTTTTGCCACTCCCCCACCACAGGCATCTCTATAGCTCGCGCTCCAATAGCAGGAACGCGAGCTATATTTATAGGCTTGTAAACTTTTTTAGGGTATGTTTTTTGGTTGAATGGAACTAAATTACATATATTTGCACCGAATTCCCTAATAATACAACACTATATGTACGCAGGAAAGAAAAAATGCAGTGTGCTAAGAAGCATACGTTGCAAGATTGCCGATGCCAACAACATCAGCTACAAGCCACACAAATGCAATCACAAGGGCGACTGCCAAGGCACCTGCCCAGCCTGTGAGCAGGAAGTGCAGTACCTGGAGAGCCAGCTGCGCAAACGCAGCAGCTTGGGTAAGGCGGCAATAGTTGTAGGCACGGCAGTGGGCATCAGCGCTCTGGCTACCAGCATGAGCAGCTGCAAGCCCAACGGACATATTGTAGGCAAGACTCTCCCTGTGGAGCTGGAGGGCGACGTACCTAATGTCGATACCACCGAGATGAAGCCCGTTAAAACAAAGCAGGTTACGATGGAGGAAGCAGAGGAGATTCTGAAGGAGATGCCTGTACAACAGACAAAGTTTCATTAAGCACATGCCCCGCATCTTCGCCATCAGCCGCCATCGCATAGCCACCGACGGTAAGGGCGTCACCACCCTGGTGGCCATGCACGGTTGTCCCCTCAATTGTCGCTACTGCCTCAACCCGCAGTGCAAGAATGAGGCCACAAGCTTTCAGGACTACACCCCTCAACAGCTACTGAGCGAGGTAGCCAAAGACAACCTATACTTCCTTGCCACAGGCGGAGGCATTACCTTCGGAGGCGGAGAGCCCCTGCAATACCCCGACTTCATAGCTGAGTTCAGACATATATGCCCTGAACAATGGACTGTCAATATTGAAACCTCGCTAAACGTTCCGCTTAAGAATCTTAAGATAGTGGCGCACCTGACAGACCGATTCATTATTGACATCAAGGACACCAACCCAAAGATTTACCGCAAGTACACTGACCGCGATAACAGTCAGATGCTCAACAATCTGCAATGGCTTGTTGACGAAGGACTCCAAGATAGATGCAAGATAAGGCTGCCACTCATTCCTGACTACAACAAGCCCTCAGACGTAAGCCGTTCACGCATTGCGCTGGCCGCCATGGGCTTCCGTCACTTTGAAGAGTTCAGATACACAACCGACAACCGTTGACCGATGCGACGCTGCCACCTATATATATTATATGTGCTGATAGCCATTGCTGCTCCAGCGCAAGCCGAGGACTACAGCTATATTCGGGCTGACGGCCGGCCGGCAGTAATACGCCTGGTCAGCATGGCCGACTCGGCTGCCAGCATAGAATACTGGGTGGAAGGACAGCGCCTCTCAGAGTGGCAGCTGAGACATCCCGTTTTTCGTTTCTGCTGCGGCGACATAACTGGCGACGGCATACCCGAAATAGCCGTAGGCGTAGTCAAGGCTACACGCTACTCACCCGAAGAAAGAAACAGGCTGTTTCTCTTCAAGCTGTTTGACGAAGAACTGATACGGCCACTATGGCTCAGCTCGCGCCTAAGCCACCGTCTGATAGACTTTACTCTGGAGCCTGAAGGCACAGTTGCCACCGAAGAACAGCAACCCGACGGCACTATGACCAGGGTACGCTACCGCATTGGTGGTTTTGGCCTGAAATTTGTTGAATATATAAACGACTAAAAACATACCGCTATGAAAAAGTCAATCTTCATGTCCCTGCTGGCAGCAGCACTGGTTTGCATGCCCGCCATGTCACAATCAGATTTCAGCATGAAGGCTAAGAAATGGCCTCAGCAAGTAAACACCAACCAGGATATCTCCAAGCTTTCATACGAGGAGCTACACCTGCTCAAGGCACTTGTCTATGCCACCCACGGCCGATGGTACACCGAGCCGGAGATTAACCGTGTGCTCACGGCAAAGGCCGACTGGTATGAGCCGCTATGCTCAGAACGTGCCAACAAATTCTATGAGACCCGCACCAACGACGATTTGGAGTTTGACTACAAAACAGTACGTCTCACTCCTGCAGAAGAGAAATTCGTTGCAAAAATTGATGAGCGCATGAAAAACATGCAGACTAAGCTACGTCAGCCAGGCGGCATGGAGAACACCAGCCTCTGTCTCAACATGAGCCAACTCATCAACCCCTCAACATCCTTGCTAAGCAAACTAAATACCTATAACTTCGCCATTGAGCAGAGCAACTGCGAGCAGCTCTTCAACATCTACGAGAAGAACGACTATGAGATGATGCCCAGTTTTATCACCACAGATGCCTACCTACAGGTGACCCATATGTATCTGGCCTACGTGCAGAAAAGCATAGAAAAAAACTACTTCATCCCTACCCTGCAAGCCACGCTGGAAGGCATGAATGCCCAGATAGGCAAAGCTCGCAACACCACTCAAGATAAGGAACTCAGCAAACGCTTTGACAATCTGCAGACTTATTGCGCCATAGGACTCAGGCTACTTACCGGCAAGGAGCAGCAAGTGCCTGCCTCGTATAAAGACATCTACGCCCAGGAGATAGACAACATCTTCGCCCAACAGGATATAGGCTCTCCCTACATGCAGACCACATTCTCCTTCCCCTACTCTCTCTTTACGCCGCGCGGCCACTACACCCGCTCGGAGGACATGAAATGCTATTTCCGCTCAATGATGTGGGTGCAAACTGCCTCCTTCCTCAGCAACAAGGAAGATGCCGTCAAGAATGCCACCCTGCTTGCCATGCTATTCAATGCCATGCCCATGTCACAGCAGACAGCATTTCGCCACATGGGCGACATAATCACTCAGCTCACAGGTCCATCTGACAATGTGTCAATCCTACAGCTGGCCGACTATCTGCACGGGAATGGCATAACCGACTACAACGCTGTGAACGACAAGGCCACCATGACAGCCGTACAAGTTGAACTGAAACGCCTCAACGCAGTCAACAACCAGCTCTCCACCAACATAGAGGCTGAGCAGGGATTCAACATCAACCTCATGCCACAGCGCTTCCTCTGCGACAACGAGGTAATCAAGGAGATGGTCGACCCCGAGCCCAACTCCGAGAAAGCCTACCCCACCGGCGTCAATGTGTTCGCTGCCTTTGGCTCAAAGAGCGCCGAGGCCCTGCAAGACACTTTCTACCATGACGCAAAGCATTGGGAAGACTTCAGCAAGACATTCAATCAGATGCACAACAAGTATGCCGGCAAAATGGTGGGCAACGGCACCATCTACGACCGCCGCCTTCAGCTGCTCGTGGACCTCACCTCACGCTCCGACCACACTGACTACGCTTTCTACAACACACCCCACTGGCAGCTGAAAGACCTAAACACCTCGCTTGCCTCATGGGCCACGCTCAAGCACGATGCCATACTCTATGCAGAGCAGCCTATGCTGGCCGAATGTGGCGGTGGAGAGAATTTGCCCGAGCCTGTGCCTACCGGCTTCGTAGAGCCCAACAAGATTTTCTGGAGCCAGCTCTACATGCTGGTAAAGGACACTCGCGACTGGCTGAAGCGCTGCGATTACCTCAACGACGATATAGACTCAAAGACCGAGCAGCTGTTAGAGAGCATCGACTTCTGCAAGCTGATGGTTGACAAGGAACTGCGCGGCGAAGCTCCCACCTACGATGAGCAGAGCCAACTCGCTGTAATTGGCAGCACTCTGGAGTGGATGACCCTCGGTCTCATTGACCCTAGCTTGGAGCTTGGCTCGTGGGGCGATGTTACTGGTGCCGACCGCTCCATTGCACAGGTGGCAGACATCTTTACCCGCGCCGTGCTGGGCTGTGACAAGCAGGGAGTGCTCTATGCCGCCTGCGGCAATGCCAACATCATCTATGTGCTGGTAAACATTGGCGGACAGACCTACCTGACCCGCGGTGCCACCTACGGCTACTATGAATTTGTGCGTCCGCTCACTGAGCAGCGCCTCACCGACGAGGCTTGGCAAGAAATGTTGGAGAAAGGCAAGGCACCCGGCATGATGAAGTGGTTACAGCCATATATCCTACCATCAGGCCAGGCCAAGGTTAACGAGCGCTACCTATACAGCTCAGGATGCTAGTCCCAGGCAAGTAAGGAGTAATGATACCCAACAGCCATCAACTTTAGTTTCTGACAATATCTTGGCAGCTTACCTGCGATTACTCATAGTATCATTGATTGTCAGCGTGTCAGCTTCAGCTGCTGATACGCTGACAATCATCCTCGGCGGCGACGTCCTGTTTGACCGTGGAGTGCGCAAGGTCATCAACGCCCACGGCTATGACCACCTCTTCTCCGGCATTGCCCCGCTGCTGCGCGAAGCCGATGCAGCCGTGGTGAATCTGGAGTGCCCACTGACAATGCGCCACCGCAAAGTGAAAAAGAAATATATGTTCCGAGGCGACACCATTGCCGCCGCTGCCATGCGCAGGGCAGGCATCACCCATGCCGCCCTGGCCAACAACCACTCGGTGGACCAGGGATTAGTCGGCCTTAACGACACCTGGCAGAGCCTGGCTGACAACAACATATCAGCCATAGGATACTCCACCTATCCCGATAGTCTTTTACTACCCATCATCATTACAGCAAAAGAGATAAAGGTGGCCATCTTTAATGCTGTGACCATACCTATAGAAAACTGGCTAACCATCCCCGCAGAGGGCAAGCCGTCTGTCTGCTACACCTCCACCGACAGCCTGGCCAGTGCCGTAAGCCGTTTCCACACAGCCAATCCCGGTGTGCCCATAGTGGTATTCATTCATTGGGGCAGGGAGTTTACCTTCACACCCATCATTCAGCAACAGATAGGGGCCGCAGCATTGGTCAAGGCCGGAGCCACGGCCATCATTGGCCAGCACCCCCACGTGGTACAGCCGCAGCAGGTGCTGGGCAGAGTACCAGTGTGGTACAGCATCGGCAACCTCGTCTTTGACCAGAAACCTGTGGAGTGCAATAAAGCGCAGCTTGTAAGGCTACGCTTCACTGATAATGGAATGACGGGATACGACACATTCCCCGTAACGATTGAGGACTGCCGACCCGTTCTTGATTAGTTTTCTTCAGAGGCTCACAAGGTTAAAGGCAACGCTGCCGCCGTTGGTGTTGGTGAAGGTGCCCTTGTAGCGGAACTTGCCGTCAGCCTCGCGGCTAACCTTTCCCTTAAACTCTCCCAGTTTCTTGTCGTCAGAGGCCCGCAGTGCGCCAACG
This sequence comes from uncultured Bacteroidales bacterium, assembly GCA_902788275.1. Taxonomy (GTDB): domain Bacteria; phylum Bacteroidota; class Bacteroidia; order Bacteroidales; family Bacteroidaceae; genus UBA6382. The sequence continues at coordinate 15,360 of CADAJV010000036.1, read as the reverse complement.
GTCAATTCTGCGGCAGCCTGGTCATAGGCTACGACCTCGGTATGGCGGGTGCCGTTGAGTACGCTGTAGATGCCGCCATGACGGCTGATGCCTAACGGCCTTTTCTTCTCGTTGCCGATGGTGCCGATGAAGATATAGTCTTTGTCCCACGGCAAGAAATCATTGCCTGCATGGTCTGCCCTCTTGGGATTGTCATAGTACACCAAGAACCGCTCCTCGGTGCCGTTGTGGCTCTTACGCAGTGACCAGTTACCCTGTTTGTCGAATCCCACATATTTATACTCTATACGGCTGGGCTTCGACCATGTGTCGCCGGCATCGTCGCTTTCCACCATGGTTACCGCACCGATATTGCCCAGCGAGTCGTATTCGTAAGACAAGCGGCACTCATAGGCGCAGTTGAAGGAGTTCTCGCCCACTATGCGTCCGTCAGACCATACAAACTCACTGCCGCCTTCCCAGAACTCCTCGTTGCTGATATAGCCGTTCTTGTCGTGGGTATAGACGCTATACTCATCATAAAACCCGATTTTGCGGCCGTAGGGACTGACGTCGGCAATCCTGACCCAATTGCCGAGAGTGTCAAACTCATAGGTGCAACCGTCCGCAAGCATAGCCTTGACATGGCCGTGGAGACCGAAGAACGTCAGGTCCTTGGAGGTAAAGCTTACCCACTCCAGGCTGTCGCGTTGTATGGCCTTGGCCAGGCTGTCGGCCATGAGGATTGAGTCGGAGTCCACTCCGTCGCCTTTCTCGGTCTGGCCGCACGAGCCGATAATAACAGCTGCAAACATAGCAGCAAAAAAATACAGCAACTTTTTCATATTTCTTTTATTTTAGGAATTGCTTAGTATATTTCCTATGTCAACTTAAAGTTAACTGGAAGAGTGTACCGGAACCGCGAGGGTCTCCCATTGCGGATGCCCGGTGAGAAGCGCGGCAGTCGCTTGACGATGCGCTGGGCCTCCCAGTCGAGCAGGTTCTCCACGCCTTTTATTACCGTTACGTCCGTCACGCTGCCATCCACGTCCACCACAAACGAAACCATCACCTTGCCCTGTACGCCGGCGTCCATGCTCTGCTTGGGATAGCGCATGCATGCCGACACAAAGTCCAGCAGAGCCGGCACGCCTCCGGGGAATTCAGGCTCCACATCCTTGCCTGTGTCGCGCACATAGATGTTTTTCTCACTCAGATAGAATATATTGAAATCGGCTAAGTACAGCCTCATGTCAATGTCAAACTCACACTCCTCACCTTCAAACAACCAAGGAAAGAGTTCTCTCATGCCGGAAGTAATATCCACCACCTTCTTGTTACCCGCATCAAGCTCAGCCTTGAGGGAATCACATGTATGCCAGTACTCGTCAGGGCCACCGTCAAAGGGTGTCAGCCCTACTCCGCAGCTGTCCAGCGGATTGCCGTCCTCATCCATCCAGAGCCCCATATCCCAAATTGGATTAAGGTGCTCATACTCGTAATCCGTCATGCCTATCAGGATCAACACGTCTTTCTTCGTAAACGCATTGAGCACCAACGGCAGCAATGCCACAACTCCAAAGATAGTTATCAGCTTTTTCATAGCAATTATCAATGGTCAACGGTTATTGGTTTTAAGGAGTTAAGAAGTTATAGAAGTTAAGCCGATAGTCATGCCGCACTTGGCTAAATTTCAAATTTCAGATAACTTACGGTTTTAGGTTATTATATTCCTCCAAGGCCTTGGCCAGCAGCATCAATGCTCGCTGCAGATCTTCCTTCTTCAGCACATAGGCCAGGCGCACCTCGTTGCGCCCCAGCTCAGGCTTGGTATAGAATCCTGCCGCAGGGGCCATCATGATTGTCTCTCCTTCAAAGGAGAAATCAGTGAGACACCATGCGCAGAATTTCTCGGCATCGTCCACGGGCAGCTTAGCCACGGTGTAGAAAGCACCCATAGGTATCGGCGTATAGCAGCCGGGTATTCTGTTCACACCGTCTATCAGACACTTACGCCTCTCCACATATTCCTCATACACGTCGCGGGAGTACTGCTCGGTGCCCTCTATACTGGCCTCGGCAATCATCTGCCCGATCAGTGGAGGCGACAGACGTGCCTGGCAGAACTTCATCACCGTCTTTCTAACGGCCTCATTCTTGGTAATCAGCGCACCGATGCGTATGCCGCACTCTGAATATCGTTTCGACACGGAATCTATCAGCACCACGTTCTGCTCAATGCCCTCCAGATGCATGGCCGAGATATAGGGGCTGCCCGTGTAGATAAACTCGCGATACACCTCATCGCTGAAAAGGTAGAGATTATACTTCTTCACCATGTCGCGAATCTGGTTCATCTCCTTCTGAGTATATAAGTAGCCCGTGGGATTGTTGGGGTTACAGATAAGTATAGCCTTTGTACGCTCATTGATGAGCTGCTCAAACTTCTCCACCTTGGGCAGGCAGAACCCCTCGTCAATGGTGGTGGCTATGGTGCGTATGACCGCTCCGGCAGAAACGGCAAAGCTCATGTAGTTAGCATACGCAGGCTCCGGCACAATAATCTCGTCGCCCGGGTTGAGGCAGCTGAGAAAGGCAAACAGCACAGCCTCACTGCCGCCGGTAGTGATGATTATCTCGTCAGAGGAAAGCTTGATCTGGTAGCGGTCATAGTAGTGTACCAATGCCTCGCGCAACGAACGGTAGCCCTGCGAGGGACTGTACTCCAGTGTCTGACGGTCAACAGCCTTGAGGATGTCCAGCGCCTTCTGAGGCGTAGGCAAGTCAGGCTGACCGATATTGAGACGGTAGATCTTGATGCCACGGTCTTCAGCGGCCTCGGCCAGCGGAGCCAGCTTGCGGATGGGCGAGGCGGGCATCTCCACGCCACGATGGGAAATCTGCAGTTTGCTCATATCTTGTTAGAGAATATTGTAAGGATAACATTTTGTTTAAGCCAAATAGCTTTGACTGTCCTGATTCGAAAATTCCGCAGGCATCGCGAACCGAAGCAGCATTGTCGCCCAAGGGACGGTGTGCGGACAGCGGAGGTGAGAGCGAAGCGACAATGCCGTAGGCATCGCGAGCCGAAGCAGTGCTGTCGCGAAGCGGAGCACGAAATGCGGAGGTGAGAGCGAAGCGACAATGCCGCAGGCATCGCGAACCGAAGCAGCATTGTCGTCCAAGGGACGGTGTGCGGACAGCGGAGGTGAGAGCGAAGCGACAAACGTGGCTGTGAAAAAGCCACCTAATTTTCTGCAAAATTACACTTTTACTTTCAATAAATCGCAAATTTTATCAGATATTACGTTTTATGTTACTATTTTGGCAGTTGGCTCCACATAATTTTCCTGCTGATTATTCTGGCATAAGGAATGCGACAACGCCGTCACAAAAACGATTTTGTTTCCGCGGAAACCGCCATTAAATAAGAGAAAATGTTTTAGGCAATAATATAGATGTTGGCACAGATAACACTACCTGCGAAATGGTCATACGCACATGTCGCTTCGCGACACCCCCTCGCTACGCGAGGATAACCTTTTACTATTTCCCCAGAGGGGACCTCGCTTAGAGGATATCATACGCCCCCGCTCCTACGGAGCACCCCCTCTATCTTAGAGGGGGAGCCGTCTCCTTGCCATCAAAAGCAGAACGGCTTGCGGTAGAACGGCTTGTAAGCTCCCACTCTAAGATAGAGGGGGTGGCTGCCGAGTTTGCGAGGCAGACGGGGGCGTATGAAAGTAACTATGACCGACAGGGGCGTATGAAATAACAGTTATTGCCATATTAATGCCAACTGCTATATCATTGCCAAAACTAAACCCAAGGAAACGAGAACTAAGAGCCTTGAAACGAAATCTAAGAGCCTTGAAACGAAATCTAAGAGCCTTGAAGATGAAAGCTCGAGGCTCTTAGATTTTTTTTCCACGGAGTTAGTTTCTTTTTCCACGGAGTTAAAATAATTTTCAAGGGGGTTAGATTAAAGATTGGAGGATAACGTTACATTTTTAGGTGTTACGTTTGTAACGGAAAACGTAACAAACGTAACAAACGTAACATATGTAACACGTAACATTATTAAAAAATTTGTTTTCCCTAAATTAAAATTTTTATATCTTTGAAAATCAAAGAGATATCTTTCTTTCAAATTATATATTATATATATATAATATAATATATAATTCTATAAGATAGCCTACGGCAATTATAAGGATACGTAACATTTTTAGGTGTTACGTTTGTTACGTTTGTTACGTTTTTACTCTGCATCGTCGGGTTGGTCGCCCTTGGGGTTGATGAGTGACTGGATGAATTGCCATATTAATGCCAACTGCTATATCATTGCCATGTTTTATGAATGCACAGATAGCAAATCTAATCGCGCCGAGCCATAGGGTCTGTGCGCGATTAGTTTTGGGCTTTGCGTGATTAAAAATTTTCTTTACGCTATTATTTTCTTCTTTTAATCTGCATAATTGGAAAAGTTTGCCTAAATTTGCAGTGCGTTGCCATTGTGTCGCACAGTTCTGATGCGCGGGCATCTGCTCAACACCCCCAAAAACATGGACAAGATAATTCATATAGCCTTGCCAGACGGCATGCCGACGGTAAGCCGCAGGCTGTCATTCTATCTGGCCATGGAGGATTATGTTGCCCAGAAACTGAGCGAGCAGGGCGAACCGGAGGAATGCTTCTTCCTCTGGAGGGTAGCTCCCACTGTGATTATTGGGCGCAACCAGGTGCTGGAGAACGAAGTGAACCTGCCCTACTGCCGCCAGCACGGCATAGACATAGTGAGGCGCAAGAGCGGCGGCGGCGCCGTGTATGCCGACAGAGACAACGTGATGTTCAGTTTCATATGCCGACGCACCCACCAGCCCACGCCAGAGGTGTTTGCCCACTATCTCGACTTGACGGTGGAACTGCTGCGCTCGCTGGGCGTGGAGGCATGCACCACCGACCACAACGACGTGCTGATAGGCACTCGCAAAGTAAGCGGATGGGCTGTCCATCAGATGCAGGACAGCATCATTGTTCACGGCACCATGCTCTACGACACCTGCATGGACCACATGCTGGCCTCCATCACCCCGCCGACAGAGAAGCTGGCACGCAAGGGCGTGGAGAGCGTGAGGCAGCGCATCTGCCTATTGAAGGACTTCATTGGCAACAGAATGACTGTTGACGAGTTTGCCGACTATGCTGTCAGCCACCTGTGCGAAGGACGCAAGATTGTGCTGACAGACGATGACATGAGACGCATTGAAGAACTCTCTGGCGAATACGAAATGTAACGGACAAAGAAAAAAATCACACTAAACATTATTAATAAAAATGGCAGAAAACAAAAGAACTTGTCTCTATGACAAACACGTGGCTCTGGGAGCCATGATCAGTCCCTTCGGCGGTTTCGACATGCCGATTCAGTATTCCAACATCAAGGACGAGCACCTGGCCGTAAGGCAGAAGGTGGGCATCTTCGACGTGAGCCACATGGGCGAGGTGGAAATCACCGGCCCCGAGGCAGAGAAGTTTGTGCAGCACATCTTCACCAACGATGTGGCAGGCGCTGAGCCAGGCAAGATTTTCTACGGCATGATGCTCTACCCCACCGGAGGCTGCGTTGACGACCTGCTGGTTTACTGCGAGGGCGACGGCAAATTCTTCCTGGTAATCAATGCCGCCAACATCGACAAGGATGTAGCATGGATTGAGGAGCAGGCCAAGGACTACGATGTAAAGGTTGACCATCAGAGCGACTACTACGGCCAGATTGCCGTGCAGGGTCCCGAGGCCGAGCAGAAGGTGGTAGAGGTGCTGGGACTGGATGTCAAGGACCTGGTATTCTACACCTTTAAGAAAATAAATGTGGACGGCGAGACCATCATAGCCAGCCGAACCGGCTACACGGGCGAGGACGGATTTGAGATCTACGGCTCCCACAAGTATATTCAGCAGGCATGGGACAAGCTGATTGCTGCCGGCGTAACCCCCTGCGGCCTGGGCTGCCGCGACACCCTGCGCTTTGAGGTAGGACTGCCCCTCTATGGCGATGAACTCAGTGCCGACATCAGTCCCATTATGGCCGGCCTTGGCATGTTTGCCAAGCTCGACAAGGAGGAGTTTATCGGCAAGGACGCGCTGGTGGAGCAGAAGGCCAACGGCGTGCAGAAGAAACTGGTGGGCATTGCCCTTCAGGACGGCGACAAGGCTATCCCCCGCCACGGCTATGAGGTGGTAGGACAGAACGACGAGGTAATTGGCGAGGTGACCACCGGCTACCGCACCATCATGACCGACAAGTCAGTATGCTTCGCACTGGTTGACGCAGCCTATATGAAGCTCGGCACCGAACTCAACGTGCGCATCCACCGTAAGCTCCACCCGGGCACCGTGGTCAAGAAGCGCTTCTACGACAAGAGCTATAAGAAGTAAAAAACTATAAACAATAATCATTTAAACACATAACATTATGGCAAAAGTAATTGAAGGTCTCTTTTATGCAGAGAGCCACGAGTATGTAAAGGTTGAAGGCGACTTCGGCTATGTAGGTATCACCGACTATGCTCAGGAGCAACTGGGTAACGTGGTATATGTTGATGCTCCCGAGGTTGACGACGAGGTTAGCCAGGGCGAGGAGTTTGGCGCTGTTGAGAGCGTCAAGGCCGCTTCTGACCTTATGTCACCCGTAAGCGGCACCGTTGTAGAGGTAAACGAGGCACTGGCCGACAGCCCCGAGCTCATCAACGAGGACGCTTACGCCAACTGGATTATCAAGGTGCAGCTCAGCGACAAGAGCGAGCTCGACAACCTGATGGATGCCGCTGCATACACTAACCTCTGCGCAGAATAAGCACTTTAACAGAATGGCATACAAATATTTTCCTCAAACAGAAGAGGATATACAGCAAATGCTAAAGGTGGCAGGCGTACAGACGCTTGCCGACCTTTATGCTGAGGTGCCTGCCGAGCTGAAGCTCAACCGCGACTACAACATCCCCTCGGAGATGTCGGAGCTTGAGATTCGCAACCACTTCCAGGCACTGGGCGACAAAAACAAGCAGCTGGTATGCTTTGCCGGCGGCGGCGCGTATGACCACTACACCCCCTCCGTCATCAACTATATCACTCAGCGCAGCGAGTTTCTCACCAGCTACACTCCCTATCAGGCAGAGATTTCGCAGGGCACCCTGCAATACATCTTTGAGTACCAGACCCTGATGGCCGACCTCACTGGCATGGACATAAGCAACGCCAGCATGTATGACGGTGCCACCGCCACCGCCGAAGCCATGATGATGGCCGTGGCCAACGCCAAGAAGAAAAACAAGGTGCTGGTAAGCGCAGCCCTCAACCCCGCAGTGATTCGCGTGGTGGAGACCTACGCCAAGTATCACGGCGTAGACATTCAGCTCATACCCACCCTCAACGGTGCTACCGACAAAGCCGCACTGGAGGCTGAGCTGCAGAAGGGCGAGAGTGCCGGCGTAATAATCGGCCAGCCCAACTACTACGGCATCGTGGAGGACCTCACAGGCGTGGCCGATATGTGCCATGCCCAGAAGGCCCTGTTTATCGTCAACGCTCCGGCCAGCACCCTTGCCGCCCTCAAGACTCCGGGGGAATGGGGAGCCGACATAGCCGTAGGCGACGCCCAGTCGCTGGGTCTGCCGCTAAGCTTTGGCGGACCATACCTGGGTTATTTCTGTGCCAAGGAGGCCCTGGTCCGCAAGATGCCTGGCCGCATAGTGGGCGGCACCACCGACCATGACGGCAAGCGCACCTTCGTGCTGACGATGCAAGCTCGCGAGCAGCATATCCGCCGTCAGAAGGCCACCTCCAACATCTGCTCAAATCAGGGCATCATGACGCTGATGGTCACCATATATATGTCGCTGATGGGCCCGCAGGGACTCAAGGAAGTCAACGAGCAGAGCTATGCCGGCGCACACTACCTTTACGACGAACTGCTGAAGACTGGCAAGTTCACCCCCGCCTATGAGGGTCAGACATTCTTCAACGAGTTTGTGGTAAAGACCACCCTCGACGTAGATAAACTGCAGGAAAAACTGCTACAGAACGGCATACTCGGCGGACTGAAGCCCGAAGCATTGGTCAACGGCCAATGGTCAACGGCCGACGGCCAGATAATGTTTGCCGTTACCGAGCAGCGCTCCAAGGCAGAGATAGACAAACTTGTTGAACTGATTAAAGAAGCCTGAAGATTATGAACAACACATTCTACGGAACACTGATTTTTGAGCTCTCTAAGAAGGGACGCAAGGGCTACTCCCTGCCTGCCAATGAGTTTAAGCAGTACAGCATACCCGCCGAGATCAGCCGCCAAAGCCCCACCCTGCTGCCCGAGGCTGACGAGCAGACCGTGGTACGCCACTACACCAACATGAGCAACAACAACTTTGGTGTTGACACGGGCTTCTATCCGCTCGGTTCCTGCACCATGAAGTATAATCCCAAAATCAACGAAGAGAGCGCCAGCCATCCCGCCTTCAGGGGCCTACATCCCCTGGCCCCCGCATGCGCAGTGCAGGGCGCACTGGAGGTTTACTACAACACGCAGAAGATTCTTTCCGAGCTCGGAGGCATGAGCGAGTTTACGCTCAACCCCTTTGCCGGTGCCCATGGTGAACTTACAGGCCTGATGATCATACGCAACTACCACATTAAGCGCGGCGACCTCAAGCGTACAAAAATCATCATTCCCGACTCAGCCCACGGCACCAACCCCGCCTCGGCAGCCGTTTGCGGCCTTGAGGTAGTAGAGGTGAAGTCCACCGCTGACGGCACCGTCGATGTGGAAGACCTCAAGCCCCTGCTGGGCGACGACATTGCCGGCATGATGATGACCAACCCCAACACCCTCGGCATCTTTGAGACCAAGATTCCCGAGATTGCCAAGCTGGTGCATGAGTGCGGTGGCCTGATGTACTATGACGGAGCCAACCTCAACCCGCTGCTCGGCGTTTGCCGCCCGGGCGACATGGGCTTCGACGTAATGCACATCAATCTACACAAGACCTTCTCCACACCCCATGGCGGCGGTGGTCCTGGTGCAGGCCCCATCGGCGTAAGAGCCGGACTGGAGGCCTACCTGCCCAACCCGCAGGTCAAGAAAGCCGACGACGGCACATTCTACGTTCATTGCGACAAGGACAGCCTCGGCTCAATCAGCGCTTTCTTCGGCAATTACGCCGTAGTGCTCAGGGCGTACACCTTCCTGCTCTCCGCAGGCAAGGAGAACTTCGCCAAGATGGGCTCCATGGCCGTGCTTAACGCCAACTATATCAAGGAAAGCCTTAAGGATTGTTACGAGCTGCCCATCCAGGGACTGTGCAAGCACGAGTTCGTGTTCAACGGCCTCATCGACAAGAGCCAGCACGTAACCACCCTCGACGTGGCCAAGCGCCTGCTTGACTACGGCTTCCATGCCCCCACCATCTACTTCCCGCTGCTCTTCCACGAGGCACTGATGATTGAGCCTACCGAGACCGAGAGCAAGGACACCATCGATGCCTTCATCGAGGTAATGAAGAAGATTGCCAAGGAGGCTGCCGAAGACCCCGAGATGGTCAAGACCGCTCCCCACTGCACACCCATCACCCGCGTTGACGACGTGAAGGCCGTGAAGGAGCCCAAGCTGACCTACAAGGCTTACCTATAATGATTAAATAAGGTATAAACAAAGTTCGGGAGTCCGAAAGAGTCAACACTACTTTCGAACTCTCGAACTTTACAACTTTACAACTCCCGAACTTTTACTATGCAACAAGCAGATTTAATAATCATCGGCGCAGGCCCCGGTGGCTACGAAACGGCCGTCAAGGCCGCGCAGGCCGGACTAAAGACCGTCATCGTAGAGCAGGGCCGCCTCGGCGGCACGTGCCTCAACGTAGGCTGCATACCCACCAAATGCTTCTGCAAAAACGCTGAACTGCTCAGCGAATTGAGCGAAGCCGAGCAACTGGGAATCAATGGCCTGTCACATAGCGGCATCAACATGCAGAAAGTTGTTGAGCGCAAAAACGAGGTGGTCAATACCCTGGTCAGCGGCATTGAGGCCCTGCTGAAAAGCCCTAATATCACTCGCATCAGCGGCAAGGCCAAGTTCGTCAACGCCAAGACCATTGAGGTGCCCGAAGCCAAAAACGCCAAAGGCGAGCCGACCGAGACACAGTACACTGCCCCCAACATCATCATTGCAACAGGCAGCGTAACCAAATTCCTGCCCATTGAGGGTAAAGACCTGCCCAAGGTGCTAACATCCACCGAGATGCTTGACCTCACCGAAGTACCACGTCGCCTCGCCGTCATTGGCGGCGGAGTAATCGGCATGGAGTTCGCCTCCATCTTCAACGCTTTCGGCTCCGAAGTCACCGTGCTGGAGTACTGCAAGGAAATACTGCCCAACTTCGATTCCGACATATCCAAGCGACTCAAGGCATCACTCAAGGCCAAAGGCATCAACATCATCAACAACGCCGCCGTCAACGGCATCAGGGACAATGGTGACAGCTACAGCGTCAGCTATCAGCTCAAGGAGCAGCCTGAGAGTGTTGAGGCCGACATCGTGCTGATGGCCGTTGGCCGCGCCGCCAACACCCAGTCACTCAACCTGGCTGACATAGGCATAGAGACCGACCGTCGCGGCATCATCACCGATGACCACTTCCGCACCAACGTGGAGGGCATCTACGCCATTGGCGACGTCAACGGCAAGTGCCAGCTCGCCCACGCTGCCAGCTTCCAGGGACAGCACGTGCTCAACGTCATCCTGGGCAAGACTGACAACATACGCCTCGACATCATGCCGGCCGCCGTCTTCACCAATCCCGAAGCAGCAACCGTTGGCCTCACCGCCGACTACTGCAAGGCCAACGGCATCAACGTCAAGGCCCACAAGTCCTTCTTCCGAGCCAACGGCAAGGCCCTAGCCATGAATGAGAGCGACGGCATGGTAAAGATACTTACCGACGACCTCGACCGCATCATCGGCTGCCATCTCTACGGCCCCCACTCTGCCGACCTAATCCAGGAAGTGGCTGCTCTTATGAACAAGGATGCCACCATCGCCGATTTGGCTGACATCGTGCACGCCCACCCCACCCTCGGCGAAGTGATACTCAATGCTGCCCACGCATAAGCCAACGCAGACATACAGCAACCCAAAGCCCCACGCACTTACGTGGGGCTTTTCTTTTCTTCCTCACCCTTTCCGACAGGGAAACCCATCCCTCAATGCTGTAGCGTTTTCCTTCATATTCACTTATCCCGGTAATTTATCAATCTACACCATTTTCGCTTCGACGCAATTAAATTTTGCGTCCACACGATTGAAAAGACGCTTTTAGTATTCAAAAATTTGGGCAGAAACAAAATTATCCGTATTTTTGTACACATTATTGATGCCATGAAAACTAAACTTCTAATTAATATGAAAAAATTATTTACACTTCTGGCGGTGATGCTGCTCACGGCAGCCACCTCCCCTGTGCAGGCCCTCGTTGAGGACCTCAACCCAAATCACGCTGTGTCAGTTGACCCCGTGTCACGCTTTACCGTACCTACAGGTAAATGGTATGTGATGTACAATGTGGGTCGAAAGGTCTATCTCTATGCCAACGGCGGCCACCGTTCTACCACTCTCGTTGACTGCAGCAGCGTAAGGGAAAGCGCCCCATATCTCTATAGGCTTGTTGAGACCGGTGTCGAGGGCAAGTTTTACATCCAGAATGCAGAGGGCTACTATTTCAAAGACCTCGTAACATGGAACGCTGCTCCGGGCGTAACCACCAATATCAGCGAAGCTGGCAAGTTCACCTTTGAAGAAATCAACGGCAACGCAGGTCACTGGTGCATCAAGGGCTCCACATATATCATGGACAGCAACGGCACCAACATGGTAGCCTACGGCACCACCGCCACCCTTAACGGCAATAGCGACTGGGCCATCTACGAGGCCCGCATCCTCAACCCCGACGAGCTCACAGGCGGTGCCCTGGCCAGCTTCCAGCTGGCACGCGGCGGACTGTTCAGGATTCAGAGCCGTGGCAATACCAATCAGTATATCAACGAGGTTGCCACCACCCGCAAGGCTTCCACCCGCACCAAGTCAACGGCAGAGAACCTGCGTCTGGCTCAGATGTGGATTATAGAGCACAACGATGATGGCTTCAGCCTGCGCAATGCCCAGACTGGAGACTATATGCAGGCTGACTACACCTGCTCGACCAGCAAGTATTTCTGGAAGATACAGCTGAGCCCCAACAACAGCTCCGACAGCGACCCATACATCATCATCTGCCACGGCGATGTAGGCTCCTACAAGCGCAACTGCGCCAACCTGAATGGCGGCAGTTCAGGACTGACCGACTGGTACTACGATAACGACCGCAACTCAGAGTGGGTTCTTAAGCCTGTAGAGAGCAGCGAGGTTGACACCGCCACCGTAAGGGCTAACCTCAATTCGATATGCAATGTTGGCCAACTGGACCTCACAGCCGGAGCCTACTACAGATTTACCAATATCGACGACAACCAAGTAATGGGAGAGCGCATGAGCGACCACCGCATAGTGACCAGCAAGGCTGCCGATGAGGCTTGGGATCAGTATTGGAAAGTAGTAAAGAATGACGATGACACCTACACGCTCCAGAATGTCTTCTCTAGCCGATATATCAATCGTAAGGCTAGCACCCCCTCCAGCGCAGCAGGAGGTTTCTACACCACCACCAACACCGGCACCACCACCCACAACTGGATTATCAAGGAGAGCTCCTATGCATGGCTCAGTTCCTACAATATCATTGAGCCGCTCAAGCCCGAAACAGGACTTGCCACAAAGGACATGCAGGGCGTAAATGCCGACATCAACTCCACAGCTGCCCAGTGGACCCTCCAGCGTGTGGACCTTACCGAAGAGCAACTGCAAAAGGCCGCCGATGCATACGATGAATACGACCTCATCTACAATACCAGCACGTCAGTACTCAACTCACGCCTGCAGACATTCTTCTCCGACTACGCCTGCACCACCCTCAAGGAAGAGTACCAGTCGATGAGCGACGACGAGCTCGTAAGCGCCATGAAAGAGCAGGGACTGCCTCGGACCATCAGCAATATAGCCCTGAAGGTCAAGAACGACAGCTGGGGACACCGCGAGAAGGAATTCCGCATCTATGCCTACGGCCCCTATAGCGATCCCTTCCAGTGGAATGCAACCAAGCTGATGGCAACAGGCTACAAATACTCTCCGCAGAGCGGTCCCACCGGCATCACCGTCAAGCAGGGCGACATCATCCTGTTCTTTGTGGACAGCAATGCACCCACCAGCACCACCCTCACCTTCAGTAGCAACAAGGACTACACCATCGACCCCACAGAGACAACCCTCAAACGCGGTATCAATGTCTTTGTGCCTAACGACGACGGATTCCTCTTTGTTCACTACACCATAACCAATACCAACAAGAAGATAGCAGACTTCGAGCCCATAACCATCCACATTGAGGGTGGCCGCGTGCAAGGCTACTTCGATATTACCCGCGGCCATACCAATGCCGACTGGAAAGACTTCACCGCCAACCTGTTCCAGGATAGGATAGTACACCTAAAGTCCAAATATTACCAATATAATATGGACTACAAGGAACTGCTCAAGCAGATCACCACTGCCGAGCTCGACCAGGTTGACACCGACGGCATCGCCAAAGGCATCGAAGGCACACTGCATCGCTGGGACCAGCTCGTAGAGGTGGAGCGCGGCATTAATGGCGCAAGCCAGTTTGAGGGACGTTTCAACTGCATACTCTCTGCATCCAGCTCCTCCGACGGCAATCCCTACTGCACCAACTACGGCACATACTATCCCGGCGTCGGTACCATTATGAACTACACCAAAATGACCCACGGCGTGGCTTACGACAACGGCGCCAACTACTGGTGTATCGCCCATGAGACCGGACACCACCACCAGAGCCCCATCAACATTGCAGGCTGCACAGAAATCACCGTCAACCTCTTCTCGCAGGTTGCCACATGGATGCAGGGCTCCAACGTAGGACGCTATGCTCCCTGGAGCCAGGTACGCGACTTCTTCCACAAAAACACATTCTGGAATGAATACGAACTGGGCCAGCGCTCAAGAATGTTCTTCCAGCTATGGCTCTACTTCCACCTGATGGAGCACGACACCACATTCTATCCCCGCCTGTTCGACATGTTCCGCAACAGCCCCATCGTACAGTCAAACGATGCCTCCAACCCCGGCAGCGGCACCACCGACTACCTCAAGTTTGCCAAGTTCTGCTGCGACGTAGCACAGGCCGACCTCTCCGAGTTCTTCCAGTTCTGGGGCTTCTTCGTACCCATCAAGAACTATGACTTCAACGACTATAGCCATAAGTACATGACCACCACCCAGGCTGAAATTGATGCCGCCATTGCCTATATGCAGAAATATCCTAAAAAGCTTGGCAACATCCTCTTCATCGACGAACGAATCAAGGAATACCCCGCCGACTATCCAGGTATGCCCGAAGGCGCTGTACGCCTGGCCACCACCTCCGGTGCAACTCCAGGCAAGGCTTCTGAGGTTGGAGAGCTCGGCATGTTTACCGACTTTGTGGACGGTGCCCCCTATCGCAAGTACTCCTGCACCTATCGCGCCAAGACTAAAGAGATGCTGATTTCCTCATCCAGCGGCAAGGGTGCTGTAGGTTTCAAGCTCTACAATGCCAACCACCAGATGATTTACGCCTCCAACACCTACACCTTTACCCTGCCCGAGGATATCATCAACACCGAGTACTACATCGTGGCAGCACTGGGAGACGGCTCCGACCTCATCATCTACGACCCGCGTAACCTCACCGCCATCAATGATGCCACGGTAGCCGAAGAGTCCAACGCTACCTTCGACCCAACCAAGCCCGCCTACGATCTCAGCGGTCGCAGTGTCAGCGAGCCGCAGCGTGGCAACATCTACCTGCAGAATGGCCTGAAGATTAGATACTAAACAGCCGCAGGGGACCAATCCCCTACACGGATAAAACATTCAGGGCCGACACCAAACAAGGTGCTGGCCCTGATTATTTCATTAATAATGGCAACAATATAGCAGTTGGCACAGATTGCAGTCTCTGCGAAATAGCCATGCTCTCTCTGTGCCAACATCTGTGTCATTGCCTATATTGCATACATTCCTGCCTTATTTCGGTTAAAGACTTGAAAAACAGACGATTTAATATGCAGGGTAATTTGGTCCTGTGGAAATCAAAACTAAAAGCCTTGAAAAAAAATCTAAGAGCCTCGAAACCAAATCTAAGAGCCTTGAAAATGACAGCTCGAGGCTCTTAGATT
>CADAJV010000035.1 GCA_902788275.1 uncultured Bacteroidales bacterium | reverse complement strand
ATAAAAGTCTTATGTCTATTCTAATCAACGCTGCTATGCAATAAACATACAACTAACGCAGTCAGAATTGGCTGCATTATGAATAATCTGTGCCAACATATATATCATTACCAATATTTTTGCACGGGATTGGGCGCAGCGAGCAGAGAATTAATAATCCGGAGATGGTGACGGCACAGCGTAAGGTGGCGAATGGCAGCCGCGCTGCGCGACACTGCGGGGAGGAAAAAAGGGAGGAAAATATCTAATTTGTGAAATATGTGCGAAAAAATTGATTTTTTGTTTGGCAGGTAAAATAAAATGTGTAGATTTGCAGCCGAAAACGTAACAAAATGTCGTGATGATACACAATTTCTTCAACTTTTGGTGGTGGCAGAACTCAGAATTTCATAATTGTGAGTAGCTGCGTCATTGCCTGAGCTGAAGTGATAAAAAGATATAGAAGAAACGGAAGCCCCGCTGTGAGATACTCACGGCGGGGCTTCCGGTTTATTTGAGCAGACAATAGAGAAAAGATAACAGATTAAAGATAAAAGAGATGAGTTATAACATTGATGCAAACGGATTCTACGGCGAGTTTGGCGGTGCCTTCGTGCCCGAGGTGCTGCATAAGTGTACCGAGGATTTGCAGCGGGCGTATGCCGGCATTATTGAGAGTGAGGATTTTCAGCGTGAGTACCGGCTGCTGCTGAGGGACTATGTGGGACGGCCGTCGCCGCTATATGAGGCGCATAAGCTGAGCGCCAGATATGGCGCCCGCATACTGCTCAAGCGCGAGGACCTCAACCATACGGGGGCGCATAAAATCAACAATGCGCTGGGTCAGGTGCTGCTGGCCAAACGGCTGGGCAAGACGCGCATCATTGCCGAGACGGGCGCAGGGCAGCACGGCGTGGCAACGGCTACGGCCTGTGCGCTGCTGGATATGCCGTGTGTGGTCTATATGGGCAAGACGGACATTGCGCGCCAACGACCCAACGTGGAGCGCATGAAGATGCTGGGTGCCGAGGTGAGGGCCGTGACGTGCGGCAATATGACGCTGAAGGATGCTGTGAACGATGCTATCCGCGACTGGTGCTGCCATCCGCAGGACACATTCTATGTCATCGGCTCGGCGGTGGGTCCGCATCCCTATCCCGACATTGTGGCACGGCTACAGAGTGTGATCAGCGAGGAGATAAAGTGGCAGCTGACGGAGAAGACGGGCCGCGACTACCCCGACTATCTGATGGCCTGTGTGGGCGGCGGCAGCAATGCCATCGGCACTTTCTACCACTACCTTGACGAGGAGCGCACACGCCTGGTGCTGGCTGAGGCCGGCGGACTGGGCTGCGACACTAAGCAGACGGCGGCAACCATCCACAGCGGCAGCGTGGGCATACTGCACGGCAGCCGCATAATGGTGCTGCAGGACGACGACGGCCAGATACAGGAGGCATACTCTATCTCGGCGGGACTCGACTATCCGGGCATCGGGCCTGTCCACTGCAATCTGGCCCGGCAGAGGAGGGCCGAGGTGCTGTCGGTGAATGACGACGAGGCGCTGCGGGCTGCCTTTGAACTGACGCGACTGGAGGGTATCATACCGGCTCTGGAGTCGGCCCACATACTGGCGGTGCTGCCCAGAATGCATTTTGAGCCTGACGATGTGGTGGTGCTGACGGTGAGCGGCCGTGGCGACAAGGATATGGAAACGTACTTAAAGGTTAAAGAGTTAAAAGATTAAAAGGTTAAAGTATTAAAAGATTAAAAAGTTAAAGAGTTAAAAGATTAAAAAGTTAAAGTGTTAAAAGATTAAGAAGTTAAGGATGGGCCTGCGCAGCCAATCTGCGCGGCACAGTGTAGGAATAATATAAAAAAAGAAGAGATATGTTTACTTACAGACTAAAGAGCAAGACGATACTGGCAGACAGGTACACGCCGGTGAATGCGTATATCAAGGTGAGGGATATCTCGCCGCTGTCGTGCCTGATGGAGAGCAGCGATTATCATGGTGAGGAGAACAGCCACTCGTTTATCGGTTTCAACCCCATTGCGAGCATCTGCGTTAACCACGGCAAGGTGAGGGCCACCTATCCCGACGGCAGGGTGGAGGAGGGCCTCATTGCCGCCGACTATACGCCCGAGGATGCCATCAGCGGGTTTATGGCGCAGTTCAGTGTGGAGGGCGATGCCAACGGCTACTGCGGACTCTACGGCTACACGGCCTTCGACGCGGTGAAATACTTTGAGCATATCAGGGTGATGGACGAGCCGGCAGAGAAGAACGATGCGCCCGACATATACCTTATATTATATAGGAACTTGCTGGTGTTTAACCACTACCACAATACGCTGGAGATGGTGTGCATGAGTGAGAAGATGACTCCGGATAGCGAAATGCAGTCAGCGGAGGGGGAGGACCCGACATTTAATCATATTGAGAATCTGCTGAATACGGCCAACAGAGAGACGTTTGCCTTCAGGCCCGTGGGCGAGTGCCACAGCACGCTCAGCGATGAGCAGCACAAAGAGAATATCCGTCGCTGCATAGCCCACTGCATGAGGGGCGATGTTTTCCAGATTGTTATCAGCCGCCGCTTTGTGCAGCAGTATGAGGGCGATGACCTCAAACTCTACCGCGCACTGAGGCGCATCAATCCCTCGCCCTACCTGTTTTATTTCGACTTCGGAGGCTTCCGCATCTTCGGCTCTTCGCCCGAGACTCACTGCCGCATCAGCCACCGGCGCGCCTATATCGACCCCATAGCGGGCACTACCAAGCGCACGGGCGACATGGTGAAGGATCAGCAGAACGCTGAGTATCTGCGCAATGACCCCAAGGAGAATGCCGAACACGTGATGCTGGTGGACCTGGCACGCAACGACCTGTCGCGCAACTGCCACGATGTGAGGGTGGACACTTATAAGCAGATGCAGTATTACAGCCATGTAATCCACCTGGTGAGCCGCGTGAGTGGCGAGATGGACAGCGATGCCGACAGCATCAAGACTTTTGTCGATACCTTCCCCGCAGGTACTCTCAGCGGTGCGCCCAAGGTGAAGGCCATGGAACTGATAAGCAAGTATGAGCCGCACAACCGCGGTGCCTACGGCGGGTGCATAGGCTTCCTTGGCTTCAACGGCGACCTGAATCAGGCTATCATCATACGCACCTTCATAAGCCGTAACAATGAGCTGTGGTTTCAGGCCGGAGGCGGCATAGTGGCCCGCAGCGACGAGGAGTATGAGCTGCAGGAGGTTAACAATAAGCTCGGTGCGCTGAGACAGGCAATAATCATGGCAGAGGAAATGTAGGTTAAAAGGTTAAAAGGTTAAAAAATTGAAAGATTGAAAAATTGAAAAACTGAAAAATTAAAAAGTCAAGAGATGAAGATTACTATTATTGATAACTACGATTCGTTCACTTATAACCTGGCGCATCTTGTGAAGTCGCTGGGCGTGGATGTGACGGTGGTGCGCAATGACCAGTTTGAGCTGGGGCAGCTGGCCTTGGCCGACAAGCTGATTCTCTCGCCAGGGCCCGGCATTCCTGAGGAGGCCGGCTTGCTGCTTGATGTGATACGCACCTATGCGGGCAGTAAGCCGATGCTGGGCGTGTGTCTGGGACATCAGGCGATAGGGGAGGCGTTTGGTGCCAAGCTGGTGAACCTGAGTGAAGTCTTTCATGGTGTGCAGACACCTGTGAGCATTGATAGAAACGACTATCTCTTTGCCGGCTTGCCCAACGAGATAGAGGTGGGGCGTTACCACTCGTGGGTGGTGGATGCTGAGGGCTTGCCCGCGGAGCTGGAGGTGATAGCCAGCAGCTGCGAAGGCCAGATTATGGCACTGCGCCATAAAGAATATGACATACGCGGCATACAGTTTCACCCTGAGTCGGTGCTCACGCCGGAGGGGCGTACGATTATGGCCAACTGGCTGAAACACTGACAGCCTCTTTTCGTGCGCAGCCTAACTGCGCGACACAGTGAACAAACTATTTACAACCTTTTCGCTAAGCCAAATGAGCAGAATGATGCTTGCATCAAGTCTGCCATGGCGAGAAAAGGTGGTTGCGAAGAAACCAACTATAAAGAGATGAAAGATTTACTTATGCGCCTGGTGGAAGGCGAGTACCCCAAGAGGGAGGAGATCAGGCAGGTGATGCTCAACATTACCGAGGAGAAATATCCTGCAGAGCAGATTGCTGCCTTGCTGATGGCCCTGCAGATCAAGGGCATAACGCCCGACGTGCTGCTGGGCTTCCGCGACGGCCTGCTGCAGACCGGCGTGCCCGTTGACCTTGGCACCCGCGAAGTGATAGACATAGTGGGCACTGGCGGAGACAGGAAGAATACATTTAATATCTCGACGTGCGCATGCTTTGTGGTGGCCGGCGCCGGCTATAAGGTGGCCAAGCATGGCAACTATGCCGCTACGTCGGTGTCAGGCGCCAGCTCGGTGCTGGAGAACCACGGCGTGAAGTTTCAGAAAGATGAGGGACGGTTGCGCCAGTCGCTGGAGGTGTGCAACTTCACCTATCTGCACGCTCCCTTCTTTGCCTACGGCATGAAGTTTGTGGGGCCCATACGCAAGGCACTCAGCATACCTACGTGCTTTAACCTGCTGGGCCCGCTGGTCAACCCCTGCCGTCCTGCCTATCAGCTGCTGGGCGTGGCTACGCTGGGGCAGGTGCGCCTCTACCACAACACGCTGAGCCGGATAGACGTGAAGTACGGCATTGTCAACAGTATCGATGGCTACGACGAAATCTCCGGTACCAGCGACTTCAAATTTCAGACTCGCGAGCGCGAACTGGTGCGTGCGCCGGAGGATCTGGGCTTTGCCCGTATCAAGCCTGAGGAGATATATGGCGGCAGCACGGCGCTGCAGGCCATGAAGATATTTGATGATGTGCTCAACAACAGTGGCACCGACAGTCAGAAGAATGTGGTGATTATCAATGCTGCCTACGCCATAAAACTGATGGAGCCCGAGCACGACATTAACGAGTGTCTTGCCATTGCCCGCGAGTCTGTGGAGAGCGGCAAGGCCCTTGCCGCGTTTAAGAAATACGTGGAGTTATGTGATATTTGATATTTGGGAAGTATGACTATTCTTGAAGAGATATGTGCCAGGAAGCGGCACGACCTGGAGGCTATGAAAGAGCAGATGCCGCCGCGCGAGCTGTATAGCAGGGTGGAGGCCCTGATGGATGAGCCTCCGGCAGGGCGTTCGCTCAGCGGAGCTCTTGTGCAGTCGCCCACAGGCATCATTGCCGAGTTTAAGCGCAAGTCGCCCTCCAAGGGCTGGATAAAGGAGAGCGGTCGCCCCGACGAGATACCGCCCGCTTATGAGCGGGCTGGCGCCGCGGCCCTCTCCATACTGACTGATGAGCCCTATTTCGGCGGCTGCAATGACTATGTGCGCACGGCACGTCCCTTGGTGAGCCTGCCCATACTGCGCAAGGATTTTATGATTGACGAGTATCAGGTCTTCGAGGCCAGGGAGATGGGCGCCGATGCCGTGCTGCTGATAGCTGCTTGCCTGGGTAGGGCGGAGCTGCGCTCACTGGCCTGCACGGCCCGTGAGCTGGGCCTCGAGACGTTGCTGGAGATACATGGCGAGAGCGAGTTGAACTATATCGGCGATGATATCAGCGTGGTGGGAGTGAACAACCGCGACCTCCACGTGTTTCGCACTGATGTGCAGACCTCCGTGGACCTTGCCCGCAAGATTCCTGCCGAGTTCGTGAAGATCAGCGAGAGCGGCCTCAGCAGTGCCGAGGACATAAGGATGCTGCGCCTGTGTGGCTACAGCGGATTTCTGATGGGCGAGCGATTTATGCGCGAGGGTAACCCCGGCAAGGCTCTGGCAGACTTTATAGCCATGATATGAGCTGTTAAACCACAACGCACACTTACCAACAGCAACAATGATAATAAAAGTATGTGGAATGCGCGACGCGCATAATATAAGGGAGGTGGAGGCCCTTGGCGTTGACTGGATAGGCATGATTTTCTATCCTCGCTCGCTACGCTATGTTAGCGAGGTGCCTGCTGAAGGTCGGTCGCGCCGTGCCAAGCGCGTGGCGGTGTTTGTTGACGCGCCCCTTGCCGATATATGCAGGACGGTGCGCGATTATGCCTTCGACCTCGTACAGCTGCATGGCGACGAGTCGCCGCAGCTGTGCCGCGACCTGCGCAAGGCTCTGCCCGGTGTGAAGATAGTCAAGGCGTTCAGTGTGAAGGATGCTGCCAGCCTGCAGGGGGTGGCGCAGTATGAAGGGACGGCAGACTATTATCTGTTTGACACTCACTGCGACAGCAGGGGCGGAAGCGGGCAGATGTTTGACCATGCCCTCCTGCAGGCCTACACGGGCAGTACTCCCTTTCTGCTCAGCGGCGGCCTCTCGCCCGACAATGTCCGCGAGGTGAAGGCCCTGAAACACCCGATGCTGGCAGGGTATGACCTCAACAGCCGCTTCGAGACGGCACCGGCCCTCAAGGACTCGGCGCTGATAAAACAATTTATTGAGATAATCAAATCATAGGAAAAAAGTGTAATTATGAATCGTATAAACCAACTGTTTGCAAACACAAAGGAGGATATCCTCTCCATCTATTTCTGTGCGGGCCACCCCACGCTCGATGGTACGGTGCCTACGCTGCTTGCCCTTCAGGACGGCGGCGTTGACATGGTGGAGATAGGCATTCCCTTCAGCGACCCCATGGCCGATGGCCCTGTCATACAGGACGCCGCCTCCAAGGCTCTGCGCAACGGTATGACGTTGCGCCTGCTCTTCGACCAGTTAAGGGATGTGAGGCAGAGCGTGCATATACCCTTGCTGCTGATGGGCTATCTCAATGTGATTTACCACTACGGCTTCGAGGCCTTCTGTCGTCAGTGTAGAGACTGCGGCATCGACGGGGCCATCATTCCCGACCTCCCCTTTGACCTCTACCTGCGCGACTATAAAGCCACGGCTGACCGCTATGGTCTGCGCATAGTGATGCTTATCACGCCTGAGACAAGCGATGAGCGCATCCGCCTGATTGACCGGTACACCGATGGATTCATCTATCAGGTGTCCACCGACGCCACCACTGGGGCGCAACGCACCTTCGGTCCACCGACCATCAGCTATTTTGAGCGTATTGAGACGATGGGCCTGACTAATCCGACCTTGGTGGGCTTCGGCATTTCCAACAGGGCAACGCGCGAGGCTGCCAACCATCATGCCGCCGGCTGCATAGTGGGTAGCAAGTTTGTTAAACTGCTGGAGCAGACCGCCAGTCCCGCCGATGCTGTGGCTGCCCTGCACGAGGCACTGGAAAATGACTAGGGCTATGGCCGGCGGTATTCTTAATAGTGTGCTGGAGTTTCTGGCTCCGCGCCACTGCGTTGTATGCGGCAAGCGACTGATGGCGGACGAGAAGTCGGTATGTAGCAGCTGTCTGCTGGACCTTAACCTGTCGGAATATGCCAGCGGCAGTGAGGGCAATGGTCTGGAGCGCACGTTCTGGCAACGGTTGCCAATAGTGCGTGCGGCAGCATTTATGACCTACGATCGCCAGGAGGGTCAGCATGCCGTGGTGCTGGACCTTAAATATCATAACAATCCTGAGATTGGAAACCACCTGGGCAAGCTGATGAGCCTGGAGCTGAAGGAGCGCGGCTTCTTCAGCGGGGTGGACGTCATTATACCCATGCCCATTCCTACTGCCAAAAGGGTGTGGCGAGGCTATAACCAGAGCGAGCAACTGGCACGCGGCATCAGTCAGGCCACGGGCTTGCCTGTTGACATCGGTGCCATCAGGCGCCGACCTTATAAGACCAGCCAAACGCGTCTCACAGCCGTTGAGCGAACGGCTAACGTAAAGGATTCTTTCTACCTGAGCCGCGGCGCTGCCGACAGGCTGAAGGGTAGGCACCTGCTCCTGGTGGACGACGTTATTACTACCACCTCCACCGTGCAGGAGTGTGGGCGTACGCTGTGTCAGATTCCAGACATCAGGATATCTGTCCTCTCGCTGGCTGTGAGCAAGAAGCTGATAAACAACATCCGCAAGGCTAACCCTGCGGAGTAGGTGAGGGCGGTTGCGCCTATATTAATATTTGCGGAAAGTGAGCACGGCATCGTCGCTGCGTAGGACGAGTGTCTGCTTGGATAGCTTGTCGATGGCAAACTTGCCGTCGGCAGGTACGCCGAAGGGGGCCAACTCTGTGATGTCCACTATTTCGTCTTTGGACCCATGATACACGGTGCCGATAAAGAGGCTGTCTGCCGTGCGGCGGAATCGTGACAGGTAGGAGCCGTGGCCGCCGCCGCGAAAATTCATGAGGTCAAGCTGCACTGCATAGAATATGCGGTTCTGCTTGTCGGCCTTTATCTCGCCGTCGGGCAGGCTCTTCCATTCGCTGAGGTACCACAGTCCGGCAAAGTTGCCGTTGTCCTCCATCTTGTCGCAGCTGCCCATGCCAAGCAGGAGGGTTGCGACCAATAATATCTTTGTGATGCTGTTTTTCATAAGGGTGACTTATTTCTTTCTGATGATACCATTCCATGCCACGGTAAGCTGCACGCCGTTGCTGTTGCCCAGCAGTTCGCCGCTGTTGTGGCCGTAGGCCAGGGCGAAACTGAGGCCCTTGAGCTTGCGCGGAGCATAGGTGGCCTCTGTCATTAGTGTCCATCCCGACTGCGGGTCAATCAGCGGAGTGCCGTATGTGCCCCAGCTCTTCTGGTCGGTGTAGAGCAGGCGGTAGCCTATCTCATCGGTGGGGTGGCCCATGATGCCGAAGTGGTGGGAGAAGATGCGGTTGTGGCGGATGCCGATAGTGCCGCTGTTGTATATCGGCGGTATGACGAGGCCCGTGCCTGAGAGGAATCCTGCATGCTGCCAGGCGCCGTAGATGCCGTGTCCAAAGTAATTGTCTGTGGCGCTGACCTGATCAGGAATGTTGGCGGTCTTGTCGTGGTAGATGGGACCGCTCTGGTGCTTGAGGTATAGGTATTCAAACACCACGTCGCTGACCACGGGGTTCTTGGGCAGGTTGAGCTCCAGTCCCCAGAGCATGTCCTTCCATCCGTATTGCCAGAAGAGCTGGCTGTGGTCCTCAAAGTAGTGTTCGGCATAGCCGCGTGCTCCCCAGCCGTTGCCCTTGTAGTCGATGCTGAGATGCCATGAGCCGGTCACGTTGCCCATCTCGTTGGAGTAGATGCCGTCGGTGGGGTCGTCGCCGCTGAGAACCAGCACTTGCCAGAAGGCACCGAGGTCCGACTTCATGTTGAGTGTCTTTTCGGGATGTCCCTTGACATAGTGCTTGCCGCCAAACTGGGTGTTCATCTCCAGTCCGCCGGTCACGCTGACGGGAAATTTCTCCTCGTTGCCCACGCGGAGGAATCCGGCCTTGGTGTGGTATAGTGAGTGCTTGCTGAATACTTCGTTTTCATTTACGAATCCCTGCTGCCACTGGCCGTCGGTGTAGAATCCGTAGCCCAGTCGTGCTTTGAGGGCCAGCCATCCGCGTGTGCCGGGTATGGTCCAGAAGTCGGGCAGCTCCAGCCTCACCTGGGGTATGGGACGTGCGCTGATGCCTGATGCCAGTGCACCGCCGCTCAGCGCCTGGTTGCGCAGTTCCGAGGGGCGCTCCTTGGCGCCGATGGAGAGGCGTACCTTCTTATATTGCACATCAAAGAATGCCTGCTGCACTACGAAGCGGGAGTTCTGCTTCTCCAGCAGCGGAGCCACCTCGAGGCCCCATCCCATCTGCCATTTGCGGTCGGCATCGCTCTCTTGCCGACGACTGATGCCGAGGCGCATGGTGCCCCAGTTGGTGCCCACTGAGGCCACTCCGTAGCGGTTGTTGCTCATCCAGTAGGGGGCGAAGTCACCATGGCTGGCTGTGGCGGTAAGCTCGGTGCGCAGGTGCAGGGTGTCAGCGAGGCGCGAGAGTAGATTGTCCTCAGCCTTGGCGATTACGCCTGATAGCGCGATGAGGATAATAGGGATTAATCGTCTTGTTATCATAGTCTGTTAGATGTTTTCCAGTGATTCGGACCCAAAGTCCAGGTCCTCTGCCAGGGGATATAGAAAATCGTTGTACGGAAACCTCTGCACATGCAGCTGTCTCACACGCTGGTAGAGCTGCAGGCGGAAATCGTCGATGCCTTCCTTGGTCAGGGCTGACATAAAGACGCAGTCGTTGCCGAGCTTGGCAATCCATGTCTGCTTCAGCTCGTCCATCGTCATGTTCTCCTTGGTTGACGGGGTGAGGTCAAACTCGTCCTTCTCTACAAAGGAGTATGCATCAACCTTATTAAACACCATCATGGTGGGCTTGTCGGCACACCCAAGTTCTGCCAGGGTCTTGTCCACTACCGTTATCTGTTCCTCAAAGTCGGGGTGGCTTACGTCCACCACATGTATGAGGAGGTCGGCTTCGCGCACCTCGTCAAGGGTGGATTTGAAGGATTCCACAAGGTCGGTAGGCAGCTTGCGGATAAATCCTACCGTGTCGCTGAGCAGGAAGGGCAGGTTTTGCACCGTCACCTTGCGCACCGTGGTGTCGAGCGTGGCGAAGAGCTTGTTTTCGGCAAACACCTCGCTCTTGGCCATGAGGTTCATGATGGTTGACTTGCCCACGTTGGTGTAGCCTACCAGTGCCACGCGGATTAGTCGTCCGCGGTTCTGGCGTTGGGTGGTCTTTTGCTTGTCTATCTCCGCCAGGCGCTTTTTGAGCAGCGACATCCTGTTGAGGATAATGCGGCGGTCCATCTCCAGCTGTGTCTCGCCGGGGCCGCGCAGTCCCACAGAGCCCTTGCCTCCGCCTGAGCCGCTGCCGCCTCCCTGACGCTCCAGGTGGGTCCATAGCCTGCTGAGTCGTGGCAGCATATAGCGATACTGTGCCAGCTCCACCTGCGTCTTGGCATTGGCGGTCTGGGCGCGCATGGCAAAGATGTCGAGTATGAGGGTGGTACGGTCAAGGATTTTTATCTTCAGTTCCTTTTCAATGTTGCGGAGCTGGCGGGCTGAGAGCTCATCGTCAAATATCACCATACCCACCTCGCGCTCGGCTTCAGCTTCGGCCTCTATATAGGCGCGAATCTCTGCCAGTTTGCCGGAACCTACATAGGTGGTGGTGTTTGGCCCTTCGGCACGCTGGGTAAAGCGCTTGACGGTGCGCACTCCGGCCGTCTCGGCCAGAAACTCCAGCTCGTCCAGATACTCGGCGGTCTTGCGCTCGTCCTGTCGCGATGTGACGATGGCCACCAGAACGGCAGTCTCCGCCTGGGCCTGAGAGATGATAAATTCCTTCAACGCTTATGGTCTTTTCGTCTTATTTTACTTGTATGACAAGGTATCTGCTTATGCTCCAGAAGGAGGCGGGGTCGGTAATCTGCAGAGTGTATTTCTTGTCGGCATCCTTCTCCAGGGTGTAGCTGCTGGCGGGATGGTTGGTGAGAATCTTAGCACTCTTCGACCCAAGGGGAATGCTGTGAAGTTTGCGTATGTCAACCTCGGTGAGGTAGCTCCTGTTGAAGGACTGTGGCAGCACATCGCCGCGGTGCAGTATGCCATGGTCTTTCAGCTCACGCTTGGTGCCAAATACATACCATCCGCGGTTAAGGTCCTTGTCCTGCTGGCTGATGGTGCGTGCCTTGGCCTCGTTGGCCTGGCTTAGGTTGGCGTTGTGGCTGTTGAGTGCGCTGATCTCCTCGGCCTGCTGCTGTATCTTGGCATCCTTGCGAGCCAGCTCATCCTTGAGGGCGGCAATCTGTGTTGACTTGTCGTCCAGCTGCTGCTGCAGCGATGCGATAGTCTGACGCAGGTTTTTGGCATTGATGTTGGCATTGTCCAGCTGCTTCTGCAGCTCGGTCATGCGCTGCTTGTTCTGCTCCATGGTGCGCTGGATAAAAGCCATCTGCTCGCGTATGTCGTCAGCGGCTACGCCTTCCTGGCCACCCTCGCGCAGGGTATTGATGCGCCCTTGAGCCTCGGTAATCTGGCGCAGACCGTCCTGAATGTCGTTGACGGTGCCGAGCAGATTGTTGATCTCTGCATCTTTCTGGTTGATGATTTGGTTTACGGAGTCACCGTTCACCAGGTTCTCTTTCTTCTCGCCCTGGCCGCAGGAAATCATAAGTGCTGCGGCCATCATCAATGGGATGAAATGTTTCATAATTTTTGGCTTTATGGTTTTCTGTATTATTTAGGTTTAGCCGTTGGTGCGGCAATTTTCAATTATCAACTATCAACTATCAACTATCAATCCTTCTGTCCGATTATAATTACAAACTCGCCTTTGGGTGCATGCTCCTTGAAGTGAGTGAGTGCCTCGCTTATTGTGCCACGCACTGTCTGCTCGTGCATCTTACTTATCTCGCGGCAAACGGCCACCTGCCTGTCGGGGCCCATCACTTCGGCCAGTTGTTCCAGTGTCTTGACCACGCGGTAGGGACTCTCGTAGAGCACTATAGTACGCTCCTCGGCGCTCAGCTGCTGCAGTCGTGTCATGCGTCCCTTCTTCTGAGGCAGGAAGCCCTCAAACACAAACTTGTCGCAGGGCAATCCGCTGGCCACCAGTGCCGGCACAAAGGCCGTGGCGCCGGGCAGGCATTGCACTTCTACTCCGGCTCTCACACATTCACGCGCCAACAGAAAGCCAGGGTCGCTGATGCCAGGGGTGCCGGCATCGCTTACCAAGGCCATCGTCTCGCCGCCCTTCAGTCGTTCCACCAACATATCCACTGCCTTGTGCTCGTTAAACTTATGGTAGCTCTGCAACGGGCGGTGTATGTCGTAGTGCTTGAGCAGCACCGATGAGGTGCGCGTATCCTCAGCCAGTATGAGGTCAGCCTCCTTCAGTACACGCAGTGCGCGCAGGGTGATGTCCTCCAGGTTGCCTACAGGTGTGGGTACAATATACAACATAGTGCTGCAAAGATAACAATTAATTGGGAATTAGGAGTTAGGAATAAAGATTTATTGCTAATTTTGCAACAAATAAAAACACTTTCGCTTTAACCCCATACTCCTTACTTCTTTACTCCTTACTCCAATGAAGCCTATAACATTCGATTCTTTTATGCGTGCAGCCTTGGTGGTTGGCGGCGTTGTGCTGGCCGTGCTGATTATCGACTATCTCAGCGTGGTGCTCGTGCCGTTTTTCGTAGCGTGGTTTCTGGCTTATCTTATCAACCCCGTGGTGGATTTCTTCCAGCATCGGGCGCGGCTCAAATACCGTGGTCTGGCTATGGCTGCCACGCTGCTGTTGCTGGGCGGAATCATCACAGGTCTGATCCTGCTTATCATGCCTGCTGTGGTGGCCGACTGCCATCGGTTTATCGGCATTGTCGATAACTATTTGCGACGGGGGTCTTACAATACTCAGGTGGAGGATTTCATAGCCCAGTATTTCAGCCAGATTAATGTCGGCAAACTGCTCCGCGATGGACAGTTCCTGGAATTGGTCAAGGCTGTCATGCCGCGCATGATGCGCTTCCTGCAGCATACGGCCGGCATCATTGTCAGCCTGTTCTCGTGGGGTATCGCTCTGCTGTATTTTTTCTTTATCCTCTACGATTTCGACCATCTGAGCCGCAGTATGCGCAACCTGGTGCCGCACCGCTACTCGCGCTTTGCCTCTCGCCTTTCCAGCGACCTTAAGAGTGGCATGAACGCCTATTTCCGCGGCCAGTTTCTGATAGCCTTGTGTGTGGGCATCCTGTTCTGCATCGGCTTCAGTATAATCAATTTTCCCCTCGCCATACCGATGGGTGTGCTCATGGGCGTGCTCAGCTTCATTCCCTATCTCCATGCCCTGGGTCTGATACCGGCCTTCATCCTCTGCATACTCAAGTCTGCCGAGACGGGTCAGAACTTCTGGCTCGTGCTGCTTGGGGCTGCCATCGTCTTTATTATTGTGCAGATCATAGAGGATGCTGTGCTCACCCCCAAGATTATGGGCAAGGCTATTGGCCTGCCCCCTTATCTCATCTTGCTTAGCCTCAGTGTCTGGGGTTACCTGCTCGGTATTATAGGTATGATTATTGCCCTGCCGCTTACCACTCTCATTGTCTCTTACTATAAGAGGTACGTGGTAAAGGCCTGGGCCTCCTCTTAGTCTGCCGGTCGGTGTAGATAGAAATATTTCCAGAGAGGGGCGGCGTGCAGTGCTTGTATCAGCTGCCCCTCGCTGAGCATCTGCATCACCTCTGCCGGGGTGAAGAGGTGTACGGTGATATCTTCTGTGCTCTCCAGGTGCTGGGTGGAGAGTGGCTCCACGTCGGTGGCCAGAAACGTGTGGGAGAGGTTGTTGGCCGACCCTGGATTTGGTGCCAGCACGGCAAACTCCTCCCAGTGACCGCCGCCGTAGCCTGTCTCTTCCATTAGCTCACGCTGCGCAGCCTCCATCGGCGACTTGTCAGTGGGGTCCACCACTCCCGCACAGAGCTCATAGCGCGTCACACCGAGGGCGTGGCGATATTGCCTCACCATCACCATGCGCCCCTTCTTGTCGAGGGCAATGATGTTAATCCACGTGGGATATTCCAGCACATAGTAGTCGGGACACTCATTGCCGTTGGGTAGCAGGGTATGCTCACACCTCACCGTCAGCCATGGACGGCGAAACAGGTATTCTGATTTCAGCACTTGCCATTTGCGGTCGTCATCGCCAGGGAAATGTTTCATAGCAGTAAGGAGTAAAGGAGTTACAGGAGTAAGTCTTTGGTTGTCTTGCAAAGTTAAGAATAAAATAGCAAAAAAGCAGTTCTCTTTGGCGGAAAACTGCTTCTTTTGTGGTGGTGCCACCAGGATTCGAACCGGGGACACACGGATTTTCAGTCCGATGCTCTACCTACTGAGCTATGGCACCATCTAAAATTGCGGTGCAAAGGTAGTGCAATCTTTTATTATGACCAAATTTTTCTGTGTTTTTTTTGTCAGGATTAGTGGCTGAGGGCTTCTGGTTTGATTTTTGAGTATTGTGCATCGTCCTGATGGCGCCACAGTATCTGACCATTGTCCCAGTAGGTGGGACGTCCGCTGGCGTTGTAGCCAAGGAATACGACTTTTATCCTGTGCAGTCCCTTGGCCAGGGCCATGCTACGCCCTCCGCGGTTGCCGTCAAGCACCCAGTGGTCGGTGTTATCTACCACCTTGCGGCCGTCTATCCATACCTCGGGATAGTTGGCGCGGAAAAACCATACTCCGTCCTGCGGCACTCTTACCAGTCCCTCGGCTACGGCTGAGTAGTAGCCGTTATGCTTCTGCCGCGTGATTTCCTCCAGGGCCTTGGCCGTGGTGCCCGTCCACTCCACATTGGCGGCGAGCATGGCACAGCTGGTATAGAGACCGTCGGCTATGTTCAGGCTGAGGCCTGAGCGGAGGCTGTCGGGCTCGGGCAGGGCAGGGGAGAGGCTCTGCTTCTGCACGCTGATGGTGCGTGTGGGGCTCTTAAGGCCCGAGGGCAGCAGGGTGGCTATCTTGAGCGTGGCATCATGGCTGATGCGTATGGGGGCGGTGTAGGGTGTGCTCTGCAGTGTCGGCTCACTGCCGTCAAGGGTGTAACGCATGGTCTCGGGGCGGCTGGTCTGGAAGGCCAGCTCTGCCTCATCGGTAAAGGCAATGAAGTCACACGAACCCTTGGGCTGCTCGGGTATGGGTATGTAATACTTGGCGTTGTGAGCCTCCAGCCTCTGGTAGGTATCCTCGTCAACGCGGCGGCTGAAGTCGGCAAAGTCTTTCTTGTCGCGTGGCGTCCAGCCAGTCTCCATGATGGCCAGTATGCGCGGATAGAATCTAAACTCCAGGGTGTTGAGGTCGGCAATATATTCTGCCCACAGGTTGCCCTGCGGCCCCAGTATGTATTTTTCCAGATCGCCCTCCAGCTCAGGGGCTACGGGCTCATATCCATAGGTGCGGCTCAGCGGTACGCTGGCGGCATAGGTGGGAGCCACGGGTTCCAGCACCCGCTCACCTTCGTAATAGTCCAGGTAGTAGCCGTCGCTGCTGGGGGCCATGATGGCTTGATGACCGGCCTTGGCGGCCTGTACTCCGCCCCGGGTGCCGCGCCACGACATGACGATGGCCGTCGGGTTGAGGCCGCCGCCCTCCAGTATTTCGTCCCAGCCAATGATGCTCTTGCCGTATTTGTTGAGGTATTTCTCCATGCGTGTCACCACGTAGCTCTGTAGCTGCGCTTCCCTTGAGCGGCCCTGCTCATTGTTGAAGCCCAGCTCATCGGCGCGCTTCTGGCATAAGGGGCAGGCTTTCCACTCGTTGCGCGGTGCCTCGTCGCCGCCGATATGGAAATATTTGGAGGGGAATATCTGCACCAACTCATCCACCACATCTTGCAGGAACTGGAAGGTGCTCTCCTTGCCGGCGCACATGATGATGGGCTCCACTCCCCACACGCTGCGCGGTTTCACCTGCACGTCGCGACAACTGAGCCACGGGTAGGCGGCTATGGCGGCCAGTCCGTGGCCGGGCATCTCAAACTCGGGGATGATGTTGATAAACCTATCCTGGGCGTAGGCCACCAGGTCGCGCAACTCCTCTTGGGTGTAGTAGTAGCGTGAGGGCCCCGTGCTGCCATCGGCGGTGTTGGGACGGCCTATGGCGGTGGCTCCCACCTCGGTCAGGCGCGGATATTTCTTTACCTCCACGCGCCAGCCCTGGTCTTCGGTCAGGTGGAAGTGCATATTGTTGGCCTTATAGAGTGCCATGATGTCTATCTGCTTCTTTATGTCGTCTATGCTGAAGAAGTGGCGGCAGGGGTCGAGCATAAAACTGCGGTAGGCAAAGCGTGGCTCGTCGTTGATGACGGCGGCAGGGGCTGTCCATCCCTCTTCAGGGGTGACCACCTTGTCGCTCTCCACCTGAGGCGGCAACATCTGCATGAAGGTCTGCATGGCGTAGAAGAGGCCGCGGTCGGTCCTGGCTTCAGCCACCACTTGCCTGGTGCCCACGGTCAGGCGGTAAGCCTCGTCGCCTCCAACCTTATTATTATGTAGCAGCACAATCTGTGCACTGCCCTTCTTGGTGGTCAGCGTGATGTCCAGTCCCGTGGAGCGGTTGAGCTTGTTGACAAAGAACTGGGCCACCTTGATGTTGGCATCGCCGCTTGCATATATTTTCGTGCCCTTGGTGAGGGTAAACACTCCCTCCTTGTCGGTTATCTCTTTGGGCTGGGGAATGATGTGGTAGTTGCGTGCACTGATGCACAGGCACAGCGTGGCGGCTAAGAGTATAGTTAGCAGTCTGTTCATGGTATTAGTCTTTTTTTATAGGTGAGTAGTCTTGTTTAGCAGGTAGTTGTCGAGTATCACCATGGCGGTCATGGCCTCCACCACGGGCACTGCCCTGGGCAGCACGCAGGGGTCGTGACGCCCCTTGGCCTTAAACTCCACGGCATTGCCGTTCAGATCAACGGTCTGCTGCTCTCTCAGCAGTGTGGCCACGGGTTTGAAAGCCACGCGGAAATATATGTCCTGACCGTTGCTTATGCCGCCCTGTATGCCGCCGCTGTTGTTGCTGGCGGTGGTGATGCGCGATGCTCCGTCAGGCACAAAGGCATCGTTCTGCTCTGAGCCTCTGCCTGCGGCACCGGCAAATCCCAGGCCGTACTCAAAACCCTTGGCGGCGTTTATGCTGAGCATGGCGGCACCCAGCTGTGCGTGCAGCTTGCCAGCCACTGGTTCGCCGAGGCCGGCAGGACAGCCTTTCACCACGCAGCTTATCACTCCGCCCACGGTGTCGCCCTCCAGCCTCACGGCATTGATGAGGTTGGCCATCTCCTGTGCCTTCACCTGGTCAGGACAGCGCACGGCGTTATACTCCGCCATCTTCAGGTTGTAGGCCTTGTAGTCGTGGTTGAGCTTTATGTCGCCCACCTGTGAGGTGTAGGCCTGCACACTGATGCCCAGTTGGCGCAGGGCCATCTTGGCGAAGGCACCGCCCACCACTCGTGTGATGGTCTCGCGTGCCGATGAGCGTCCGCCGCCGCGGTGGTCGCGCAGCCCATATTTGGTCTGATATGTGTAGTCGGCGTGCGAGGGACGGAATATCTGGCGCAGGTTGTCGTAGTCGGCCGAGTGCTGCGAGGTGTTGCGCACCATAAATCCTATGGGTGTGCCTGTTGTCTTGCCCTCAAACACGCCTGAGAGCAGCTCCACATTGTCAGCCTCCGTGCGCTGGGTGGTGAGGTCGCTCTGTCCGGGACGCCGCCGGGCCATCTCGCATTGCAGGAAGTCCTCGTCCACCTCAATGCCTGCCGGCATTCCGTCAATCACTCCGCCAATGGCGGGACCATGGCTCTCGCCAAAGGAGGTCACCCTGAATATATGTCCGAAAGTATTCATTAATTAAATTCTCAATTCTTAATTTTCAATTCTCAATTCTCAATTCTCAATTGTCAATGCTGCAGGCATCGCGAGAACTTCATCGGTGGTCTCGCCGTCTCGAAAAAGCAAGGATGCTTTTTAGGCGCGGGCCGATATAAAGAAGTTCGAGAGCGAAGCGGCAATTATCAATTTTCAACTCTCAACTATCAACTATTTCCCGTGGCAGTGCCCGCATCCGCACTCTCCGCCATCGCAGCCGCTACATTCGTCTGACATAATGTTGAGGAAGGCGGTTATCTCTTGCGGGGTAGCCTCGTGGCTATTGATTACCTCACCGCGAAACTGCAGGTCCACGCCTGCCAGCGGATGATTGAAGTCTACCACTACGTTGGTGGGGTTCACTTCCTTCACCAGGCCTTCAAACTGCATGCCCTCCTCGTTCTCCATTGGAATGACGTTGCCGGGATACACGCTCTCTATGGCGAAATGGTTGTCTTTGTCACGAAAAATCTCCTTGGGCAGCGTCTTGACGTGTGCCTCGTCATATTCGCCGTAGGCACGTTCGCAGGGAATGACGAAGTCAAACTTCGCGCTACCGTCCAGTTGTGATATCTCTTGCTCAAAGTCGGGTAGGGTATAGCCCAGCCCTGTTATGAACTCAAAAGGGTGGTCGGCACTGGTCTTCTCCACCAGTATGGGGGTGCCGCCTTCTTTGTCGTGGGCAAAGAGCTCATAGCTTAGCTTGTAATATTTATTCTCTGCCATAATGGTTATGTTGGTTTTATATTACTCTTGTTGCAAAGGTACTGAAAAACTGCGACATTACTTAGATAAAGTGTTAAAAAACTCGGCATGACGTTGAGCAAATCAAAAATAATGCTAAAATCTCACTTAATTATTGCCCAAACACTCACTTCTTTGCAGATAAACGAATATCTTTGCATGTCAAAATCAATAAACTGACATGCCCAAGTTTGTCATAATGCTCATAGCCCCCGTGATGGCGTTGCTCTCTTCGTGCAGCGATCAGTATAATATCATGGGCAATTCGTCGGTACCCACCTACGATGGCAATGTGCTATACCTCAAGGTGATGAGTGCCGACAACTCGGTGGCTCCTTATGACTCTGCCGAGGTGGTGCATGGCCGCTTTGGTTTTGAGGGCATCATCGACACTGTGTGCATGGCTCAGCTTTATATGGGCACCAACAGCCTGCTGCCTATCGTGCTGGAGAGCGGCGAGATACAGATAAGCTTCACCGACACCGAGCAGACGGTACGTGGCGGCACTCTCAACGAGCGCCTCTATAAGTTTCTTAATGAGAATGCACGCTTGCAGAACGAGATTCAGAACAACACCCACAGCCTCGCCCGACTGATTATGGCCGGTGCAGGCCCCGCCACTCATCTGCAGATAGAGCGCCGCAATGAGAACCTGCAGGATCGTCTCGACAAGCTATGGACTAATTTCATCAGTAGCAATAGCGACAATGTCCTTGGGCCTATCTATTTTATGGAATACACATCTCAGTATTTCTATCCCGTCATCACTCCCCAGATAGAGAAAATCATCAAGCACGCCCCCGAGTCATTCCTTCAGAATCCTGAGGTGCAGAGCTATCTGCGCGATGCCCGCTTCAATATGCGACTCATGCAGGGCGACTTTTAACCCCGGGGTTAGCGGTTAGCGTTTACCGTTTACTGTTTACTGTTTACGGTTTATCGCGAGAATCAAGAGCCAAGAGATTTTTTTCTGTCAAGAATTAGAGGATTTTGATTATCCGTTAGATCCGTACGATCCGTGTTTGTAATCGCCCGCTACCGGATTCGGCTAAATCGTCCAATCGTGAAATCGTCTAATCGTCAAATTAAAATGGCTTTGCGACTTTGAGACTTTGCGACTTTGCGACTAACTGAAAAGTTTCTCGCCTCTCTACTTGGCTCTTCATAAGTGCTGCCACCCCTGTGCCTGCAGCGGATATTCGGCTCCGTCGCGTGTCACCAGTAGTGCACCGAGCTCTTCCTTCTGTATGCGTCCGATGATGTGGACACCTTCTATCTGACTTATCTTCTCGTAGTCTTTGAGGCTCACGGTGAAAAGCAGTTCATAGTCTTCGCCACCGTTGAGGGCGCAGGTCACGGCACTGATGCCAAACTGCTCTGCCTGTATGCCCGTCTGGTAGTCTATGGGGATGCGCTCCTCATATACCGAGCATCCGCAGTGGCTCTCGTGGCATATATGCAGCAGCTCCGACGACAGACCGTCCGACACATCAATCATCGCTGTGGGCTTGACGCCCGCCTCCTTCAGTTTCTTGATGATATCGCCGCGTGCCTCGGGCTTCAGCTGTCGTTCCAGCAGGTATTCCTTCCCTTGGAAGTCGGGCTGCGCCTGCACCTCCTTGTCCTTGTTGCCTTGCTGGTTAAACACTGCCTTCTCTCTCTCCAGCAGCTGCAGTCCCATATAGGCAGCACCCAGGTCGCCGCTTACGCATACCAGGTCGGTGTCCTTGGCTCCTGAACGATAGACAATATCCTCCTTGTCTGCCATGCCTATGCATGTTATGCTGATGGTCAGCCCTGTCAGCGATGATGTCGTGTCGCCGCCCACTATATCCACGCCGTGGTTCCGGCATGCCAGCTTGATGCCGTCGTATAGCTGCTCCATGTCCTCCACGCTGAAGCGCTTGCTAATGCCGAGGCTCACCACCATCTGGGTAGGTGTGCCGTTCATGGCATAGATGTCTGATATGTTCACTGAGGCAGCCTTATATCCCAGGTGCTTCAGCGGTACGTAGGTCAGGTCAAAGTGTATGCCCTCCAGCAGCAGGTCGGTGGTCACCAGTGTCTCGCTGTTGTTGGCTGATATCACTGCGCAGTCATCGCCCACACCTTTGTGGGTGCTGGCCTGCTGTGTCTTTATGTCTTCGGTCAGGTGGCGGATGAGCCCAAACTCGCCCAAGGTAGATATTTCTGTTCTCTTATCCATTATTCTCGTATGATTCGTGAAATTAGTAGTCCTTTAAGCATGAATTATAAAATTCTCTAATTCTTGAAATATATTTTCTGTCTGTATAACTGCCGCTTCGCGATGCCTGTGTCATTCAGTGGCCACTTCCCGGACTTGGCGTATGGGTAGAAAGTTTAGATATGGTCTTCCTTACTTCTTCTTCCTGACCCAGCAGTATCTCCACTCCTATGCGTTGCACGTGCAGCTTACTGCGCAGACTGTCGGGTATGTCCTTGGGCAGTCGGCTGTAGTCCTTGGCTGTCGTTATTACTATGTCGGCCTTGTCGGCAGCCGTCGCCACCTTGTTGATGTCGCGGTCGGTAAACCTGTGGTGGTCGGCAAATTGCAGTGTCTCCATCGACAGTCCCTTGCCGTCATAGTGGCTCACCAGCGGTCGCGGATTGGCAATGCCGGTAAAGATGAGCAAGCGTTTGTCGCTCAGGTCTGTGTCTAGCGGCTCATACTTGATGGCGGAGAAGAACACCTGCTGCCTTTCCCTTGGCTTCAGCTCGCGTGTCAGGGCGTCGGCCTCCTCTCTGCCGAGGTCGGCCGGACACTTGGTGACGATTATTATGTCGGCCCTGGCGGCTCCCTCGGGCAGCTCGCGCAGTCGTCCCTCGGGTATCACGCGGTCGCGGGTGTAGAGGCGGCTGTAGTCGGTCAGCAGTATGTTGATGTCGCGATGCAGAAACCGGTGCTGGTAGGCATCGTCCAGCACTATGACGTTGATACTCCTGTCATGCTGCAGCATGCGCTGTGCGCCGTGCACACGGTCTTCGCAGACAAACACCGGCACCTTGCCGTCAAAGTCATTGAACACCTCCAGCGGCTCATCGCCCACCTCGTCGGCAGTGCTGTTGGTGTCCACATGCCTGAATCCTTGCGTGTTTCTGCCGTAGCCGCGCGACAGCATGGCGGGCTTTAGTCCCTGCTCGGTCAGCACCCCCAGCAGCCAGCGACACATGGGCGTCTTGCCCGTGCCCCCTACGCTGAGGTTGCCCACGCTGATTACGGGCACATCCACGGTGCTCACTGGCGTACTACCAGTGTCAAAGCGCCTGTTGCGCACCCGCATTATGCGACCGTATATCCATGCCAGGGGCCGCACCGCCGGATATGTTATGAAACTCTTTCCTGCCAAGTCCTCTATCTCCTTCGTTATAGGTTATAGGTTATTGGTTATAGAAGCCAAGTCCGGAAAGTAATTTTCAATTTTCAATTCTCAATTTTCAATTTACTAACGTCCTCTATCTCCTTCTATCTCCTTCTAACTCCTAAATGTTCAATTTCAAATCTGTAAACGGTAAACCGTAAACCGTAACCCATAAACCGTAAACAGTAAACCATAAACCGTAAACCGTAAACCGTAAACCGTAAACGGTAAACAGTAAACAGTAAACCATAAACAGTCAACCGTCACTTAATCTTTATAATGTATGGTACGCGTGCAAACACATTGCTGCCGTTCTTCACTCCCTGCATGGCAATGAAGGGCTCATACAGTTCGCCAAGGGTGGCGCGCAGCTTGCCGGCGTATGCCTGCTCTCCTGCGCTGCTCAGTGCCAGCTCGGCATACCAGGGCAGCACCTCGGGGTATTCCACCACATTATAGTCATCGCCCATCTTGGCCTTGGCGGCGGCATATTTCACGGCATCGTTCAGTGTGCCGAGCTTATCCACCAGTCCCAGCTTCAGCGCCTGCCTGCCGGTCCATACACGACCCTGCGCAATGCTGTCTATCTGGGCTGTCGTCTTCTTGCGTGCCTCGGCCACGCGACTCAGGAAGAGGCTGTATCCGTTCTCCACATATTTCTGCAGACGACTGCCCTCCTCCTCGCTGAACGGGCGGCCTATGTTGCCGAAGTCGGAGAGCTTGTTGGTCTTCACCACGTCATATTTCAGTCCCAGCTTATTGGTCAGCAGCTCGCTGGCATCGGGTATCATGCCGAAGATGCCTATCGAACCTGTCAGCGTCGTGGGCTCGGCAAAGATGTAGTCGCCGCCGGCCGACATATAGTAGCCGCCCGAGGCTGCCAGTCCACCCATCGAGATAATCACGGGCTTCTTCTTGGCCAGGCGCTTGATGTTGTGCCACATCTGCTCTGAGGCATAGGCACTGCCGCCGCCCGAGTTGATACGCAGCACCACGGCCTTTACCTTGTCGTTGTCGGCCAGTTTCTGCAGGTCTTTGTTGACCTTACTGCCCACTATCGAGGCTTCGCTCATCAGTCCGGCTTCGGCCACATCCACTATCTCGCCTTCGGCGTAATAGATGGCCACCTGGTCGTCCTGGTCAATGTCCTGCGGGTCTGTCTCACACAGGGCTTCGGGCTCCACCAGGTTGAGGTCATCCTTCTCCTTTACGCCCAGGGCTTTCTTCAGCATGTCGGTAAACTCATCCTTATACATCAGCTCGTCCACCAGCTTGCTGGCTTTTATCTCCTTGCCCGATGTGAAGGCCATATACTTGTCGGCCAGGGCGTTGAGCGTCCCGGCAGAGAGCTTGCGGCTCTTGCTCACGTCGTTCACGAAGGTCTGCCATATATCGCCGAGGAAGGCCGTTATCTGCTCTCTGTTGGCGGGGCTCATCTGTGTCTCGGTGTATGGCTCCACGGCACTCTTGTATGTACCCACCTTAAACACCTGCATCTTCACTCCCAGCTTGGCCATCAGGTCCTTGTAGAAGGTTATCTGCGAGCTCAGGCCGTGCCAGTCCAGCGTACCTATGGGGTTGAGCACCACCTTGTCGGCCACCGAGCAGAGGTAGTAGGTGCCCTGCATGTAGTTGTCGGCGTAAGCGTATATCTTCTTGCCCGATGTCTTGAAGTCTGCCAGCGCACCGCGCAGCTCCTGCATCGAGGCGGGGTCGGCACCAAAAGCACCGCCCTCCAGCCAGATGGCTTTTATGTTATCGTCCTCCTTGGCCATCTTGATGGCCTTGAGCATCTCGTTGAGGCCGAGGGTAGGTTCATCGTCGCCCATGAGGGTCGTCAGGGGATTGTCGCGATGCTGCTCGTTCAGCACACCGCTGAGGTGCAGGTGCAGTACGCTGTTGCTCTTTACCGACGCAACATTGCTGCCGCCCGCCATGAGGCCCACAATGATGGCTATGCCTATGAAGGTAAGTATTACTGCGCCGATTACAAAACCGACAGTTGACGACAGGACATTAAGCCAAAAATGCTTGGTCCACGGAAATTTTTGGTTTGTGTTGCTTGACATAGTAATAAAGTTTTTTATTTGCAAAAGTAATGATTTTCGCCGAATCATGCTTTTTTCTTCCCAACATTTGTTATCTTTGCAATGAAATTCACATAAACCAACAATCAATAACCAATAAACAATAATTATTTGAGATTCGCACTCCCGCACTCTCGCACTTTTATTCCAATTCCTCACTCTTCACTCCTAACTCCTAACTCCTCACTCCTCACTCCTCACTCCTCACTCCTAACTCCTCACTCCTCACTCCTCACTCCTAACTCCTAACTCCCCATGCTCATCATCAAGCGTTTCTTCAGATATTTAGGTCGCCATAAGTATGCCACCACCATCGTTATCTTTGTGGCCCTTATAGCCTTTCTCGACTCCAACAGCCTTTACAATCGCTATCAGCTTTACAAGGAGGAGAGCGCTCTAAGGTCTGAGATCGAGGCCTACCGCTCGCAGTATGAGCGCGATACGCGGCTGTATATGGAGCTCCAGCGCGACCCCAATGCCGTGGTGCGCATTGCGCGTGAGAAATATTATATGAAGAACGAAAACGAGGATGTTTACGTATTTGAAGATGAAACAGCTGAATAGTCTCCAACTCTTTATCTACCGCCTTGGCGGTGTCCTTATCATCATCGGTGCCATGCTCAATCCCCTCGACAGCAAGCTGGCACCCTATATCTATAGTGCTGGCGCCCTGATGTTCGCCTCCATGCAGATGCTGGCCAGCTACGAGGGTGACAGCGTCGTCATTCGCCGTCTGCGCCGCCAGCAGATCTTCGGTGCCCTCCTTCTGGTTCTCAGCGGTGCCCTAATGTTTGGTCATCAGTATCACATGACCTACATGCGCCACAACGAATGGCTCATAGCACTCCTCATCGCCGCCATCTTCCAGCTTTACGCCGCCTTCCGCATCCCTGCCGAACTGGCCAAGGAACAGAAGCGCCGCTCCAGTTGATAAATGATGACTTTCTTTATGAAGTCTCGCAGAAATAGCAGAAGCATCAGAAATATTTGTCATCCAATCAAAGTTTATAAATATCCTTTATTTCCTTTAATTTCTACGGGACCTAAAGCCCCCCCCCGGAAACGCTTTGCTTAAAGAATGTTAAACTTATATGTAAGGATTAAACTTTGGGTAGGCACATCAGTCTTACAGACAGAAAATGTTTAATCCGCTAAAATGCTTATTACAATGAAAAGAACAATCATTTTTAGTCTCAGTCTTATTCTGGGGCTCGCCACAATGATGGCACAGGAACCTGCTAAGTGTGACCAGCAGAATAAGGGACAGTGTGCTATGCTCACCCCCGAACAGAAGGCACAGATCATTACCGACCGCATGGCCAAGGCCTATGACCTCACCGCCGACCAGAAGACCAAGCTCCTCGACCTCAACACCAAGGTCCTCAGCCGTAAGGCATGCCCCAAGGGCCAGAAGGCCGAGTGCCCCAGGGACAAGCAGAAATGCGACAAGGCCGACTGCAAGAAAGACGCTGCCAAGGCTGAATGCCCCAAGGGCAAGAAAGACTGCGACAAGGGCGACTGCAACAAGGATGGTCAGAAATGCGATAAAGCTGCCGGCCATCAGCCGATGCCTTATGTGAAGGCTCTCTCCGAGATACTCACCCCCGAGCAGTTTCAGGCCTGGCGCACCGACAAGATGATTGAGCGTAGCATCATGCCCCAGCGCCATGCCGGTCCTCAGGGCCACCGTGGATTCAGGGGCCACGGCATGAAGGATTGCCAGAAGCCATGCCCCAAGGACAAGAAGCAGTGTGCCAAGGCTGATTGCAAGAAAGGTTGCACTATGTGCAAGGACTGCAAGAAGGGCTGCACCAAGTGCACTGACTGTAAGAAAGACTGCTCCAAGTGCAAGGGCTGCAAGAAGTAATCACTCTCCCTTCATCACAAGAAATAAATCCCCGATGTCTCCATCGGGGATTTATTTTGTCTTTGATTTTCAATAGAGGCTTTTTTACCCTCCACTCGTAGTAATTCGTGCAATCCGTGGTCAAGAAAAATAGTAGTTTAACGAACACAGATAAAACGGATTAACACAGATAAGAATTCTTTTTAGATGATGAGTTGATTTTTGGGAGAAGAACCATGAAAACTCGCTTTCAGAGGTACTTCAAAACAAAAGCAACCTTTGTTAACAAAGCAGACCGTAGTCTGTCATCTAAAAATATTCGTGTCAATTCGTGAGATCCGTGGTCAGAAAAAAAATCCGTGTAATCTGTGAAATCTGTGTGACCTAATAAATCAGCGAAATCAAAAATAAGTCTGCGAAATCTGCGGGTCGCACAGCGACTAAAAACATCCGTTCAATCCGTTCAATCCGTGTTCACTTTTGTCCACTCCCGGACATGGTATAATTATCAATTATCAACTATCAACTATGCCGCTTCGCTCTCAGACTCTTTTTTGTCAGCCCGCGCCAAGGCGCGACCACTGACAGAGTCTTCGCGATACCTTCGGTATTCGTGTTATTCGTGCAATTCGTGTTTGTTTATGTCCACTGGCTTGCTAAATTTCAATTATCAATTCTCAATTCTCAATTTATCCAAGTCTGTGCAATCTGTGCAATCTGTGTGAGATAATAAATCTGCGGAATCTGCACACATCTGCGAAATCTGCGGGTCGCACAGCGACTAGAAACATCCGTTCTATCCGTTCAATCCGTGGTCACTTTTGTTCACTCCCGGACTTGGCTAATTTTCAATTTTCAATTATCAATTATCAATTATAAACGCCTACTCTTCCTTGTCCAGCACCTCGTACACCGAGTTATTGCTCTTGTACTCAGGCACAATCTCTTTCATCTTGCGTACTGTTTTCATGTTGTCGTACTGTTTCGACAGCTCCACCAGCTCGTCAATATCCTTCGACACCTCGTCGTAGTCGTACTCCCTTACCTGGGCGATGCGTATCTTGTCGTGGAATGTAGGCTTGGTGCCTTCCAGTTCGTTCAGCACCTCCTCATACAGTTTCTCTCCTTCGCGCAGTCCGGTGTATTCTATCTTCACGTTCTTTGCGTTCGACAGTGCAATCATTCTCTTTGCCAGGTCGGCAATCTTCACCGGCTTGCCCATGTCGAAGACGAATATCTCGCCGCCGTTGCCCTTAGTGCCGGCTTCCAGCACCAGCTTGCAGGCCTCGGGTATCAGCATGAAGAATCTTACTATCCTCTCGTCGGTCACCGTCACCGGACCGCCGTTCTTTATCTGTTCCCTGAACAGGGGTATCACGCTGCCGTTCGAGCCCAGCACATTGCCGAAGCGCGTCGTCACAAACTGTGTGTAGTCATCCGTGTGCATGTCGCCCGACTTCCTGTTCTTTATGGCTTGCAGCTTCTGCTTCCTGTCGAGGCTCTGCACATATATCTCGCATATA
Source organism: uncultured Bacteroidales bacterium (assembly GCA_902788275.1). Taxonomy (GTDB): domain Bacteria; phylum Bacteroidota; class Bacteroidia; order Bacteroidales; family Bacteroidaceae; genus UBA6382. The sequence goes on along the minus strand of CADAJV010000035.1, from coordinate 4,616 downwards.
CGCTTCGAGCATCCCATCACGTTTGTCGGGTTCACGGCTTTGTCCGTTGAAATCATCACAAACTTCTTCACGCCAGTCTCCACGCTGAGGTCGGCAATCACCTTGGTGCCGTAGATATTGTTAAGCACAGCCTCGCTGGGGTTGTCCTCCATCATCGGCACGTGCTTATATGCTGCGGCGTGGAACACATAGTCTGGCCTGAAGCTCTTGAAAATGTACTCCATCCTCGTCCGGCGGCTTATGCTTGTCACTATGGCCTCAAACTCCACGTCGGGATAGTCCTTGGCCATCATCAGGCGCACGTCATGCTGCGGCGTCTCTGCCTGGTCTATCAGCATCATCTTGGCGGGCTTGAACTGTGCCACCTGCCGCACTATCTCCATGCCTATGGAGCCAGCCGAGCCCGTTATAAGCACGCGCTTGCCGTTCAGCTGCTTAGCTACCGACTTCATGTCCACGTTTATCTCCGACCGGGGCAGCAGATCCTCCACGCTCACCTCCTGGATGCGCATGTTCATCATCTCCTCCTCGGTCAGGGCACCGTCCTTGATGCTGGCCTCCTTGGCGTAGTGAGCCATGAATATCTTACATCCGGCTCCTATGAGAATGTTCTGTATCTCCTGATTGTTGCGGAAGTCCATTACCCTGTAGGGGCTCACCAGCACAGCCTGTATGCGCTCCTTCCTGACGATGGCCTCAAGGTCGTCGTCCAGCGTATAGACAGGCACACCGGCCAGCTTCATGCCGTGTATGCGGTTTTCGTGGGAGATAAATCCGCAGAGCTCAAATTTTCGCGGGTGCCCCGAGCGCAGGTTTTTGGCCATTCCCACGCCGCCGGTCATGGCACCGTATATCAGCGTCCTCACCATGTGGTGCCCGGTGTTGATGCTCTCGTATATCGATTTCACGGCTATCCTTATTCCCCACATCAGCATTGAGGCGATGATAAATGTCAATATCGTGTTGGGCAGCGACAGGGCCGACAGGTGCTCCACTCCCAGTGCCTTCATCGAGTACATCGCTATTATGCACAGCACCATTGATGTCAGGTTGGCGTATGCCAGTTTCAGCAGGTCCACCATGCTTGAGTAGCGCATCACGCTGGTGTAGGTCTTGAACAGCCTTACACCCACCCAGCTCAGCGCCGTGTACATCAGACAGGTGTATAGCACAGCCCATCTGTAGTCAAAGAGACTCACCGTGCTGTTGGTTACCCAGTAAGAGAATATGGCAGATATGAACACTATTATCGTGTCCGCAATCAATATGGCCCAGTAGGGTAGGACATTCTTGCTGAAATACCAGTTGAAAAACCTTTTTATGATATTGCCTTCTTTTTCCATGTTTGCAGTGTGCTTGTGAATATACACAATTTCCATTGTTCGGCAAAAATATAAAAAACATTTCAATCCACATACAAAATATATACCTATTTCGTATTATTATTATTTCTTTTCTCTCAAAACATATATTTTTAGGAGGCAGGAGGAAAATTCTGTGTGGAGAAAAAATAAGAAGACAAAGAAAACCTTAACTAAAATGATTCGGAAGAGACTGGACAGATATTTCTCGGGTTTTGTTAAAAACTATCCGTGCAATTCGAATAATCCGTGGTTAAAAAACACAGATCTAACGGATCTCACGGATTTTCGTTTTCGTTTTCGTTATTCAATTATCAATTTTCAATTTTCAACTATCAACTCGCTAAACCTCCAACCTCAAATAATCCCTGTTTTCTTTATCCGTTCAATCCGCTATATCCGTGGTTAAAAAACACAGATCTAACGGATCTAACGGATTTTCGTTTTCGTTTTCGTTTTTGTTAAATTTATCTGTGTTTATCTGTGAAATCAGTGTGAGTTAAAAATAATCAGCGTGATCTGTGTGCCGCCTGCGGCATTCAATTATCAATTTTCAATTCTCAACTATCAACTCGTTAAACCTCCAACCTCAAATAATCCCTGTTTTCCTTATCCCTCCTTCATCTTGACCAAGTACCATGTCTGGTCACGCAGTCTCTTTTTGTTCCTGTCGTTGAACAGTGGCGAGAGATACCGTCCCAGTTGCGACACGCAGTCCACGTCCAGTCCGGCGCCGCCTTTTTTTCGCAGGAAGTTGTATAGTGCCGTAATCGTCATCCATTTGCCGTCTTCGGCATTTTGTGCAACCTCGAAGTACTCGTGAAACAGTTCTACCACGGGTGGCACAATCACATACTTCCTGTTGTGCGTCATAATCTCCTTCTCCTCTTCCTTCGAAAACCAGTATTGCTCGCCGCTGTCCAGCATCTTCATCGCCTGTCCGTACATTTGGCGGTAGTTCACCCCGCCGCTCACATCGATGGGCGCTGTCAGCTCCACTCCTATAAACCGTCGGCTGCCGGTAGGATCAGCCAGCACGCTGGGTTCGTTTGTCGTGGCAATGAAGGATGCCGTGCGGTCAAACTCCTCCTCGCTCTTTCCGTAAGAGCGCCGTCCCTTTATGTTCGCCAGTTGCAGCAGGTTTTTCAGAAATCCTGCCTGCAGCTTTGCGCTTATCTGGTTAAACTCGTCCAGGTTTATCAGCAGGTATTGGTGCATGGCTCTCAGCATCTGCGTCTTATTGTTAGCCTGCAGGTTGTCGTTGTAGTAGTCCTGCAGTTCCGGCGGCAGCAGCATGCGGCAGAACGTCGATTTGTTGTATCCCTGGCCTGCTATCAGCAGTGGCACCGTGCTGTTGCCATGTCCTTTCGGCATGCCAGCCCATTGTGCCACCATGTACAGAAACCATTTCTTAAACCATCCCTCCCACTGCGGCAGGTTGTTCTTCACCCTCCTGGCCATCATGCCGATATAGTCCGTCTTGCCGTCCCAGTAGAGTTCTTCGCTCCTCAGATATTCCTTTGCGGCGTGGTATTCCGCCACCAGGTCTGACGTCACTATGCGCCTCACGTCCTTGTCGCGCACCTCAATGCCCTTCATCGTGGCCTCTACGGTCAGGCGCTCTATCGTCCTCTCGCTCAGCATTATCCATTTCCGGCCAATGTCCCTGACGTCTATAAACTCCGTCCTGCCCAGCAGCACGTTATATCTGAATTCGTATTCCTCCAGATACTCTATCAGTTTCTTCGTCATCGCCGCCCTTTTGTTGCTGCTAGCCGCTTCCTCCCTGATCTTTTTCTCTTCCAGCGGTGAGTATGCCACCTGGGCGTCGGCATTCTTGTATCCATCGTCCACCCTCAGTGGCACGGCCTGCGCGTTGTAGTATGGCTCGGGGTCCAGCGGCATCGCTATGCAGCACCTGGCATTTATCGCCGTCGCCTCTGCCAGCAGCGGCAGCACGTTAGCATACGTGTTCAGTGCAATCCTGTATGCTGCCGTGCAGAATTTGTCGATGCCCTCCTCCTCTGTCGGCATCACTCCGCTGTTTGTCGTAGCTCTCACCAATACCTCCACGCTCTTGCCGTCAGCACCGGTAAATGCCGCGTAGGTCATAGGCAGAGCCATGGCAGCCTTCTTCACAGCCATCCCGTCGGCATAGCCCTTCACACCGCCGATGTGCAGCCATGTCAGTCCGAGGCACCCTTTCACCTTCAGTGAGCCGTCGTTGCCGTTCTCCATCTCCGCCTGCAGGTACACCCTAGGCAGCAGCCCCTTGCGCTTATAGCCGTTGTCGCTGCCACGCAGCGCAACATATTGGCGCAGCCTGTACACTTCGCCCTTCTTGGTATCCTTCTTTATCCGTTCAAAGAAACTGTCGGCTGGCTTTGTGCTTACGTGAGCCACCCGGTATTTGTCCATGCGGACAATCGTAAAACTGATGTTGCTTTTTTCCATAAGAGTATTATGTTTTTAATAGAAAGTGTCGTACACTTTATGCGTGAAGAGCGAATCCTTGATTATGCAAAGAAAACACCTTGTTCCGGGGAGGAACAATTTTATCGCGAGGAGAAATAATTTTATCGCGAAGAAACGTTCAGCTTCAGCGCGATTAGATTTCGGCTCGACGCGATTATTTTCAGCCTTCTCGCAATTAGTTCCGCTATTCAGTATGTCATGAAATCCCTGTTAGGCTGTCCACTGCCAGCCCCGGATTTACAGATACAAAATTACTAAATTTTCATCATTCCGCCACCCCTTTTTTCAATTATTAACACGTCTGTTTGCCGCGAGTTTTCGTTATCCTTATCCGTTCAATCCGAATAATCCGTGGTTAAAAAACACAGATCTAACGGATCTCACGGATTTTCGTTTTCGTTATTCAATTATCAATTTTCAATTCTCAACTATCAACTCGCTAAACCTCCAACCTCAAATATTTTTGTTTTTGTTTTCGTTTTCGTTATTCAATTATCAATTCCTCCCCCTTCCTTACATTATCCTGCATACGTAAATCAGTTACTGTCAGTCATTTATCCGAAAAAATGTAGGAATGCAGGCAAAAAACGTTTTATTTTTGGTAATGATATAGATGTTGGCACAGATTACTCATAATGCAACCAATTCTGACTGCGTTAGTTGTATGTTTATTGCATAACTGCGTTGATTAGAATAGACATGAGACTTTTATTCCGAGTCTTTTGCGTGATCATTGCCTAAGTTTAATCTAATCCCCTTGAAAAAAGTTTTAACTCCGTG
>CADAJV010000034.1 GCA_902788275.1 uncultured Bacteroidales bacterium | reverse complement strand
AGAGGCCCAGCCTCTTTCAAGACGGCGCGACCACCGACGAAATCTTCGCGAAGGCTTCGCCTTTGATTTCCACAGGACTAAATTACCCTGCATATTAAATCGCCTGTTTTTCAACCATTTAAGCGAAACAATGCAGGAATGTATGCAAAAAATATTTTATTTTTTTATAGGCAATGACACAGATGCTGGCGCAGAGAGAGCATGACTATTTCGCAGAGACTGTAATCTGTGCCAACTGCTATATTGTTGCCAAATTAATTCACTGAATTATTTAAAATTCAGACTAAATTATTCATAATTCAGACTAAATTATTTTGGGAGAACGCGTTAAGATTTCGTCTCGACGGATTCGGCACGGGGCTCCTCGCGATGAAATCTCAGTTCTGCGCGAAAAAATTTTGTTTCTGCATAATATGCTTTCGGGGTCGCACGATAGGTTTTTGTCTCATCACAATAAGTTTTCTTCTCTGCACTTTCTTTGTGAGGCTGGCTGTGCGGATGCAATATTGGGAGAAAAGTGGGCAGCGGATTGCCGCTAATTGAAATTGTATGTGTAACTTTGCATCAAGAACAATTAAAACATTTGATATCATGCCAACGAATGACAATCCCAATCAGGTGAAAATCAGTGTCCCTACGGAAGTGGAGGACGGTGTTTATTCTAACTTTGCAGTGATTACTCACTCTTCCGCTGAGTTTATTCTTGACTTTATCCGCATGTTGCCCAATGGGGGCAGCCCCAAGGTTAAGTCGCGCGTGGTTATGGCTCCGGAGCATGCCAAGCGCCTGATGTATGCCCTGAATGACAATGTGGCTAAGTATGAGAAGGTGAACGGCCCTATCGACCTGCACGATCATCGTCAGGGTGGCTCGTTCCCCAGTCCTCAGGGCGAGGCTTAGGCTTTGTTGCTCAGTGCGTTATGCCGCCCCGTGGGTACGTTGGTGTGCCTGCGGGGCGGTATTGTCTGCTCCTCGCGCGCGCGTACATTATTATATTATATGTTGGGGGAGTTAAATTGGGAGTTGAATTGAATGTAAAATGTGGGAGTAATAGAGGGAGTAAGATTGGAAGTTTATCTCGGGGTGAAAGGGTGGGGACGCCTCTTTTTTCTGGAAATGTGGGGTGTGCCGGGAGTGTCAGAGGGGTGCTTCAGGGTGCTGCTGATGTCTTATTTGTGTGTATTTTGGCATGTGAATAGTTAAAAAACTATAAAAAACGGGGGCGGAAAGTCTTTTTTAGGGTACAAAAGTGAAATTTATGGTAGGGATTGTGCGCTGTTTCGCAAAAATGTTGTAATTTTGCTGCCCAAAATGGCCTTATAGCATCGGAGGGCGTAATGTGCCATACTGTAAAGATACTAATAAAACAATATAATAACTAAAAATTTAAAGAAAATGCCTACTATTCAACAATTAGTAAGAAAAGGCAGGGTAAGATTGGAAGACAAGAGCAAGTCTCCGGCTCTGGACTCATGTCCTCAGCGTCGCGGAGTGTGCGTTCGCGTCTATACAACTACTCCTAAGAAGCCTAATTCTGCCATGCGCAAGGTTGCGCGTGTGCGTTTGACAAACTCTAAGGAGGTTAACTCCTACATCCCCGGCGAGGGCCACAACTTGCAGGAGCACTCAATCGTGATGGTAAGGGGTGGCCGTGTGAAGGACCTGCCCGGTGTTCGCTACCACATTGTCCGTGGTACGCTTGACACTGCCGGCGTGGCCGACCGCACTCAGCGCCGCTCGAAGTATGGTGCCAAGCGCCCGAAGGCAGCAAAGAAGTAATTAACCCAAGGTTAAGGATTCGTGAAAATGGTTGAGTAAAGCGCCAGAGGGCACTTGAAGCGACGAAGAGACACAGCCGAAACCGAAAAACTTAGAAACAAGATGAGAAAAGCAAAGCCAAAGAAAAGAGTAATCCTTCCTGATTCAGTGTTTAACGATCAGAAAGTGACGAAGTTCGTCAACCACCTGATGTATGACGGCAAGAAGAACCTTTCGTACGAGATATTCTACAAGGCTCTTGACATCGTGAAGGCAAAGATGCAGAACGAGGAGAAGAGTGCGCTGGATATCTGGAAGGAGGCCCTTGACAGAGTTACCCCGCAGGTGGAGGTGAAGAGTCGCCGCATTGGTGGTGCAACTTTCCAGGTGCCTATGGAGATTCGCCCCGACCGCAAGGAGTCTATCTCAATGAAGAACATTATCAATTTCGCTCGCAAGCGCAGCGGAAAGAGCATGTCAGAGAAGCTGGCTGCTGAGATTATGGATGCTTACAATGAGCAGGGCGGCGCATTCAAGCGCAAGGAGGACCTCCATCGTATGGCCGAGGCCAACCGTGCATTTGCTCACTTTAGGTTCTAAAAGCGTAAACCATAATTTATGGCACAAACTGATCTACACTTGACACGTAATATCGGCATCATGGCTCACATTGATGCCGGTAAGACTACGACGTCAGAGCGTATTCTCTTCTATACCGGTAAGACTCACAAGATTGGTGAGGTGCATGACGGCGCTGCCACCATGGACTGGATGGAACAGGAGCAGGAGCGTGGTATCACTATCACCTCTGCTGCTACCACCACTTACTGGAACTGGAACGACAAGCATTTTAAGATTAATCTTATAGACACTCCGGGACACGTGGACTTCACTGCAGAGGTGGAGCGCTCCCTCAGAGTGTTGGACGGCGCCGTGGCTACCTACTGCGCCGTTGGCGGCGTGGAGCCCCAGAGCGAGACCGTATGGCGTCAGGCCGACAAGTATAATGTTCCCCGCATCGGATACGTCAACAAGATGGACCGCTCGGGCGCAGACTACTTTGAGGTGCTGAGGCAGATGAAGGAGGTGCTCGGCGCTAACCCCGTTGCCATTAACTTCCCCATTGGAGCTGAAGAGAACTTCAAGGGCGTAGTTGACTTGATTAAGATGAAGGCTATCCTGTGGCACGATGAGACCATGGGCGCAGACTATGAGGTGGAAGAAATTCCTGCAGACCTTGTTGACATGGCAGAGGAATACCGCAGCAAGCTGCTTGAGACTGCTGCCGAGTATGACGATGCTTTGATGGAGAAGTTCTTTGACGACCCCACCAAGGTGACCGAGGAAGAGGTAATCAATGCTATCCGCAAGGGTACCCTCTCTATGCAGATTACCCCGATGTGCTGCGGCTCTTCATTTAAGAATAAGGGTGTGCAGACCCTGCTGGACTATGTATGCGCATTCCTGCCCTCTCCGCTGGACACTCCTAACGTGGTAGGCACTAACCCCTCCACAGGCGCTGAGGAAGACAGGAAGCCCGATGTGGCTGACCATACCGCAGCGCTGGCATTTAAGATTGCCACCGACCCGTATGTAGGCCGCCTCACCTTTATCCGCGTCTATTCCGGCAAGATTGCCGCCGGCTCCTATACCTACAACACCCGCTCGGGCAAGAAGGAGAGAATCTCCCGCCTGTTCCAGATGAACTCCCACGAGCAGCTGCCCGTGGAGGAGATTGCAGCAGGCGACATCGGCGCAGTGGTAGGTCTGAAGGACGTGCACACGGGTGACACATTGTGTGACGAGAATGCTCCCATCGTGCTGGAGTCGATGGATTTCCCCGATCCCGTTATCGGTATCGCCGTGGAGCCCAAGACCCAGAAGGATATGGACCGCCTCTCCGTTGGCCTGGCCAAGCTGGCAGAGGAGGATCCTACCTTTACCGTGCGCACTGATGAGCAGAGCGGCCAGACGATTATCTCCGGTATGGGCGAGCTCCACCTGGACATCATCATCGACCGCCTGAAGAGGGAGTTCAAGGTAGAGTGCAACCAGGGCAAGCCCCAGGTTAACTATAAGGAGGCAATCACCGAGACCGTCAACCTTCGCGAAGTTTACAAGAAGCAGACCGGCGGTCGTGGTAAGTTTGCAGACATCATCGTCAATGTAGGTCCCGTGGATGAGGACTACAAGGAGGGTGGCCTGCAGTTTGAGAACAAGGTTACCGGCGGTAACATCCCCAAGGAGTTCATTCCCTCTGTACAGAAGGGCTTTGAGTCTGCCATGAAGAGCGGTGTGCTCGGCGGTTTCCCGCTTGACAGCCTTAAGGTGGAGCTCCTCGACGGAAGCTTCCATCCCGTTGACTCCGACCAGCTCTCATTTGAGATTTGCGCCCTGCAGGCATACCGCAACGCTGCCGCCAAGGCCAAGCCTGTGCTGCTCGAGCCGATTATGAAGCTTGAGGTTATCACTCCCGAGGAGAGCATGGGTGACGTGATAGGCGACCTTAACAAGCGCCGCGGCCAGGTGGAGGGTATGGATACCAACCGCTCCGGCGCCCGCGTGGTAAAGGCCTATGTGCCCCTGGCAGAGATGTTTGGCTATGTTACCGCACTGCGCACCATAACCTCCGGACGTGCCACATCCTCAATGGAGTATCATCACCACGCTCCCGTATCCGCCGGCATAGCCAAGGCTGTGCTGGAGGAGTGCAACGGGCGAGTGGACTTAGTAAAATAAAAACCAAGGAAAGGGGAGCGCTTAACGAATGACTCTTAACCGCTCTACCTCCGCAATAACAAAATAAAAACAATGAGTCAGAAAATTAGAATTAAACTGAAGTCTTACGACCACACTCTCGTAGAGAAGAGTGCCGACAAGATTGTTAAGGCCGTAAGGGCAACTGGAGCCGTAGTCAGCGGACCGATTCCATTGCCAACGCGCAAGCGTATCATTACCGTAAACCGCTCGACCTTCGTTAACAAGAAGAGCCGTGAGCAGTTTGAGATTTCATCCTACAAGCGTCTGATTGACATCTACAGCTCTACTGCTAAGACCGTAGATTCCCTGATGAAGCTGGAGTTGCCTTGCGGCGTAGAGGTGGAAATCAAGGTGTAGTATAAAAAAGAGATTAATTAACATAGTAAACTAAATTTTAACTGAAATGCCAGGATTAATTGGAAAGAAAATCGGAATGACTTCCGTTTTCAGTGCCGATGGCAAGAATGTGCCATGCACTGTTATTGAATGTGGTCCTTGCGTAGTTACTCAGGTTAAAAGTGTAGAGAAGGACGGCTATGAGGCTGTTCAGCTCGGTTTCCAGGAGGCCAAGGAGAAGAATACCTCTAAGGCACTGAAGGGACACTTTGACAAGGCTGGTACTACTCCCAAGAGACACTTGGCCGAGTTCAAGGGGTTTGAACAACCCTTAAATTTAGGAGACACTTTGACCGTGGAGATCTTCAACGACACCAAGTTTGTGGACGTTGTAGGCACCTCCAAGGGTAAGGGATTCCAGGGCGTTATGAAGCGCCATGGTTTCGGCGGCGTAGGTCAGGCCACTCATGGCCAGGATGACCGTGCACGCAAGCCGGGTTCCATAGGTGCCTGCTCCTATCCTGCCAAGGTGTTTAAAGGTATGCGCATGGGCGGTCAGATGGGTAATGAGCGTGTTACGACTCAGAACCTCCGCGTATTAAAGATTATTCCCGAGAAGAACCTGATGATTGTCAAGGGCTCTTTTGCAGGATGTAAAGGTTCAATCGTTTTAATTAAAGAGTAATGGAAGTTAAGGTATTAAACAGAAATGGTCAGGAGACTGGCAGAACAGTAACTCTCAGCGACTCAATTTTTGCGATCGAGCCTAATGACCATGCAATCTATTTGGATGTCAAGCAGTATCTCGCCGCTCAGCGCCAGGGTACGGCTAAGGCAAAGGAAAGAAGCGAGATGAGCGGTTCTACCCGCAAGCTCGGTCGCCAGAAAGGTGGCGGCGGTGCTCGCCGTGGTGATATCAACTCGCCTGTACTGGTTGGCGGTGCCCGCGTGTTTGGCCCCCAGCCCAGAGATTATAGCTTCAAGCTCAACAAGAAGGTAAAGCAGCTGGCTCGCAAGTCCGCCCTTACCTACAAGGTGCAGGAGAATGCACTGCTTGTTGTGGAAGACTTCACTTTTGAGGCCCCGAAGACTAAGGACTTTATCGCCTTTACCCAGGGTTTGGGCGTGGCCGACAAGAAGGTTCTGGTAGCCTTGTCCGCAGTTGACAAGAATATGTATTTATCTGCTCGTAATATTCAGGGTGCAAAGGTCTGCACAGCCTCTCAGCTGAACACTTACGGTGTTCTGGATGCAGGCGTGCTGGTAGTGACCGAGAGTGCACTGAAGGATATTGATGCAGTTCTTAATTCTTAATAAGAAAGAGCTATGGCATATTTAGTGAAACCTCTGGTCACTGAGAAGATGACCGCTATAACGGACAAGCAGAACAATGTATTTGGCTTCATCGTGCGCACTAAGGCTAACAAGCTGCAGATTAAGGCTGAGGTTGAGGCCCGCTACAATGTAAATGTAGTATCCGTTCGTACGATGAACTACTCGGGCAAGAATAAATCGCGCTATACTCGCGCCGGTTTTATCAAGGGTCGTACAAATGCGTATAAGAAAGCCCTCGTGGTGCTCAGCGAAGGCGAGACAATTGATTTCTACAGTAATATTTAATAAGACATGGCAGTACGGAAATTCAGACCTACAACACCAGGTCAGAGACATAAGATTATTGGTACTTTTGAAGAGATTACTGCGACAGTACCAGAGAAGTCTCTTGTATATGGCAAGCGTTCTACCGGTGGTCGCAACAACGACGGACGTCGTTCGATGCGCTACTTGGGTGGCGGCCACAAGAGAAAGTTCCGTTTTATTGATTTCAAGAGAGAGAAGGACGGTATTCCCGCAACCGTTAAGACTATCGAGTATGACCCCAACCGCTCTGCACGCATAGCACTGCTGTTCTATGCTGACGGTGAGAAGCGCTATATCATTGCCCCCAACGGTCTTACCGTAGGAAGCGTGGTAATGTCGGGTGCTGAGGCCGCTCCTGAGGTTGGCAACACTCTTCCTCTGCAGAACATCCCCGTGGGTACAGTGATCCACAACATTGAGTTGCGCCCGGGTCAGGGTGCCCTCCTTGCACGTTCCGCCGGCAACTTTGCCCAGCTGACTTCACGCGAGGGTCGCTACTGTGTGATTAAGCTGCCCTCAGGCGAGACTCGTCAGATTCTGAGTGCCTGCAAGGCTACCATCGGCAGTGTCGGCAACTCCGACCACGCCCTGGAGAGTTCCGGTAAGGCCGGCCGTTCACGCTGGCTCGGCAGAAGGCCCCACAACCGTGGTGTCGTAATGAACCCGCACGATCACCCGATGGGTGGTGGTGAAGGCCGTCAGAGCGGTGGACATCCCCGTTCGCGTACCGGTCTGTATGCAAAGGGCTTGAAGACTCGTGCACCCAAGAAGCAGTCAAACAAGTATATCATTGAAAGAAGAAACAAGAAGTAAACAAATTAGATTATGAGTCGTTCACTTAAAAAAGGTCCATATATTGCAGTATCTCTGGAGAAGAAAGTTCTCGCTATGAATGAGAGTGGCAAGAAGTCTGTAGTTAAGACTTGGGCTAGAGCTTCAATGATATCCCCTGACTTTGTTGGGCATACCATTGCTGTTCATAATGGTAATAAGTTCATCCCTGTGTACGTTACAGAGAATATGGTTGGTCATAAGCTGGGTGAGTTCGCTCCTACCCGCAAGTTTGGCGGCCATGCCGGTAACAAGAAATAGGAGAGTCTAACGATTGAAAATAAAAATTGAATATAATGGGAGCAAGAAAAAGAAATGCGGCCAATGCTAAAAAAGAGGCCCGTAAGACTCAATATTTTGCAACTCTGCAGAATGTTCCCTCTTCACCGCGCAAGATGCGTTACGTCGTAGACTTGATCCGCGGCATGGAGGTAGGTCGTGCTCTTGGCACCTTGAGGTTCTCACAGAAGGCAGCATCCAATCCGCTGGAGAAGCTGCTGCGCTCTGCTATTGCCAACTGGGAGCAGAAGAATGATAGAAAAGCCGAAGCTGGCGAACTGTATGTAAGTAAAGCTTATGTTGACGAAGGGGTAACTCTGAAAAGAATGAGGCCCGCACCTCAAGGAAGAGGTTACAGAATCCGTAAGCGTTCAAATCACGTTACGCTGTATGTTGATTCAAAAAATGATTAAGTATGGGACAAAAGATTAATCCGATAAGTAACCGATTAGGTATTATTCGCGGTTGGGATTCCAACTGGTACGGAGGCAAGAATTTTGGCGACTCCATCCTGGAGGACAGCAAGATTCGCAAATACCTTGAGGCTCGCCTTGCCAAGGCTAGCGTATCCAGAATCGTTATAGAGCGTACTCTGAAGTTCGTGACTATCACGGTTTGTTCCTCACACCCCGGTGTTATCATCGGCAAGGGTGGCCAGGAGGTTGACAAGCTCAAGGAAGAGCTCAAGAAGATAACCGACAAGGATGTCCAGATAAACATCTTTGAGGTAAGAAAGCCCGAATTGGATGCCCAGATTGTGGGTAAGAGCATTGCTCGTCAGATTGAGGGTATGGTGGCTTACCGCCGCGCCATCAAGATGGCCATTGCCAACGCCATGAGAATGGGTGCCGAGGGCATCAAGATCCAGATTACCGGTCGTCTGAACGGAGCCGAGATGGCTCGCAAGGAGATGTATAAGGAGGGTCGTACCCCGCTGCATACTTTCCGCGCAGACATTGACTACTGCCAGACAGAGGCACTTACCAAGGTCGGACTCCTTGGCATCAAGGTTTGGATTTGTCGTGGCGAGGTTTACGGCAAGAAGGACCTGGCTCCTAACTTCACTCAGCAGAGTGAGAAGGGCGGCCGTCCTGGTTTCGGTGGTAACAGAAGAGGCGGTGACAGACCTAACCGTCGCAGAAGAAGTACTAATCGCTAAAAAGGAAAGCTATGTTACAGCCTAAAAGAACCAAATATAGAAGACCGCAGAAAGGTCGCAGTAAAGGCAATGCCCAGCGCGGAAACCAGCTGGCTTTCGGCAGCTTTGGCATCAAGAGCCTTGAAACGGAGTGGATAAACAGCCGTCAGATTGAGGCTGCTCGTGTGGCCGTTACTCGTTACATGCAGCGCCAGGGTCAGGTTTGGATCAGGATCTTCCCGGACAAGCCTATCACCAAGAAGCCTGCAGACGTACGTATGGGTAAGGGAAAGGGTGACCCCGTGGGTTTTGTGTTCCCCGTAACCCCTGGACGTATCCTATTTGAGGTAGAGGGTGTTTCCTATGACATCGCGAAGGAGGCTCTTCGCCTTGCCGCACAGAAACTCCCGATTGTTACTAAGTTTGTTGTTAGACGTGATTACGAAGAAAAAGCCTAAACTATGAAAAACGCAGAAATTAGAGAGATTCCTACAAAGGAACTGCAGGAGAGACTTGAAACTGAGGTGGCTGCATACGAGCAGTTGCTCATGACTCATGCTGTTTCTCCGGTGGCTGACCCTTCAAAGATTAAGGCTGACCGTCGTAATATCGCTCGCATTAAGACTGAGCTCCGTCAAAGAGAACTTAATAAGTAAAGAGAGTCACTATGGAAGAAAGAAATCTAAGAAAGACTAGGCAGGGTGTTGTAGTTAGCAACAAGATGGACAAGACCATCGTTGTGGCAGCCCGTTTCAAGGAGAAACACCCTATATATGGTAAGTTCGTCTCTAAGACAAAGAAGTATCACGCACACGATGAGAACAACGAGTGCAATCCTGGCGATACTGTTTTGCTGATGGAAACCCGTCCGCTGAGCAAGACTAAGAGATGGAGAGTAGTTAAAATCGTAGAAAGAGCAAAGTAATATGATACAAGCAGAATCCAGACTGACGATTGCAGACAACAGCGGTGCCCGCGAGTGTCTATGTATCCGCGTACTTGGCGGTACAAGGCGTCGTTACGCATCCGTAGGTGATGTGATTGTTGTGACAGTAAAGAATGTCATTCCGTCTAGCGAAATCAAGAAGGGTACCGTTTCCAAGGCGCTTATCGTTCGTACAAAGAAGGAGATCCGCCGCGCTGACGGTTCCTACATTCGCTTTGATGATAATGCGTGTGTGTTGTTGAATAATGCCAATGAATTGAGAGGCAGCCGTATCTTCGGCCCCGTTGCCCGCGAGCTGCGTGCTGTGAACATGAAGGTTGTCTCTTTGGCACCGGAAGTTCTTTAACAATAAAAAGAATTAGACAAATGAGTAAGTTACATATCAAGAAAGGTGACACTGTCTTTGTCAATGCTGGTGAGAACAAGGGTGCTACAGGCAAGGTTCTCAAGGTCTTGGTTGAAAAGCAGCGTGCCATCGTAGAAGGTATAAATATGGTATCCAAGAGCCAGAAGCCCAGTGCCAAGAATCCTCAGGGAGGCATTGTCAAGCAGGAGGCTCCGATACACATTTCCAACCTTAATGTGTTAGATCCCAAGACGGGCAAACCTACCCGTATTGGCCGTAAGTTAAATGCAGACGGCAAGCGCGTACGCTATGCTAAGAAATCTGGAGAGGAGATTAAGTAATGGCAAATACAGCACAACTAAAGAAAGAGTATGCAGAGCGCATAGCTCCTGCATTGAAGAAGCAGTTTAATTACACTTCTGTAATGCAAATTCCTGTGTTGAAAAAGATTGTGGTCAACCAGGGACTTGGTGCAGCAACTGCTGATAAGAAAATCATTGAGGTGGGTATTGAAGAGCTCACTGCCATCACTGGCCAGAGGGCTGTTGCCACAATCTCCAAGAAGGACGTGGCTAACTTCAAGCTTCGTAAGAAGATGCCCGTAGGCGTCAGAGTCACTCTGCGCCGTGAGCGTATGTATGAGTTCCTTGAGAAGCTCGTCAAGATTGCCCTGCCCCGTATCCGTGACTTCAAGGGTATTGCAGGCAAGTTCGACGGACGAGGAAATTATACTCTCGGTATTGAGGAGCAGATTATCTTCCCGGAGATTAACATCGACGCTGTGGACCGCATTCAGGGTATGAATATCACTTTCGTAACCAGTGCGCCTACAGACGAGGAGGGTTATGCACTTCTGAAAGAGTTTGGTCTTCCATTTAGAAATGCTAAAAACTAACAGATAATGGCAAAGGAATCAATGAAAGCACGCGAGGTAAAGCGTGCCAGAATGGTAGCCCAGTATGCAGCAAAGCGCGCTACTCTGAAGGATATCGTCAATAAGTCCTCCGATCCCGTGGAGGCTTATGAGGCAGCTCGCAAGCTGCAGAAGATACCCAGAAATGCTAACCCCATTCGCCTTCATAACCGCTGCAAGATTACTGGCCGCCCCAAGGGCTACATCCGCCAGTTCGGCCTCTCGCGTATTCAGTTCCGTGAGATGGCTTCTGCAGGTCTCATCCCCGGTGTAAAGAAGGCAAGCTGGTAATAAGCAGCACAGTAAAGAAAGAGTTAACTTTTAATATTGTCGGGCTCTCCCGATTAATTAAAACAATTTTATCATGACAGATCCAATAGCAGATTATTTGACTCGTGTCAGGAATGCCATTCATGCAAAGCACAGAGTGGTGGAGGTGCCTGCTTCTAACCTGAAGAAGGACATCACCAAGATTCTGTTTGACAAGGGTTACATCCTCAACTTTAAGTTTGTTGAGGATGGAAAGCAGGGCATTATCAAGATAGCCCTGAAGTATGACGCCTCTGGCAAGACCAACGCTATCAAGTCCTTGCAGAGAGTGTCAACACCGGGCCTGCGCCAGTACACTGGCTACAAGGAAATGCCCCGGGTAATTAACGGTTTAGGTATAGCTATCATCTCTACCTCCAAGGGAGTGATGACAGACAAGGAGGCTTCACAGCTGAAGATCGGCGGCGAGGTCCTCTGCTATGTATATTAATAAATAAGGAGGAAATCACATGTCTAGAATAGGAAAATTGCCGATTAACATTCCTGCCGGTGTTACTGTTGACATCAAGGATAATGTAGTGTCCGTAAAAGGACCGAAGGGTGAGTTAAGCCAGTATGTGCATCCTTCTATCTTGGTAAAGCTTGAAGATGGTCACCTCACCTTTGAGATGGACGAGAAGAATGATTCCGTAAGTCCCAAGCAGATGCACGCCTTCCACGGCCTGTATCGCTCACTGGTCAACAATATGGTTGTTGGCGTGTCTGAGGGTTACAAGCGCGAGATGGAGCTCGTAGGTGTAGGTTACCGTGTTAGCAACGAGGGTCAGATTATTGAGTTCTCGCTGGGTTATACACACCCCATTTACTTGCAGCTCCCGAAGGAGATTTCGATTGTTACCAAGTCGGAAAGAAACAAGCGCCCGTATATTTCTTTGGAGTCTTGCGACAAGCAGCTTCTTGGCCTCGTTTGTGCCAAGATTCGCTCGTTCCGCAAGCCTGAGCCTTACAAGGGCAAGGGTATCTTGTATGTTGGTGAAGTTATCCGTCGTAAGTCCGGTAAGACTGCGGCAGCAAAGTAACCCGTAAAAACTAAAGACTATGACAAAGAATACAGACAGAAGGGTTAGGATTAAATTCCGTGTCCGCAATAAGATTTCGGGTACTGCTTCAAGGCCTCGCCTCTGTGTGTTCCGCAGCAACAAGCAGATTTACGCACAGGTGATTAATGACGAGAACGGAACTACGATTGTTTCCGCTTCATCCCTCGGTATGGACAAGATGCCTAAGAAGGAGCAGGCCGCAATTGTAGGAGAGAAAATTGCTAAGCTCGCCACTGAGGCCGGTATCAGCGAGGTTGTCTTCGACCGTAACGGATACCTGTATCATGGTAGAGTTCAGGAAGTAGCTAATGGCGCCCGCAAAGGCGGTCTTAAATTTTAAAAGATATGGCAAGTAGAGTAAATATAAACACAGAAGAGCTTACAGAGAAATTGGTTGCGCTCAACCGTGTAACCAAGGTAACCAAGGGCGGTAGAACGTTCACATTTGCTGCTATCGTGGTAGTTGGCGATGGTAATGGTGTTGTAGGCTATGGCCTCGGTAAGGCTGGTGAAGTTTCTGCTGCCATTGCCAAGGGCGTAGAGTCTGCTAAGAAGAATCTCGTCAAGGTACCCGTGCTCAAGGGAACTATTCCTCACGAGCAGATGGCCAAGTTTGGTGGTGCTCGCGTACTGATGCGTCCTGCTGCTCCCGGTACTGGAGTGGTGGCCGGCGGTGCTATGCGTGCAGTCTTCGAGAGCGTTGGCGTAACAGATGTCCTGGCCAAGTCCAAGGGCTCCTCCAACCCCCACAACCTTGTTAAGGCAACGGTAGCTGCGCTTGCAGAGCTTCGTGATGCAAACACTATTGCTGAGACCCGTAACATTAGTTTGGAAAAAGTATTTAAAGGATAAAGTGTATTATGGCAACCATTAAGATTAAGCAAGTAAAGAGCCGCATCGGCGCTCCTATTGACCAGAGAAGGACACTTGATTCTTTAGGCTTGAGAAAAATGAATGCAGTCGTATCACACGAGGACACTCCGTCCGTACGTGGTATGATTAAGAAGGTTCATCATCTGGTACGTGTTGTTGAATAGAAAAAATCGAAAGATATGAAATTACATACATTAAAACCTGCAGAAGGTTCTACTCATTCAAGGAGAAGGATTGGCCGTGGCCCGGGCTCAGGTCTGGGTGGCACATCTACTCGTGGCCATAAGGGTGCCAAGGCACGCTCTGGTTATAAGAAGAAGATTGGATTCGAGGGAGGTCAGATGCCTTTGCAGCGCCGCCTTCCGAAGTCTGGTTTTAAGAACATTAACCGTGTGGAATACAAGGCCATCAATCTTGACGTTATCCAGGCATTGGCTGACGCAAAGAATCTGACAGTTGTTTCCGTACAGGACCTCGTCCAGGCCGGCTATGTTTCCAAGGGTCAGCTTGTTAAGATACTTGGCAACGGCCAGCTGACAAGCAAGATTGACGTTCAGGCTAACGGATTCTCCAAATCAGCCGAGGCTGCAATAACTGCACTTGGTGGTAATGCAACTAAATTATAACAGATGAAAAAATTCATTGAGACATTAAAGAATATATGGCGTGTAGAAGACCTGAGGATTCGTCTTCTCATCACAATACTGTTCATCGCCATATATCGTTTCGGATCGTTTGTTGTCCTGCCCGGCATTGACCCGCAGAGATTGACATCTCTTTCGGATCAGACCAAAGACGGATTGATGTCTCTGCTGGATATGTTCTCGGGTGGTGCATTCTCCAATGCTTCAATCTTTGCTTTGGGTATCATGCCCTACATCTCTGCCTCCATCGTAATGCAGCTGCTCGCAATAGCAGTGCCTTACTTCCAGAAGATGCAGCGTGAGGGCGAGAGCGGCCGTCGCAAGATTAATCAGTACACTCGTTACCTGACAATAGCCATCCTGCTGTTCCAGGCCCCGATGTACCTCATCAATCTTCAGACCCAGGCTGCCGGTGCCATCAGCAATGCTCTGCCTTGGGGTATGTTCCTTCTGACTTCAACCATCATCCTTGCCGCAGGCAGCATGTTTATCCTGTGGCTTGGTGAGCGTATCACCGACAAGGGTGTCGGCAACGGTGTGTCCATGATCATTATGATTGGTATCATCGCCCGTCTGCCCCAGGCTCTTGGCCAGGAGTTCGTAACAGCCCTCACCTCTCCCGGTGCCGGTGGTCTGGTTAAGTTCCTGTTCGAGATCATTGCCCTCATTGTCGTGATAGCAGCTGCCGTTCTCTTGGTTCAGGCCGTCCGCAAGGTGCCTGTACAGTACGCCAAGCGCGTGCAGGGAGGACAGCAGGTAGGTGGTGCACGTCAGTATATCCCCATCAAGCTGTTTGCTGCCAACGTAATGCCTATCATCTTTGCCCAGGCATTGATGTTTATCCCCGTTACCATGGCACGCAGCGGAGGTGAGAACAGCGCCGTGCTGAGCAACCTTCTTGACATGAATAGCTTCTTGTATAACTTTGTATTCGTGATATTGATTATCGCCTTTACATATTTCTACACAGCTATTACTCTCAACCCGGTTCAGATGGCAGATGAGCTGAAGCGCAACAATGGCTTCATTCCAGGCGTAAAGCCTGGCAAGAATACTGCCGACTACCTTGACAATGTAATGTCCTGCATTACGCTGCCCGGTTCCTTGTTTATCGCCTTGATAGCAATCCTCCCGGCATTCGCAAGATATTTCGACATCAATCAGGGCTTTGCCCAGTTCTTCGGCGGCACATCCCTGTTGATTCTTGTCGGAGTTGTGCTTGACACTCTCCAGCAGATTGAAAGTCATTTGCTCGTCCGTCACTACGATGGACTGCTGAGTTCGGGTCGCACACGCTCACGTGGCGTAAGTGCATACTAACATGATTTACTTAAAGACAGAAGACGAAATAGAGCTATTGAGGCAAGCCAACCTCCTCGTGGGGCGTACGCTTGCCGAGATAGCAAGGATGATAAAACCCGGAGTAACAACCCGTCAGATAGACCAACTTGCCGACACCTTCATCCGCGACCACGGTGCAATACCAACCTTCAAAGGATTTCCCAATAGCGAGGGCATTCCCTTTCCGGCATCAGTTTGCACATCGGTCAATGAGCAGGTAGTACATGGAGTTCCTACTGACACCCCTCTAAAGGAGGGAGACATTGTCTCCGTTGACTGCGGCACACTGCTAAATGGCTATAATGGCGACTCATGCTACACATTCTGTGTCGGTGAGGTAGCCCCCGAGGTCAGGCAGTTGCTCAAGACCACCAAGGAAAGCCTCTATCTGGGCATCCAGGCAGCATTGGCAGGACGCAGGATAGGCGATATCGGCTACGCCGTTCAGCACCATTGTGAAAGCCACTCCTACGGAGTCGTCAGAGAGCTCTGCGGTCATGGCATTGGCCGCGAGATGCACGAAGACCCAATGGTGCCCAACTATGGCCGCCGCGGCAATGGCCAGCAGATAAAGAATGGACTCTGCATAGCCATCGAGCCAATGATAACAATGGGCAGCAGGGAGATAGGCATCCTGTCCGACGGCTGGACAATCGTCACTCGTGACGGCAAGCCCGCAGCCCACTTTGAGCACACCATAGCCATCCATAACGGTAAGGCCGACATCCTGTCTTCTTTCGAAGAAGTAGAACAAATAGAAGGTAAGTTATATTAGTAAACCACAGTTATGTCAAAAGAATCTGCAATCGAGCTTGATGGCGTAATCCTTGAGGCGTTGTCCAATGCCATGTTTCGTGTTGAACTGGAGAACGGCCATCAGATTACTGCCCACCTGTCGGGTAAGATGCGCCTACACTATATCCGCATCCTCCCTGGCGACAAGGTAAAGTTGGAAATGAGCCCCTATGACCTGTCGAAGGGCAGAATCGTATTCAGATACAAATAAAACAAACACAATATGAAGACAAGAGTATCTATCAAGAAGCGTACCCCGGACTGCAAGATAGTTCGCCGCAAGGGACGTCTGTATGTTATTAACAAGAAAAACCCGAAGTTCAAACTTCGTCAGGGCTAACAAAAAACAACTCAATTTAGATATATGGCAATAAGAATTGTTGGTGTAGATTTGCCTCAGAACAAGCGAGGCGAAATCGCGTTGACCTATATTTATGGCATAGGTCGCAGCCGCTCAAACAAGATTCTTGAGCTGGCTGGTATTGATCGCGACATTAAGGTGCAGGATTGGACAGATGAACAGACTGCCAAAATTCGTGAGGTGATCGGAGCAAACTTCAAGGTTGAGGGTGATCTCCGTTCTGAAACCCAGATGAACATCAAGCGATTGATGGACATCGGTTGCTATCGTGGCGTGCGTCATCGTAATGGACTTCCCGTTCGCGGTCAGGGCACTAAGAATAACGCCCGTACTCGCAAGGGAAAGAAGAAGACTGTTGCTAACAAGAAAAAGGCTACTAAATAATTAATCTGTTATGGCTAAGAAAACAGTATCCGCAAAGAAAAGAGTAGTAAAGATTACTGCTGTAGGACAGCTCCATGTCCATAGTTCTTTCAACAATGTCATCGTAGCGCTCACCAACAGCGAGGGCGAGATGATATCCTGGTCTTCTGCCGGCAAGATGGGCTTCCGTGGTTCAAAGAAGAACACCCCCTATGCTGCCCAGATGGCCGCTCAGGATTGTGCTAAGGTAGCCTATGACCTTGGTCTTCGCAAGGTGAAGGCCTACGTTAAGGGTCCTGGCCAGGGACGCGAGTCTGCCATCCGCACCGTTCATGGTGCAGGCATTGAGGTAACCGAAATCATCGACGTTACCCCGCTGCCTCACAATGGCTGCCGTCCTCCCAAGAGAAGAAGAGTGTAATAATATTTTATCAATCCACTATTTAAGAAAAACATTTTAAGATGGCTAAATATACAGGACCCAAAACACGAATTGCCCGTAAGTTTGGCGAGCCAATCTTCGGACCCGATAAGACATTTGAGCACAGAAACTTCCCGCCGGGACAGCACGGTCACGATCGTCGTCGCAAGTCTTCTGAGTACGGCACCATGCTTGCTGAGAAGCAGAAGGCCAAGTACACCTATGGTGTGCTCGAGCGCCAGTTCCGCAACCTCTTCGAGAAGGCTTCCCGTTCAGCAGGCGTTACCGGTGAGGCACTGCTCCAGGGTCTGGAGGCACGTCTTGACAACGTAGTCTTCCGCCTCGGCATCGCCCCCACCCGTGCAGCTGCCCGCCAGCTCGTCAACCACAAGCACATCGTGGTAGATGGCGGAGTGGTCAACATTCCCTCCTATTCTGTCAAGCCCGGTCAGATTGTTGGCGTGCGTGAGCACTCCAAGTCTCTCGAGGTAATTGCTGATGCCCTTGCAGGCTTCAATCACAGCAAGTACCCCTGGATTGAGTGGGACGAGGCCTCCAAGAGCGGCAAGTTCCTCCATCTGCCTGAGCGTGCAGACATTCCTGAGAATATCAAGGAGCAGTTGATCGTAGAATTGTACTCTAAATAATAATCTCATTATGGCGATATTAGCATTTCAAAAACCTGATAAAGTAGTAATGTTGGAATCCACTCCAACCTGCGGAAAGTTTGAGTTCCGCCCGTTGGAGCCAGGGTTTGGCACGACCATTGGAAACGCTTTACGCCGCATTCTTCTTTCCTCACTCGAGGGTTTTGCTATCAACACCATCCGCATCAACGGTGTAGAGCATGAGTTCTCCACCGTGCCTGGGGTATTGGAGGATGTGACCAACATTATTCTCAACTTGAAGCAAGTACGCTTCAAGCAGATTGTAAGTGAATTTGATACAGAGAAGGTTAGTATTACCGTTGAAAAGACCATAGAGTTTAAGGCCGGTGATATCGCCAAAGTACTTACTGGATTCGAGGTGCTCAATCCTGAGCTGGTAATATGTCATCTTGACCCGAAGGCCTCCATGACCATCGAGTTGAGCATCAACAAGGGTCGCGGTTACGTGCCCTCAGAGGAGAACCGTGTGTTCTGCACTGATGTAAACACCCTTCCCATTGACTCCATCTATACCCCGATCCGCAACGTCAAGTATGCTGTAGATGATTATCGAGTAGAGCAGAAAACCGACTATGAGCGCCTGTCTATTGAGGTAACCACCGATGGCTCCATCCATCCCAAGGAAGCCCTCAAGGAGGCTGCCCGCATACTGATTCAGCATTTCGCACTCTTCTCTGACGACAAGATTTCCCTCGAGAATACCGACGTCGAGGAGGAGGAGACCTTCGATGAGGATATACTCCGCATGCGTCAGCTTCTCAAGCAGCAGCTCGTAGATCAGAACCTTTCTGTCCGTGCCCTCAATTGCCTTAAGGCAGCCAACGTCGAGACAATCGGCGACCTCGTGAAATACAATAAGAGCGACCTCCTGAAGTTCCGTAATTTCGGAAAGAAATCGCTCTCGGAGCTTGATGATTTGCTCCAGAGTCTGAATCTGTCGTTTGGTATGGATATCTCTAAGTATAAAGTAGAAAAAGATTAAACAATGAGACATAATAAGAAATTCAATCATCTGAGTCGTACTGCATCCCACAGGGCTGCCATGCTTGCCAACATGGCCACCTCCCTGATCATGCACAAAAGAATCACTACGACTCTCGCCAAGGCAAAGGCCCTCAAGAAGTATGTGGAGCCCCTCATCACCCGCTCCAAGGACGACACCACCAATTCCCGTCGTGTAGTATTCTCCTATCTCCAGAAGAAGGAGGCCATCAAGGAGCTCTTCGGCACCATCTCCGAGAAGGTTGCCAACCGCCCCGGTGGCTACACCCGCATCATCAAGCTCGGCACCCGCAAGGATGACGGCGCACAGATGTGCTTCATCGAGCTCGTTGACTTTGATGAGAATATGGCTAAGGCTCCCAAGAAGGCCCGCACCCGCCGTTCACGCGGTGCCAAGAAGGCCGCTGAGGAGGCACCCGCTGCAGCACCTGCAGAGGAGACTGCAGAGCCCGCAGCTGAGGCACCTGCCGAGGAGCCCAAGGCAGAGTAAAGAAGACAGCGTAAAAGTAGTTTTTTCATAAGCGTTGAGGCGGATTCGCAATAGCGGATTCGCCTCTTTTTTTATTATCGCTGTCAGGGGAATAAGTTAGCGGACAACAATAATCGGACAGCACCGGTGGTCACTCTATCTCAAACCACAGCGTGTCGCCGTAATTGGTGCCCACTCCGTTGCGCGCAAAAGCCACGGCGTAGTAGATGCCTGCCTCCAGCGTGTCAGTTTCGGCAAAGAACAGGTCATGCAGATCTGCGTCAGTTGATAAGGTAAGAGTGTCGTTGCCGTAGCGGAATCCGCACTCCAGCAACGAACTGTTGGGCGAGGCCGTAACCTGCCCCTCCATCCATGCCGTCGGGCCGTCAGCCGTCACACTCACCGTTTCCACCGTGGGGGCAAAAGGCTGCTCATCGCTGCGGTCTTCGCCAGTGCAGCTGACTATGGCTAAGGCAGACATTGCAAAATAAAGTAAATGATGTATCTTCATGCAGGCAAAGTTAACCTTTTATTGTCATTTATCAATGATAGGACGGCAGGTATTGAACTTTTTCCGTATATTTGCGTCACAAAAAATACAAAAACAGCCATGACATTTCCCGTCAAGACACTTCGCCTCTTTCCCCTCACGGCCATCAGCGTGGTGCTGATATTCGTGCTGAGCTTTTTCACTCCGCCCCACACCCCGCTCAGCGACGTCGCCATGATCGACAAGTGGACTCACCTCGTCATGTACGGCGGCACCGTCGGTGTCTTTTGGATGGAGTATTGGCGTGTCTATTACAGGCGGGGCTTCTTTCTCGGTGCTACGGCTCTCGTGCTTCTCGCCTTTGTTGTCCCGGTGGCCTTGGGCGGTGTGATAGAACTCTTGCAGGCTTATTGCACCGGTGGTCGTCGCAGTGGTGAGTGGCTTGACTTCCTGGCAGACTCCCTCGGCGTGGTGCTAGCCTGCCTGGCTGGCCTGACCATATTGAAAACCCTTGCCCGCAGATTGTGGGCAAGGGATTTCCAGGAGTGAGCATACTCCTTTTTTTAGTCAGTTTCGCGGTATTTTTCTACTTCCTGCCGCGGGTGGCGAGGTGGAAGCTCGTCATGTTGTACAGGTAGTCACCCTTGGCAAAGCTGATGGTAAACTCTGCCGTGCCGTTGCGCAGCCTGCGGTTGGCATACACCTCGGCAGTGTATCTCACAGCCTGACCCGCATCAATATAGCTGATTACCGCCGTGGGCGACACCACTATATGCTTAGTGCCGTTCACCGATATCACCGGCGCAATGTCGTAGATGGTGTGGCTGCCGTTGTTTTTCACCTCGAAGGCAATCTTGCAGTTCTCGCCGGCGTCGATGGCCTGATTGTTGTTGCCGTCGATGAATCGCAGGTTCTGAATCTCTACCTTTGCGAATTCGCGTCCCAGGCGGTCGGCATCCTCGCCGCGGCTGGAATATACCACCTTGCTGTGGCGGTTATATGTGTCGGTAGTGTAGTCATAGTCGCTCTTGCCGCGCTCCGTGGGAGCAGCAGCAGCGGCGCCCATGGCGGCTCCGGCCACCATGCCTATCACCGTGCCTGCGTCAGAACCGCGCGGACCGCCCATCAGCCCGCCGATGGCGGAACCGAATATTGCACCCAGCACTCCGCCGCCGGCAGCAGCGCCAAACTGGTCAGAACTCTCGCAGCTGCTCATCAGCAGCACTGCCGAAAGGGCAAAAATTCCAAGCTTCTTCATAGTATTCGTCTGTTTTTCGTTTTGTTTCTATTCTGCTTGCAAAAGTAAGGTAATTTTTCTTTCCCCTTGCCGAAGCAGCAGCAGATTTTACTGCTTTTAAGATTTTTTTGCAGAAAAAGGCACTATTTGTTTCCTTTGCGGGCAATTATCGGCTCAATCTTCGCACTCATCTTCTTTATTTTCTCGCCCGCAATGTTGCGCAGCGTCTGCTTCACCATGCTGCTCCTCACAGCCACATGGGCATAGCGCTCCCTCACGTCAATCATGCCGATGTCGGCAGCCTTCAGCCCGCCCGTCTTGCACAGAAACCCCACTATGTCGCCCTTGCCCAGCTTGTCGCGTTTGCCGCGGCCAATGTATAGCATCGCCCATTCGGGTTTCGCCGGGGCAGGGTAGGGCGGCTCCGGCGCATAGTCCGTCAGTTCCACCCCCTCATATTGCGGTACATCCTCCTCCGGCCCCACAATCACCAGCGACCGCCCGCCGTTTTCCCAGCGGCCCGTGCGTCCGCAGCGGTGTATGTAGTTCTCGCGGCTGGCAGGCAGGTGGTAGTGAATCACGTTCTGCAGCGAGGGCACGTCAATGCCCCTGGCCGACAGCTCCGTCGAGACCAGCACATTGGCGCAGCCGCTGCGAAACAAGGCCAGCGCAGCTTCCCTGTCCTGCTGCTCCATGCCGCCATGGAAGAGGCTCACGCTGTGGCCCTCCTCCCTCAGCCAGTTGCCAGTGCGCTCCACCGCCTCGCGGTAGTTTACGAACACCACCGCCTGCTCGCGGCCTAGAGAGCGCAGCAGGTGGTCCAGCGTCTCCAGTTTGTCCTTCTGCTCCGACCTCACCAGGTGGTGGCTGATGCCCTCGGCCACACTGCCGTGGTCGCCCTCCAGCCAGTTCAGCACCGCCGGCACCTTATGGGCGAAGCCCGTAAACAGCGGAATCTCCTCCATGTCGGTGGCCGACACCAGCACGCAGCGGCGCCGTTGCGGCACCTTGCCCAGCAGGCCCTCCACCTCGTCCTGAAACTTCAGTTCAAACATCTTGTCAAACTCGTCCACCACCAGCATCCTCACGCCCTGCGTGCGCAGGTTGCCCTTGTCAATATGGTCGTTCAGTCTGCCCGGTGTGCCGATAATCACCTGCGGGCGCAGTGCCGCCATCTTGCGGTGCTCGTCCATGGCTGGTCTGCCGCCGTAGCAGCACATAGCCCTTATGCCCGTCTTCATGGCCGTCAGCACCGTCAGGGTCTGCAGGGCCAGCTCGCGGGTTGGCGACAGCACCATGGCCTGCACGTCGTCGCAGTCTGTGCGTATGCTCCGGGCCAGCGGCAGCAGGAAAGCCAGCGTCTTGCCCGATCCCGTGGGGGCCAGCAGCACCGCATTCATATTGTGGCTTATCAGCTCCACCGCGTTCTGCTGCATCTCGCTCAGAGCCGTCAGGCCGAGGTTCGTCAGAATCTCATTAGTTTCCATCATTCTTTACTCCTTGGTCGTGCAAAGTTACGTAATTAATAGTAATCCACGCCTAATTTCTGGTAATTCATGTTTAGGAAAACGAATAATCCGTGTAAGTCTATCATAAATTTTAGATTCCGAAGACATCCAAGAACTCGAAAAGAAAGAAAAAGAAAAGTAACCAAAAGAAAATAGTAAGAAATACTAATAATAATAAGAATAAGAAGAATTTTTCCGGAAATGAAAAACAGGGTGTTTCCTTCATCAAGAACCAGAGAATTTCTACGATTTCTGTGGGACTTTAGTAATTGCAAATAAATCACAATCCTGACCATCGGCTTAACTTCTTAACTTCTTAACTACTTAACTTCTTAACTACTTAACTACTCAATTTCATAACTTCAAGAATCAGAAGTCAGTCTCATGGCGCCGCAAGTGGCCCGTTTTGCAACGTGGGAGGGCTGTTTTTGCCATGTGGCGTTTACTTTTGGGGCGGCAAAGGGTACATTTC
>CADAJV010000033.1 GCA_902788275.1 uncultured Bacteroidales bacterium | reverse complement strand
ACAAATAGGTATGACTGACTTGACTCTCCCTCTAAGATAGAGGGAGTACCCCGAAGGGGGGAGGGCGTATGATACTAACTTTCCCCGGACACCAATATTTTTAAACACAAGTTTCCATAAATTACTCATGAATGCCGAAAGCATCGCGAACTGCTCATTGAGCAATGCTCTCTCTTAAGCGAACTGCTCATTGAGCAATGCTCTCTCTTAAGCGAACTGCTCATTGAGAAATGCTCTCTCTTAAGCGAACTGCTCGTCGGCTGTCGTGCCGGGGTCCCCTTTGGGGAAAGAAGAAAAGCATTCGTTGCACAGCAACGGTGCCGACTTCAAAGAGCCGCGAGAGCGAAGCGGCAATGGTCAATGGTCAATGGTTTCTGAGGTGCTTTCTGGAAAAATGTACTCAAAACGATGATTAATCGAAGGATTATGTACGGTCTTTGTGCAAAAGTTAGTAATTTTGTGTCTTAAATTAGCGAAAAAAATAACGGAAACGATAACAACAAAAAAAACGATAAAAAATGAAGACTATCAAATGGACTTTGATTCTCAGCCTTGGGCTGGCATCATGCGGCATTGACGTGCCTAAAGAGACTCAATCATCGTATGAGACGATGACGGTAAAGAAAACAGACATTGAAATTCCCTACAAGTTCAGTGCAAGAATGAAAGGACAGAACGACGTGACTGTCACTCCCCAGGTGAGCGGTCAGCTGATGAAGATTGCTGTCAGCGAGGGCCAACTGGTGAGAAAGGGGCAGACGCTCTTTGTGATTGACTCGCGCAATGCTCAGCTGGACCTTGAGGCTGCCCAAGCTAATCTGCAGGCTGCCCAGGCTCAGGCTAACTCGGCAAAACTGGAGTATGAGTCTAACAAAAATCTGTTTGACAAAAAGATTGTGAGCAGCTATATGCTTAACAACTCGGAGAACTCCTATAAGCAGGCTCAGGCAGCGGTGGCTCAGGCCCGTGCATCGGTCAACCGCGCGAAAGTCAACCTCGGCTTCTGCACCATCAAGGCTACGGTGTCGGGTGTCATAGGCGAGATTCCCGTGCGCGTCGGCGACCAGGTGACGCCCATGACTCAGCTGACCATGCTGAGCGGCAATACGACTATGTTTGCGGAGTTCTCGGTGACGGAGGGCATCGTGGAGGCTATGGTGCAAAACGGCATGAAGGCTGACGATGTCAACAAATATATTGCCAGCCTGCCCGAGGCTACGTTTGTCATGAAGAATGGCACTGAGTACCCGCACAAGGGACGCGTGGTCAGTCTGACGGGTGTGGTCAACTCGTCAACAGGTTCGCTGACCAGCAAGGTGTCGTTCCCCAATCCCGACGGCCATCTGTACTCGGGCATTCAGGGCACTATTGTGATGCCGTTTGCCGAGAAAGGCGTGATTGTCATTCCCCAGTTTGCCGTAGTGCGCATGCAGGACAGGTCGCAGGTCTATAAGGTGAAGGCCGACAGCACGGCTACGGCTGTTGAGGTGACGACTGAGGATACGGGCAACGGCAAGGATTTCATTGTGACCAGTGGTCTGAAGGTGGGCGACAGGATTGTGACTGTGGGCGCCAATAATGTGACGGAGGGCCAGAAGGTGCTGTTTCCTGAAGAAGGGAGAAAATAGGAGAAAGTAATAAACAATAAACGTTAACCAATAAACAATAAACGTTAACCGTTAGCCAGGTCCGGCAGTGGACGATTATAACTACATTTATTTGAAATTTGAGATTTGAAATTTGAAATTTATTTGCCAACTCCTAACTCCTAACTCCAAGCCTCTCCCCAGCCCTGCTCCGCAGGAATCCCATATCAAATTCCCCAAAGGGGACCCCGTCAAGGGAGGGAGTCCTCCCTCTGAGGGGGAGATAGAGGGGGCTCCCTAACTCCTAACTCCTAATAACCTTTTCTTTATGAAGAACAATATTTTTATTAATAAATATGTGATGGCTTGTGCCATCTCGATTGTGATTGCGCTGGTGGGCTATATCTCGATTGGTTCGCTGCCCGTTGAGCAATACCCGGACATTGCACCGCCTACGGTGATGGTCTCTACCAGCTACTCGGGTGCTGACGAAAACACGGTGATGAAGGCGGTCATCCAACCTCTGGAAGAGGCTATCAACGGTGTGCCTGACATGACATATATAACCTCGAAGGCCTCGTCGAACGGCGATGCAGAGATTACAGTCTATTTTAAGCAGGGCACCGACCCCGACATGGCGGCTGTGAACGTGCAGAACCGCGTGACCCGTGCACAGGCCTTGCTGCCGGCTGACGTGAATAACTTAGGTGTGACAGTGCAGAAACGCCAGAACAACATACTGCAGATCTTTGCGGTGAGGAGTGCTGACGGCAAGTATGACGAGGACTTTGTGTCTAACTATGTGGATATCAACGTCAAGCCGCGACTTATGCGTATCACCGGAGTGGGTAACGTGCAGAGCATGGGCAACACTTATGCCCTGCGAATATGGCTGAAGCCTGACGTGATGGCTCAGTACGGCCTGACTCCCAACGATATCTTTGCTGCCATCGGCGGACAGAGTTTTGTGTCGGCCGTGGGCTCCCTGGGCGAGCAGTCGGAAAACTCCTATCAATACTCCATGCAGTACAAGGGCACGCTGAAAAGTGTGGAGGAGTTCAACGAGATTGTGCTGCGCACCAGCGGCGGCGGCATTCTGCACCTGAGTGATGTGGCCGAGGTGAAGATTGGTGCCATGAGCTACAACTTCACCTCAAATATCATGGACCGTCCGGGTGCTCTCTTCATGGTGTTCGCCGCACCGGGTGCCAACGCTACCGAGGTGAACGCCCGTATCAACAAGACGTTTGAGGAGCTGAAGGCAACGATGCCTGCTGGACTGGAGTTTGTGACCATGATGACCAGCGACGACTTCCTCTTTGCCGCCATTCATAATGTGGTGGAGACTCTTATCATAGCCATCATCCTCGTGGTGCTGGTGGTGTTCTTCTTCCTGCAGAACTTCAAGGCGACTATCATTCCCTCAATATCTATCATCGTGTCGCTGCTGGGCACCTTTGCCATTGTGTCGTTGGCGGGCTTCTCGCTCAACATACTGACGCTCTTCGCGCTGGTGCTGGCCATCGGTACGGTGGTGGATGACGCCATTGTGGTGGTGGAGGCCGTCATGGCCAAGATGGAGGGCGGCATCAGCGACGCCCGTGAAGCTACCCGCCAAGCTATGAGCGAGGTGTCGGTGGCCGTGGTTTCGTGTACGCTGGTATTCATGGCGGTGTTTATCCCCGTCACTTTCATGCCCGGCACCTCCGGCACTTTCTTCACCCAGTTTGGCGTGACGATAGCCTCGTCTGTCGGTCTGTCGTGCGTGTCGGCCCTCACGCTCTGCCCTGCCCTCTGCGCCATCATGATGCGCGTGAAGGAAGGCAAGAAAGAGGGCAAGGGACTGACCTACTACACCAAGAAGGCCTACACTGTGAGCTACAGCGCCATATATAATAAGTATAGCAAGAGTGTACAGAAATTCATCAAGCGCCCCGTCCTGGCATGGAGCCTGCTGGCAGTGGCCGCCGTGCTGCTGGTGTTCTTTATGCGCAGTCTGCCCTCGGGCCTCGTGCCGCAGGAAGACCAGGGTGTGTTCCTTGTTGAGCTGCAAGCCCCTGAGGGTTCCACGCTGAAGCAGACCCGCGAGATGGTGAAGCAGGTGGAGGCTAAGGTTAAGGATATCCCCGAACTGGAAAGCTTTGCCGTGGTCTGCGGCTATGGCATGATTTCGGGTGCCGGTTCCAACTACGGCACAATGGTTGTGCGCCTGAAGAACTGGGACGACCGCTCAGGTATGAACCACCTGCTGACGCTTGTCATGTACCGATTCTACTTTGCTTGCCAAGACATCAAGAACCTGGTGGTTATTCCGTTTGAGATGCCACAGATTCCTGGCTATGGCACCAGCAATGACGTGATGCTGATGGTGGAGGACCCCACTGACGGCAACCTGTCGGAGTTCGCCAAGCAAACGGAGCAATTCCTGGCCAAGCTGACCGAACGGCCGGAAATTGCCTCTGCCATGTCAACCTACTCAGAGCGCTTCCCCAAGTATCAGGTTGATGTCGATGCTGCCCAGTGCAACCGCGCCGGTGTCTCACCGTCTGACGTGCTCAATACGCTGGGAGCCTTCTGCGGCGGCGCATATATCGGCAACTTCAACCAGTTTGGCAAGGTCTATCGCATCATGGCCGCTGCTTCACCCGAATACCGCCTCGACCCGCAGTCGCTGCAAAACATCTTTGTGCAGGTGAGCGGCGGCAAGATGGCTCCCATCTCAGAGTTTGTCTCGTTGAAAGAGATTGTAGGCCCTGCAAATATCGAGCATTTCAATCTGTTCCAGAGTATTACCTGCATAGTGAAACCCGGTAGCGGCTATACCGAGGGTGATGCCCACAAGGTCATTGCCGAGGTATTCAAGGAGGAGATGCCTGCTTCTGCCACATTCGAGTATAGCGGTATGTCACGCGAGTTGGAGGAGGCCTCCGGCTCTAATGCCACGGCACTTATCTACATTATCTGCGCCATATTGATTTACCTCATCCTGGCTTCGCTCTACAATTCGTGGTTCACGCCGTGGGCTGTGCTTTTCAGTGTGCCGTTCGGACTGATGGGAGCCTTCGTCTTTGCATACCTCGGCTATACGCAGGGCCTGCCGGGCATGGACAACAATATCTACCTGCAGACGGGTGTCATCATGCTTATTGGTCTGCTGGCCAAGACGGCTATCCTCATAACCGAGTTTGCAACGGAGCGCCGCAAACAGGGCTTGAGCATAGTGGATGCTGCCTTCGAGGCTGCCAAGGAGCGTCTGCGCCCCATCCTTATGACTGTCGCCACGATGATTATAGGCATGATTCCCCTCGTCATTGAGGGAGGAGCCGGAGCTAACGGCAACCGAGCCTTGGCACTGGGAGTCATAGGCGGTATGAGCATAGGCACCGTTGCCCTGCTTTTCGTAGTACCTGCTTTCTTCATTGTGTTCCAGAAACTGCATGAGCGCTTCCAAGGCATAGACAAGAAACAATAAACGTTAACCAATAACCAATAAACGTGAATAATTTCGGGAGTTAAATAGAAAGTTAAAATGGAAGTAAAATAGGGAGTAAAAGACAATAAATGTTAACCGTTAACTTCCGGACCTTACTAAATTGTGAAATTGTAAATTGTCAAACTGTGAAATAAATATAGCTTCCACGGCGAAGCCATTAACTTCCAATTTAACTTCCATCGCGAAGCGATTAACTCCAAAACACAACTCAAACCTCAAATCTCAAACCTCAAATATATTTTTTTCATGAACAGACTAAACAAAATACTTGCAGTTGCAGCCGTGAGCATGACGCTAACGGGGTGTAGCATATATAATAATAAATATGAGCAGAAGGTCGAGCTGCCTGCCGACGCCTTCGGGCAAAGCGAGCTCGATGGTATTGCCGCCCAAGGTGACACATCCATCGCCCAGATGTCGTGGCGCGAGTTCTTTACCGACCCACTGCTCCAGCAACTCATTGAGCAGGCGCTGGCCAACAACACCGACCTCAACTCCGCACGTATAGCCGTGGAGAAAAGCGAAGCCTCGCTCAAGGCTGCCAAGATGGCCTATCTGCCTTCACTCGTCTTTGCTCCGCAAGGCACCCTCGCCAGTTTCGACAGGGGCGCAGTAAGCAAGACGTACGACCTACCGTTGCAGATGTCGATGGATATTGACATGTTTGGCTCCATCACCAACAAGAAGCGGGCCGCACAAGCCGTAAAACTGCAGGCCCAGATGCAGCAGCAAGCTGTACAGGCCAACATTGTCTCAACCGTGGCGCAGCACTACTTTATGCTGCAAGTCCTTGACAGGCAACTGGAAATCCTGATGATGACCGACAGTCTCTGGAACAAATCGCTTGAGACAGAGAAGTCGCTATGGGACTACGGCAAGGCCTACAGCACGGCCGTCAACCAGATGGAGGCTTCCTATTTGGACGTCAAGACACAGATAGTTGACACCCGCCGCAATATCCGCTCAGTTGAGAATGCCATCTGCCGACTGCTGGCCATTACCCCGCAGCACATCAACCGCCAGAAGTGGGGCACCTCTACACTACACCATGCCGAAACACAAGGAGATGCCGGACAGCGAATGTTTGACGTAAAATATCTGAAAATCGGAGTGCCGGCCACCATGCTGGAAAAACGCCCTGACATTCGCATGGCTAACCACGCCATGGAGGAAGCATTCTACAACACGGCGGAAGCACGTTCAGCCTTCTACCCCGGCATCACACTCAGCGCATCTGCCGGATGGACTAACTCTGCCGGAGGTCTTATTGTCAACCCCGGCAAACTCCTGCTGACTGCCTTAGGCTCACTCACCCAGCCCATCTTTGCCCGTGGCAGACTGGTTGCCAACAAAAAGATTGCCCAACTCACCGAGGAAGACCTGCAGAAGAAGTACGTGCAGACTGTCATCAACGCCGGCAATCAGGTTAACGAAGCCATGGCCGACTGCATGACAGCCCGCGAGAAACACCAGTACTATTCCCGCCAGGTGGAGGTGCTGAACGAAGCCTACAGAGGCACCCACGAACTGATGGACAACGGCAAGGCCAGTTACCTGGAAGTGCTCACTGCCCAGGAGTCGCTACTCAATGCGCAACTCAGCCAAGCCATGAACATGTATGATGCAGCACAGGCCGTCATTGCCCTCTACATCGCACTCGGCGGCGGGGCAGACGACTAAATAGATAATAGATAATAGATAACAGATAATAGATATAAGAACAACCTGAGGCAATGAAGAAACTGTGCCATTATATATCCGAATATATGGGTGTGGTGGTGCTTGCTGCCGCATTGCTGGCACTGGTGTTTCCTGATTTGCTGCAACAGGTGCATACTAATGTCATCAACTACCTGCTTGGCGTGGTGATGTTTGGTATGGGACTGACTCTTAATCTGCAGGACTTCATTATAGTGTTCAGCCGACCGAAGGATATCGTCATCGGCTGCATGGCACAGTTTACCGTTATGCCGCTGCTGGCTTGGACGCTGGCACACTTGTTTCAACTCGACGAGTCACTGGCCCTGGGCGTGGTGCTGGTGGGATGCTGTCCCGGCGGCACAGCCTCCAACGTTATCACCTATCTGACCAAAGGTGACCTGGCACTATCCGTCGGCATGACGGGCGTGTCAACACTGCTGGCTCCGCTGCTGACCCCTCTTCTGACATGGGCTTTGGCCGACAAGAATGTAGATGTAGATGTGGCCAGCATGTTCCTGAGCATCCTCTGGGTGGTTATCCTGCCCATCGTTATGGGACTATGTGTAAAAGGTCTTTGGGCAAAACTAACGGTGAAGGCCACCGACTACCTTCCGGCGTTCTCGTCGGTAACCATAGCTTTTATCGTAGCCATTGTCATCTCCGCAAATGCCGACAAATTGTTGGATGGCGGACTGGTAATCGTCCTGGTGGTTATACTTCACAATGTCTGCGGCCTGGGGTTGGGGCACCTTACTGGCCGTCTCCTTGGACTCTCCGAAGCCAAGAAAAGTGCTATATCCATTGAGGTGGGTATGCAGAACTCTGGACTGGCAAGCAGTCTGGCAACTCTACACTTCGCAGCATATCCGCTTGCCACCATTCCAGGAGCGATTTTCAGCGTATGGCACAACCTGTCGGGCGCGACAGTGGCCTATCTTTATCGCAGAAGGCAGCACCCATCGTCAAACTCATAACATCTTTTATTGCGTAGAAACAACTATCTAAATCTTACCACATTTTTTATTGCGTAAATACAGAAAAATAATTTTTGTGGAAGTGAGATTCTAAATATTTGAAATAAATATCGTAACTTTGTGGCACTTTGTCCGATAACAAATCAATAAATTTAATATTAAATCATTCACATTAAGCATTATGACTACAGGTAACGTTCGTCCGGCCGACATGGAGCGCATCACCACTCCGGCGCTGGCACAGAAATTTATTGAGGAACAGGTGAAGGAGCTGCGTGCTCAGATTGGTGACAAAAAGGTGCTGCTGGCCCTGTCGGGAGGCGTTGACTCCTCGGTGGTGGCTGCGCTGCTCATCAAGGCTGTGGGCAAGCAGCTGGTATCGGTACATGTCAACCACGGCCTTCTGCGCAAGGGCGAGGCTGAGCAGGTGGTGCGCGTGTTCCGCGACGAGCTCAACGCCAATCTGGTATATGTGGATGCCGTTGACCGCTTCCTCGACAAACTGGCCGGCGTAGCCGACCCGGAGCAGAAACGTAAGATTATCGGCGCCGAGTTTATCCGCGTCTTCGAGGAGGAGGCCCGCAAGCTGGAGGGTATAAGCTTCCTGGCACAGGGCACTATCTACCCCGACATCGTGGAGTCTGGCCCCGTGAAGTCACACCACAACGTGGGCGGACTGCCCGAGGACCTGCAGTTTGAGCTGGTGGAGCCTATCAAACTGCTCTTCAAGGATGAGGTACGCGTGGTCGGCAAGGAACTGGGCCTGCCGGACAACATGGTGTTCCGTCAGCCGTTCCCCGGCCCCGGTCTGGGCGTGCGCTGCACAGGCGCCATCACCCGCGACCGTCTGGAGGCTCTGCGCGAGAGCGATGCCATACTGCGCGAAGAGTTTGCCAAAAACGGTCTGGAGGGCAAGGTATGGCAGTATTTCACCATCGTGCCTGACTATAAATCAACGGGCGTGAAGGATAACAAGCGCAGCTGGGACTGGCCGGTAATCATACGTGCCGTGAATACCCGCGATGCCATGACTGCCACCATAGAGGAGATTCCCTACAGCCTGCTGCACCACATTACGCAGCGCATCATCACCGAGGTGCCAGGAGTGAACCGCGTGTTATACGACCTCACCCCGAAACCTACAGGCACCATTGAGTGGGAGTAGAAGGAGATCTTAATAAGCAATAACCTTAAGTATTCAAAAAAGGCTCCTCTGCTCCATCGGAGGGGAAAGGGTTTCTCCTCTTCTGGGGCTAGGGGCCACAGATAGCACCATGATTACAGAAAAAGACAAACTGTTGCTGGCTGCCAAGGGTATCAGCGAAGCACAGCTCAACGCACAGCTAAAGGCTTTTCAAACAGGATTTCCCTACCTGCAGCTTGACGGCGCGGCCACGGTGGGCAATGGTATCATGCGCCCTACCCCACAGGAGGCAGAGGCCGCTACTGAGGCCTGGAACGACTACCTGGCCGACAATCACAAGGTGGTGAAGTTTGTGCCTGCCAGCGGCGCAGCCAGCCGTATGTTTAAGGACCTCTTCGCCTATCTGGACCAGCCGGAGGGCGAGCCAGAGAGCGCCTTTGTGCAGACTTTCTTTGAGAAGCTGCCCCAGGCGGCCTTCTATGCCGACCTTGACGCCGTTTGCTCCCGGCTGTATGGAGCAGACATCCCTACCCTGCTGCAGGCCAGCCGCCGTCGCGACATCGTGAACGCCTTGCTGGGCAGCAACGGACTGGGATATGGCAAGTTGCCGAAGGGACTGCTGAAATTCCACAAATACGGCGATGAGGCCCGCACACCCGCCGAAGAACACCTGGTGGAGGGTGCTCTCTATGCCAAGGATGCACAAGGCAATGTGCGCGTGCACTTCACCGTGTCGCCAGAGCACCGCGCGCTGTTCCAGCAGCTGATAGACGACAAATGTAAGGCCATAGCATCACGCTACGATGCCAAGATTGATGTAAGCTTCTCCGAGCAGAAGCCTTCAACCGACACGGTGGCTGCCAACCCCGACAACACACCCTTCCGCCAGGCTGACGGGTCGATACTCTTCCGCCCAGGTGGTCACGGCGCACTGATTGAGAACCTTAATGACATTGATGCCGACGTGGTGTTCATAAAGAATATCGACAATGTGGTCCCCGACCGGCTGAAGGATACCATTGTTAAAAGCAAGAAGCTGCTGGCTGGCATCCTGGTGAGCGCACAGCAGCAGATATTCTCATATCTTGAGGACCTCAACGACGGAATGCCCTCACGCGAGGAGCTGAACGAGATGCTCAGCTATCTGGAGAACACCCTGTATTGCCGCACAAAGGCCTCCTTCAGTGATCAGGCAGAGCTGGCTGACTACCTCTACACCAAGTTTAACCGCCCGCTGCGCGTATGCGGCATGGTGAAGAATGTGGGTGAGCCCGGCGGCGGTCCGTTCCGAGCCTATAATGCCGACGGCACGGTGTCGCTGCAGATTCTGGAAAGCTCACAGATTGACATGGCCGACGCTGCCAAGAAAGCAATGTTTGAGGGCGGCACCCACTTCAACCCCGTTGAACTGGTGTGCGGTCTGCGCGACTTCCGCGGCAAGGCTTTCAACCTGCCCGAATATGTTGACCCTCAGACAGGCTTCATTTCCCATAAGAGCAAGGACGGCCGCGAACTGAAGGCGCTGGAGCTACCGGGATTGTGGAACGGCGCCATGAGCGACTGGAACACTATCTTTGTGGAGGTGCCGCTGGAGACTTTCAATCCCGTCAAGACGGTAAACGACCTCTACCGCGAGCAGCATCAGTAATGACAGAACCAACAATAAAAAGTCCGTGAAAAATTCACGGACTTTTTTTATGTTTCAAGAATTAGAGAATTAAAGAATTCATGTTTAAAAGAACTACGAATTTCACGAATTTTACGAAAATTTCTGCGTCATCTGCTTTATCTGCGTAAATCTGCGTGCCACAAGCGGCAAATGTCTAGTTCGATTCCAAGAGATAGACTACGAATTTTACGAAGAAAATCTGTGGTTTTCGTGATATCTGTGTGAGATTTCGTCAAGGGCTTGTTTATGCCGACAATTTAACGCCATCGATACGGAACTTCTGTACTCCGGCAGGCACACGCACCTCCACCACATCGCCTGCCTTCTTGCCTATCAAGGCCTGGGCAATGGGCGACTTGATGGAGATTTTCTTCTCCTGCAGGTTGGCTTCATGGGGACTTACTATGGTATAGGTCATCTGGAGATTGTTAGCCATATTGGTTATCTTCACCTGCGAAAGAAGGCCCACGATGCCGGAGTCAAGGCGGCTGGTGTCGAGGACGCGTGCAAAATTGAGCACCCGCTGCTTAAAACGAATCCTGCTGATGAGCCGTGCCTGCTCACGCTTGGCGGCATGATACTCAAAATTCTCACTGAGGTCACCCTTGTCACGAGCCTCGCTAAGAGCCTCTTTTACCTTAGGGTATTCAACGGTCTTGAGATGATGGAGCTCGGCCACGAGTTTGTCGTAGCCTTCCTGCGACATATATTCCATTTACGTCAAGTGTAAGCTGTTAAAACATTATCTTCTTGCCATCTTTAATATAAATGGTGTCGGGCAGAGGATTTGCCACCTTGCGTCCTGAGAGGTCGTAGATGGTTTGAGACTTGAGGCTTGGGGTTTGAAAATTCATCATTCCGGATTCCTCATTCCTTATTTCCTCAATAGCGGTGATATTATTGAGGTCATCAAGATCGCCGACGATGGTGCCGAATTCTGCCCAGCGGCTATTTTGGTAGTCCTCCAGTGCGCTGGCATAGACGTGTATCGTGGGCTTGGAGGAGAAGAGGTAGTTGCCCACTTCGGGAGGTGTGAGGGCCTTGACATAGGCATTGGTGATGGGCGAGCTGTAGAAGGCACCCTGATCAGCTTTCTTCAGTCCGGAGCCGATAATCACCTGGTTGAGGCTGCCGCAATAGGCAAAGGCATCGAAACCAATGGATGATATGTTGTCGGGTATCTCTACGTTCTTCAGTCCAGAGCGGGTGAAGGCTCTCTCGTCAATCTTGATTACGCTGGTGGGCAGAATGATAGAGGTGAGCTTGGAGCAATTGTGGAAGGTGTAGGAACCGATGGTGTTGGCAGAGTTACGATAGGATTCGTAATATGGCAGTCCGCCAATGGATATCTTGGCATTGGTCAGATCTAGCGACGAGAGGAAGCCTCCTGTTACCAACTCGCGGAGATACTTGACGTCGGTGCCGCAAAGGGGACCAGTGATGACAGCCTTGATGGCGTTGCTGGACAAAGAGTCAGAGAGTGTGTTGACTTTCTTTAGAGTAACGTACTCGGTACCGTAACCGGAGCGCGAAATCTCATGGAGTGTGCCGTCGGCGTCTATGGAGTAGATGGTAAAGTCCTTGCCTATACTTCTGGGGATGCAGAAAGCCTTAGAGTTGGAGGCATAGAGCATCTTGCCGGCACTATTGAGCACAATGAAACCGACGCCGCCCTCGCCCAGCATGGCGTAGATAGAGTCAGACTGGAGATAGGTATAACTGGAGGGCTTGCCGGCTCCGGGCATGTAGTCGGTAAACTGGCCGAGGTCACCACACTGGCCGACCAAATCAGAGTCGCGGCGCTTCTGGCCTGGAGTGGTAAAGTAATCGTTGGTGAGTATATAGTCGGCGCGGTCTTCCACAAAGAGAATGGCACGATTCTTCTTGGGATATTTGGCAATCTCTGCCTTGGTACGCATGATGTCGGCGAGACGTACGGTCAAAGTGTGGGAGCCGTAGTCAGAAATGGCCATATTGCTGAAAGGCTCAAAGAAACCCCATGCGTCAAAGAAATCGGTGAGGTCTTCCTGTGCCACCTCGCAAACTTTTCTCACAAATTTGAGTGAACTTTCGTTGCTGTCTTTCCAGAGGATGATAGGGTCTTCGCGGAGCGCCTTGAACAGTTTGGGATAGAATTCTGTATTCTTACGAGCCTGATGATAGTAAAGGTAAAGCTGATAGTACATACGCAGGGCAGAACTGACATCGCGTATGAAATAGGGAGTATGGTTGGCATAGTCATTCATCGTGGCAGAGAGGGGCAAGCCTGATGATGTTGCTTTGCCTGTGAAGAGACGACAGACATTGGAGAAGAGATTGTTGCTTACCTCAGTGCCACCCTCCAGATTGATAGCCCGCTGGTTGTTGTGGCCGCACTCATGGCCGGCGCACCACTCATCCTGCTCAAAGATGGCTGCGTTGAGGCAGTTAGATATGCAGGTTAAGGAGTTGTAGGACGTGCGGTAAGTTGAGGAATTGGCATAGCCGGCTGAAGAGGAATTGCCTTGTATGGCGAAGTTGGGGTTATTGTAATAGAGCGGGTAAATAGCCTCGCCACCACTTATATTATAAGGCGGATAGTCACGGTCGCCATTGGAGGAAGCTACAGTGTAGCCCATCAGGTCTTTCTGCCAGACAGCAACACTGTCGAACCAGCAGATGCTGAGGTCGATAGTGTTGGGCCAAACTCTCTTGTAGCTGGAAGTCTTGAAGTTGAAGAGAGCATTAGTGGACTTAACGGTGAAGAGGTCGTGAGTAGCTGCACTTAGCAGGGCTTTATAATCCTCATCGCTATGGCGGGCTACGTCGTAATAGCCGTTAACCGTTCCTCCTTCAATATGAATAGGAATGAGGGGCCACTCGGAAAGAGTCTTGGTCATCGACCTAGTGTCGGCTGTGTAGAGCACGTAATAGAGTGCGTTGGGCTCACCTTCAATAATGTTAAGGCCTTTCTTAAGTTTGGTGCCTGTCATGGCGTTGGAGATAAGATTGTTGTCTATGCAACCGGCCAGATATAGCGTAGCGTCACCGGGTATATCGGCACCCACAAAAACGTATAGAAGTTCATTATCCTTGGTGTAGATACCGGTGGGATTGCCCATATAGGAACCACCGCTGGACATCATCCTGTTGTTCCAGTAGTTAGCGTCGCTGAAAGCGTTGTAGGAGTGGATGCGGAACTCCTTCTCATAGTCGGCCCAGTCGGAGTTTTTAATCTTCAGGGCTATGGTGCCTATGAAATCAGGCAGTCCGGCGGCAGCAATATCGGCAACCAACTCAGCGTCGGTCATGGCCTGGTATTCAGCCTTAAGCTCCGTGCAGGCAACGTCAGAGAAATAGTTCTCGAGACCCTCCCTCAGAATCTGTTCATCGGTCTTCTCCTCTTCATAAATCTCCTCAAGGCCGCCAACGACAGTGCCAAAGTCGGCCCAGTCGGATTCCTTATAGTCGCTCAGTACCGAGGAATAAACGTGGATGGTGGGATTGGATGAGAAAAAGTACAGCGGCGTTTCGGCCGGAGTAGGGTTCTTAATGTACGCATTCTTAATCGGAGAAGCATAGAACACGCCCTGTCCAAGCTTGCTGACCCGGCGTCCGACCACCACCTTATTGAGCGAGTTGCAGTATGCAAAGGCATCTGTAGCAATTTGGGTAACACTGGCAGGAATATCTACTTCGGTAAGGCCAGTGTTGGCAAAGGCGCATTTGCCGATGCTGCTGACAGACTCGGGCAGCAACACTGTGCGAAGTCCTGAGCATTCATAGAACAAATAAGGGGTAACTACATCATTAGTAGTAGTATATGAATCATAATAAGCATTGCCGCCGGCCACAAACTTTATCTCCGAAAGGTCAAGCAAAGTCAGTTTGCCGTCTTTGATTTGCTTACGCAGACAACTTACATCATCGCCGTTGATGGAGCCCGTCAGCTTGAGCTCAGCCTCAGTGCCGTCCAACAGTGAGGCCAGGGTGCCGGCCGTGGCCACGTTAACAACTTTTTGTGCCATGCCCACAGTGCAGACCAGGCAAAACACGGCTGCCGTCAGCAGCCTTGTAACGCTAAAGGAAAAAATCTTATTCATATCACAATCTGTTTTTATTTATAATCATACCAAGGTTTCTGCAAAGTTAGACAAATTTTGCGACAGCCATCCTTTTTAGGGAATAAAAACACATAAACGACTAAGGAGTAGGTGAAAAAATTAGTAAAAACAATAAATAAAATACTTTTTTATTGCTTATCCAAATAAACTTCGTATTTTTGTAGTCGATAATTAAACCATGAAAACACTGTGCCTAGGGGGACACAGACAGGCTCACGGCTGTTGGTGGCCTGCATTTGGTGTATCCTCATGCGCGCGAACATTATAATAAATATATTTGCAAACAACATATTGTTACCATGGCTGCATTCATCAGTTTTGACAATGTAAAGATGACCAACCTCCGCGAGTCGCTGGGCAAGGAAATACTATGCACCAACGACACGGGGGCCTACTGCTCCACTACCATCGTGGGGTGCAACACCCGCAAGTATCACGGCCTGCTGGTGGTGCCAATGCCCGAGATGGACAATGAGCTGCACGTGCTGCTCAGTTCACTCGATGAGACCGTGATTCAGCACGGGGCCGAGTTTAACCTGGCCCTCCACAAGTATCAGGGCGACAACTGGAGCCCAAACGGCCACAAGTATATCCGCTCCTTCGAGTGGAGGTCGTTTCCAACCACCGTCTATAGGATTGGCGGCGTGCTGCTGCAAAAGGAGATACACTTCCGCCGCAGTGAGAGCCGCGTCATCATCCGCTACACCCTGCTCGATGCCCACTCGCCCACCACGCTGAGGCTCAGCCCCTTCCTGGCCTACCGCAGCACACGCACCTTCACCCACCGCAACGACCAGCTCAACGGCACCGCCACACCGGTGAAAAACGGTGTGAAGATGTGCCTCTATCCCGGCTACCCCGAGATATTCATGCAGACCAACAAGAAGGCCGAGTTTGTCAGCAAAGGCGACTGGTATATGGGCTTCGACTACCCCATAGAGCGCGAGCGCGGATGGGAGAGCAACGAAGACCTCTACCGCCCTGGCTACTTTGAGATGCAAATCAAAAAGGGAGAAACCATCTGCTTCTCGGCCGGACTGAGCGAGATACAGCCCAACACGCTGAAGCGCATCATGGACATCGACCAGACCAACGCCGAGCCGATGGACTCCTTCTATAACTGCCTCAATCGCGCCGCCCTGCAGTTCCATCTGCATAAGAACGGCGAGCACTACATCATAGCCGGCTATCCGTGGTTTAAGTGTCGCGCCCGCGACCTCTTTGTCTCCATGCCAGGTCTTACCCTGGCGCTGGGCCGCAAAGACCGCTTTGAGCGCTATATGCAGACAGCCCAGAAGGCTCTGCTCAGCATTGTTGAAGACCGACCTGTGGAGGTAGAGATATATGAGACCGAGCAACCCGACACTCTTCTCTGGGCACTGTGGTGCATCATGCAGTACTATCGCCGTGCCGACCACAAGCGTGCCATTGAGCTCTACGGCGACCTGGTGGACAAAATGATGGACTATATCAAGACCAACCGCCACCCAAACCTCTTCCTGCATGACAACGGTCTGCTCTACTCTAACGGCCGCGAGAAACCCGTCACATGGATGAACTCCACACACGAGGGACACCCCGTTGTGCCGCGTTCAGGCTACATAGTAGAGTTTAACGCCCTGTGGTACAATGCCCTGCGCTTCTATGCCGAGATGCTGGTCGAGCGTGGCAGAGACGATGAGGCTGAGCGCATCACCACCCTGGCAAACAAGGTGGAACGCTCCTTCCAGTATGTTTTCGTCAATGACAACGGCTACCTCTACGACTATGTTGACGGTCAGATGGTAAGCTGGGAGGTCAGGCCCAACATGATATTCGCCATAGCCCTCGACTACTCGCCCCTCACCCGCGAGCAGCGCAAGAAAGCCCTCGATGTGTGCACCCGCGAGCTCGTCACCCCCAAGGGACTCCGCTCGCTCAGCCCTAAGAGCGGCGGATACAGGC
Organism: uncultured Bacteroidales bacterium; assembly: GCA_902788275.1. Classification (GTDB taxonomy): domain Bacteria; phylum Bacteroidota; class Bacteroidia; order Bacteroidales; family Bacteroidaceae; genus UBA6382. The sequence goes on along the minus strand of CADAJV010000033.1, from coordinate 6,479 downwards.
CCTACTATGCCGGCATCCAGTGGGAGCGCGACAACAACTACCACATGGGCACCGCATGGCCCTGGCTCACCGGTCTCTACCTGGAGGCCTACCTCAAGGTACACAAGATGAGCGGCCTGAGCTTCATAGAGCGCCAGATGGTCGGCTTTGAGGAAGAACTCTACTACCATGCCCTTGGCTCCATACCCGAGATGTTTGACGGCAACCCGCCCTTCCACGGACGCGGCGCCATGTCCTTCGCTATGAACGTGGCATCCATCCTGCGGGCCATCCGCCTGCTTGACCGCAACCGGGAAAGTTGAAAACGTGAAAAAACAACAAGAACGAAAATTCGTGAGATTCGTGTTCAATAAACGAAAGCAAAAAATAAAGATACTACCATGAAAGTGTTGATGTTCGGATGGGAGTTCCCACCCCATATCCTCGGTGGACTCGGCACCGCAAGCTATGGCCTGACCAAGGGCCTTGCGGCACAGGGCGACATGGATATCACGTTCTGTCTGCCCGCCCCCTGGGGCGATGAGGACAAGAGCTTCCTCCATATCATTCCAATGAACCATGTGCCTGTTGTATGGCGCGACCCCGACCAAGCCTGGCTCAAGGAGCGGCTTGGCAACCAAATGGACCCGCAGCTCTACTACGACCTGCGCTCCAACATCTATTCCGACTTCTCCGGTATAGGCACCAACGACATTGGTGCCATTGAGTTCTCGGGCCGCTATCCCGAAAACCTCCACGAGGAGATCAACAACTACTCCATCGTGGCCGGAGTGGTGGCGCGCCAGCAGCAGTTTGACCTCATCCATGCCCACGACTGGCTCACCTACCCCGCCGGCATCCATGCCAAGCAGGTCAGCGGCAAGCCCCTGGTCATCCACGTCCACGCCACCGATTTCGACCGTTCGCGCGGACAAGTCAACCCCACCGTCTATAGCATAGAAAAAGACGGCATGGACCACGCCGACTGCATCATGTGCGTCAGCGAACTGACACGCCAAACTGTAATCAATCAGTATCATCAGGACCCCAACAAGTGCTTCGCCATGCACAATGCCGTCTATCCCCTCTCGCAGCACGTGCAGGAGATAGTCAGCAAGCGCCGCCCTTTCCGCGAGAAGAAAGAAAAGGTCGTCACCTTCCTGGGCCGCATCACCATGCAGAAAGGCCCCGAGTACTTCGTGGAGGCCGCCAAGATGGTCATCGACCGCACGCGCAACATACGATTCTGCATGGCAGGCTCCGGCGACATGATGGTTGACATGATAGAACTGGCCGCCCATCGCGGCATCTCCGACCGCATCCATTTCCCCGGATTCATGAAAGGCGATGCCGTCTTTGAGACCTTCCGCGACAGCGACGTCTATGTCATGCCCTCAGTGTCAGAGCCCTTCGGCATCTCGCCCCTTGAGGCCATGCAGTCGGGCGTGCCCTCCATCATCAGCAAACAGTCGGGCTGCGGCGAGATACTCACCAACTGCATCAAGACCGACTACTGGGACATCGAGGCCATGGCCGATGCCATCCACGCCCTCTGCACCAACGAGACATACCATGACTACATGGAGCGCGAGGGACGGCTGGAGGTTGACCAGATAACCTGGGAGAAGGTAGGACAGCGCATACGCGCCCACTACGACCGACTGCTGGGAAGAGGATAATACCTTTGGGCATAGACTGTTAATTCTCAAACTTCCGAACTCTAAAAAAAATTATCATATGAAAACCATCTGTCTATATTTTGAAATACATCAGAACATACACCTGAAGCGTTACCGCTTCTTCGACATCGGTACCGACCACTACTATTACGATGACTACGAGAACGAGCGAGCCATTGCCGAGACAGCCGAGCGGTCATACATCCCCTCCCTCAAGACCCTCATCGCCATGGCCAAGGAAAACAAGGGATTTTTCAAGTGCTCACTCTCGCTCAGCGGTTGCTCCATCGAGCTGCTTGAGATACATGCCCCCCAGGTCATAGAGCTCATTCAGGAACTCGTGGACACCGGCTGCTGCGAACTGCTGGCCGAGCCCTACAGCCACGGCCTTGCATCGCTGGGCAGCGAGCCAGCCTTCCGCGAAGAAGTCAAGCACCTCTGCGAGAAAGTCAAGAACCTCTTCGGCCAGGAACCCAAGATATTCCGTAACTCCGCCCTCATCTACACCGATGAGATAGGCCGCATAGTCTATGAGATGGGCTTCAAAGGAATGCTGGCCGAAGGCGCCAAGCAGGTGCTCGGCTGGAAGAGTCCTCACTACGTCTATTCATGCGCCCATGCCCCCAAGCTCAAGCTGCTGCTGCGCGACCCCGGACTCAGCGAGGACATCTCCTATCGTTTCAACGACTCCAACTGGTCTGGCTACCCCTTGTTTGCCGACACCTACATGGACTGGATAGCCCAGCAACCCGAGGAAGAGCAAGTCTATAACCTCTTCATGGAACTCTGCGCCCTCGGCATCTTCCAACCCCTGAGCAGCAACATCCTCGACTTCATGCGCGCCCTGCCGCAGAAGGCCAAGGAGCGCGGCATCACCTTCAGCACCTGCTCCGAAGTGTGCAGCAAGTTTAAGGCCACCGACACCTTCTCCAGCCCCGACCCCATCACATGGGTAGATGAGGAGCATGACATCAGCCCCTGGCTCGGCAACGACATGCAACGCGACGCCTTCGAAAAGCTCTACAAGATAGCCGACCGCGTGCTCATCCTCCAGGACAAACGCATCAAGCAAGACTGGGACTACCTGCAGGCCACCAACAACTTCCGCTTCATGTCCACCAAGGCCAGCTCTGCCGGAGCATACCGAGGCATCTACGACAGCCCCTACGACGCCTTCACCAACTATATGAACATCATCTCCGACTTCATCACCCGCGTCAACAACTATTATCCCTCGGCCGACAATGAAGAGCTCTCCGCCCTCCTTACCACCATCCGCAACCAGGAAGACGAACTCAACCTTAAGGACCGCGAGATAGAGAAGCTGCGCAAGACCATCCACCTGCTCGGCGGAGAAGTGCCCCAGAAACCCAAGGCTAAGAAGGCACCCGCAGCCAAGAAAGCACCCGCTGCAGCTCCTAAGAAAGAAACCAAGGCCGCTCTTAAGAAAGAGACCAAGGCTGCTCCTAAGAAAGAGACCAAGGCTGCTCCGAAAAAAGCAGCAAAGAAGTAAACAACCATAACCATGAAAAACCAAACAGGGATGCTCCTAACCGAGCACTCCCTGTTTTTTTTATCAAGAATTAGAGAATAATCAACGAGTAATTCATTGAGATTTTTTTGCCTCAATTCATAGCAGAATAAAATATAATTTCTATCTTTGCAGCGTGTTTCTGAAAAGAACACAATACATATTTTGAATAACGAAGCGTTATGCTCGACTTGCTGATGGAAACGTAGGAAATTTCCACTGAGTTGTAAGGAAAGTGATAACGGTTCTCGCGTATAGCGTGGACTGATTATAACTTCTCAACTCAAGGTAATTCCTACGACCTCCGTCAGAAGAAGTTGCATATCAGCTCCACGCTTCAGCATTTAATAGCACTTCACAACACTATCAAAATGAAATTTCCTATCAATAATATTGTAACACGAGATCAGAATAATAAAAGAATTGGTTTCTGGCTAATGGAAAATGCCGACATATCCAATGATACTATTATTTATCATTATATGGATATAACACATCTATGCGCAATGCTTGATAGCGGCACTTTTTATATCAGCCAAAAAGTAGTTTTCAAAGACCATTATGAGCAAGAACTTTTGCCACAAAAGCAGTACTTTGCTTTTACCCCTGTCGGAGCAAATATTCCTTCGCAAAATGCGAGTAGCCTTCAAAGTGATATTAATAAAGAGCGGGAGCACTATAAAGCTATGTCAACAACCCTTACCTCCTGTTGGGCACTTGGACCATACGAAAACGAATTAATGTGGAGAAGCTATACTAAACCCTGCAGTGGAGTCTGTCTACAGACAACAATTGGAAAATTTGTAGAATCATTGATTACAGACTCGTTTGAGATTTACTGTGGAAAAATAATATACACAAAAAGGGGACAATGTACAAAAGCCATTGATGCAGAATGGATGAAAAATCCTGAGTATTCAGGAGAAAGGGAGATTCGTTTTTATTTCAAGAAAACACACCTAGCCCCTTTCCCCAGTTATGATGACAATAATAGAGTATTTGTCGGAGTAGACTATAGAAAACTACTTGATAAAATAATCCTATCACCATTTATGCGAATAAACGAAATCAATCAATGGAAAAGATATCTGGCGAATTCATACGCAGTAGAAGAAAAAAAGATTGTTAAATCTGCAATATCATTAAATCCCTAAAGCAAGAATATTATGAAGAAAATTATGATTACACTAGTATAACTTTGGACAAAAATAGTTCAGAGACGATGCTCACATTGAAGCTGCGATGTGCATGCCTCAAAGGTGCGAATAAGCTTAGAAAGAACAACCATTAAAAGAATAACCATTATCCAATAACCATTTGTAAATATTTATCTAAAATTTCAGATTTATGAAAAAAACATTGTGCCTTTTATTCATGTTACTCTCTAATGCTTACATTTTTGCCCAAGGAGTCGAAATTGACAGCATCTTTTACACATTTAGCACATCTGACCACACCGCTAATGTGACGTCAGGTAAAGAATATTCCGGCGATATAACTATTCCGGAGATAGTTACATATAATAGCCGTACATTTAAGGTGACAAGCATAGGAAAGACAGCTTTCGCCGGCTGCACTGGACTGACATCAATCACCATCCCCAACTCTGTGACATCTATAGGGAATGAAGCCTTTAGAGGCTGCACCGGACTGACATCAATCACCATCCCCAACTCTATAAGAGGCATTTATGATTATGTCTTCTCGGGCTGCACTGGACTGACATCAGTTACTCTCCCCAATTCCGTGAGAACCATATGGAATCATGCTTTCGAGGGCTGCATAGGTCTGACATCATTTACCATTCCCAACTCCGTGAAAAGTATAGGACAGTATGCCTTCTCTCGTTGCACTGGACTGACATCAATAACGATCCCGAACTCCGTGACAGAAATAGGATCTGACGCTTTCTATGGTTGCACAGGTCTGAAATCAATCACGACCCCGAACTTCATGACAGAAATGGGCGGTTCAGCTTTCTGGGGTACAAGCCCAAACGATGTTTATATTAATATTCTTGATTTTGAAAAAAACAATGTAAGCTTAAATGGAAATAATTACCATTATATATATGAAGGAAAAGAAATAAAAGGAGCATTCACCATCCCCGACTCTGTGACAAGCATAGGGAAGAGAGCTTTTTATGGATGCATGGAGCTAACATCAATTACCATTCCCAACTCCGTGAAAAGCATAGAAGATTATGCATTTTATAAGTGTAACAATATTTCCACTATTGTATCGTTAATGCCAACTCCACCATCAGATTACTCACGCCAAACACATACAAAGATTGAACATTTGTTCTCATCTGAGATGTTTTACGGAACACTTTATGTGCCTGTTGGCAGTCTGTCTGCTTACCGGGAAAATAGTTGTTGGAATCAGTTTTATGATATAATAGAAGGTATACCTGATGACATCGACAAAATCTTTACTCTTTCTGTAGGAGCATCTAATGGAGGAAACCTTTCTTTTTTAGGAAAGACAGTTGAAGGCGGTACAACTTCTATGACTGTAGAGTCCGGCTCGAATGTCACCTTGTCCATTATCCCAAACGAGGGATATAGAGTTGTTTCTCTTGTGATCAATGGTAATGATGTAACAGCAGATATGGTTGACGACAAATACACAATAGAGGACATCAACGAAGATACCTCTGTGGTTGCTACTTTTAGACTGAAAAGTTTAATCGAGACAAAGATGGACACCAACGACGACGGAGAAGTTAACTCGGCAGACGTGGTCAGGATATACAACTACATCATAAATGGAGAGTAGCACCTAACAACCCCTATACAACAAAGCCCCCACCGCTCACAAGAGCAGCAGGGGGCTTTTTTGCGTCTTTTCCTTTGATGTGTTCGTATGAGAATAACTTCAAAAAGCCGGGACGTATGATAGTAACTTTTACATATTGACAAATAACCGTTGACTAAGTCCTGCGACTGGCCAACGGTGATTTATTATCTAAAATCATAGCAGAATAAAATAAAAGGCAACAATATAGCAGTTGGCACAGATTACAGTCTCTGCGAAATAGTCATGCTCTCTCTGTGCCAACATCTGTGTCATTGCCTATAAAAAATAATTTTTTTTTGCATACATTCCTGCATTATTTCGCTTAAAGGGTTGAAAAACAGACGATTTAATATGCAGGGTATTTTTGTCCTGTGGAAATCAAAACTAAAAGCCTTGAAACGAAATCTAAGAGCCTTGAAACGAAATCTAAGAGCCTTGAAAATGACAGCTCGAGGCTCTTAGATTTTTTTTCCACGGAGTTAGTTTAT
>CADAJV010000032.1 GCA_902788275.1 uncultured Bacteroidales bacterium | reverse complement strand
ACCATTTTTGGCAGAGCGGAATTATTACTTACAACAAATGCAGGCAAGGCCTGCACAAAGGAAAAGGGTTTTCTTTGTTTTTGTTAAAATAAACAGGCAAGCAGATTTTTACCGAACAGCAATAATTATTTTTTGTTTTCTCCGGATTAAAAATGGAATGCTGGCTTTTTGTGCCTAGCCCGATGCCTTCGGCAGTGTCCTACTGCTTCTTGCCGCTGCTGGCGCGGCGGGCCTCAGCCCATTTCTGGCGGGCAAGCACCTGCATGTCGATAACTGTATCCTTCTCATCGACAATCTCAAAGCCCAACATCGTCTCGATTACGTCCTCCATTGTCACGATGCCGCGCATGCAGCCATACTCATCAATGATGGCAGAAATGTGCTCCTTCTTGGCCAACATAAGTTCCCAAATGTCTGATACGCTGGTGCCCTCCTGGAAGGTAAGGATAGGCCTTACTATCTGCTTCAGGGTGGTGGAGAATTTATCTTCGGCCAGTTTCTCCAACACCGTCTGGCGCAGCACGTAGCCGGTGATATACTCCTCGTCCTCGCCATAGACGGGAATGCGGCTGTAGGTGCTGAACTCCTTGTCGGCATACACCTCCTTGACCGTCATATCCTCGCTGGCCTCAGCCACTACGCTGCTGGGCGTCATTATCTCGTGGGCAGTGACGTTGGATAGTTTGATGAGGTGCTGAATCATCTTGTTCTCCTCCTTCTCAAACACGCCCTCCTCGGCGCCCACCTTGACCATGGCGCTGACCTCATCGCGGCTTACCGACTGCTGCTTGCCGCTGCCCAGGAAATGAGTGATGCCCTCGGCCAGCATTACCAGCGGATAAGTGATAAAGAGCATTACCCTGATGACGTGTGCGGCGGGCAATGCCAGCGAGCGCCAGTAGCGTGTGCCGATGGTCTTGGGAATAATCTCTGAAAAGATAAGAATGCACAGCGTCAGCACACCGCTGAACACGCCGGCTGCCTCGCTGCCAAACACCACTCCGGCCTGGGCGCCCACTCCGGCAGCACCCATAGTGTTGGCTATGGTGTTGATGGTCAGTATAGCGCTGATTGGGCGGCTCGACTGCTTCTTCAGGCTCTTAAGCAGAGCGGCGGAATGAGTGTTCTTGCCCTCTGCGGAAGCCACGAATGTCATTGGGGTTGAGAGAAACACCGACTCCATCAGCGAACACAATGCCGAGATGAGGAGGGCCAAGCAAAAGAATAGGATTAATAAACCCATAAAAAAGATAAGGCTGTAATTACGGCTGCAAAGTTAGTGCAAAGCGAGCGAATAACAAAAAATAAAGTATTTTTTTTATTCCGAGTTGCCACCTAACTTGACCTGACTGCAAGACAAAGTTGGCGCAAAGCGAGCAAAGAACAAAACTTTCTCGGGTTTTTCCGTGTTGCTACCTGACATGAGCTGAAAAGGAAAGTAAAACCACATGTATTTTTGGATATTACGCACAGAACACTTATTTTTGCAAGCAAATGATTATTAAACGCCTGATAATAATATTATCTCTCGCCTTTTTCTCGCTGCCACTGTGTGCGCAGAGCGACGACTGGGACGCCTTTGCCGAGGAATACATGAACGAAATCCTTGACGAAGAAGAGGAAGGCGGCCAGCAATTCTATGAGGAGCTGCTTGAGATGCACCGTCATCCTCTCAATATTAATAAGGTTACGCGCGAGGATCTGCTGCGTTTGCCTTTTCTCAGCGATGCGCAGGCCGACTCAGTGCTCAGCCTTATCAACAAGCAGCACGGCCTGCTGTCAATGGGCGAACTGATGTTTGTCCGCAACCTGGAATACAAGCAGCGCAAATACCTGGCACTATTTTTCTTTTGTCCTGACGACCAGGGGTATTACGACAGAGGATTTCCGCCCGACTCAGTAGTCAGCCGTCAAAGGCGCACCTCGCCAAGACAACAGTCCAAGGGGCTGCGCACAGAACTGTCGTCCACCTTCGGCATTCCTCTTTATAAGCGAGAGGGATTTCGTTCACACTCGCGTGAGGAACTGGCGCAATACCCCAACCGCCAATACCTTGGCAACAACATCGCCACCACACTGCGCTATCGCTCCTCGCTCAACAACCGTATCTCATGGGCTCTCACTGCACAGAAGGACGAAGGCGAACCCTTTGCCGAAGGCAAGAACGCGCTCTATGATTCTTACTCCGCATTCATCATGGGCAAAGGCGAAGGAGCCGTACAGAAATGGATTGTCGGCGATTTCACCGCCCACTTTGGCCTCGGCCTCACCGTTGGCTCATCGGGCACAGACCCCATGAACGTGCTCTCCTCCATGCGCCCCAGGCAGGAAGGCTTTACAGCCCATACCGCCACCGACGAGGCACTCTTCTTCCGCGGCGGAGCCCTGGCCCTCAGCCTCGGCAAGGTAAACATCATGGCCTTCGCCTCATGGCGTAAGCTCGATGCCACACTCAGTAGCGACAGCATATCAACCATCATCACCAATGGCTACCACCGCACACCCCTGGAGATGAGCAAGCGCAACAATATCGCAGCCCTGCAAGGAGGCATCTCTGCCAATGCCAGCCTGGGAATGCTGCAACTGGGCCTGCACGCCGTGCATACCCACTATGACACCCCCTTCCGCAACCCTACCGCCCTCTATAGGAAATATTACTTTACCGGTTCCGATTTCGGCAACTACAGCCTCACATATTCACTGCAGCGCGACGCCCTCCGCCTGTGGGGCGAGACAGCCACATCAGAACAGGGCGGCATAGCCATGCTGCACCGCGTGCAATACGCTCCGCATCACAAACTTATACTCAACCTGCTGCACCGCTACTACTCAACACACTATCTCTCTGCTACGGCCCAAAGCTACAAGATAGGCTCACGCATACAAAACGAGCACGGACTGATGCTTGGCATAACCTGTCAGCCCTCCAAAGTCTTGCAGTTCAAGGCCTACGCCGACATAGCCCATTTTCCCTTTGCCGTCTATGCCAGTGCCAACCCCAAAAACGCCCTGACAACCATGCTGCAGGCAGAATACACACCCTACACCACCACCACATGGCAGCTGCGCTACAAGCTGCGCACACGCCCCGATGACAATAGCCTGAAGGAGCCCGACCAAAGAGTGCAACATACCTTCAAGGCACAATATCGCTACGCTGGTAACAAGATAAGCCTCACCTCAACAGCACAACTCAGCCTGCTCTCGCAGCCCGACAAGAACAATAGCAGCGGATGGATGCTCTCGCAGAAAGCTACATTGAAAATAGCCAAGCCCAGCAGTATTAGCATGAGCGCTGCCTTGTTTCATACCGCCAGCTATGCTGACGCTCTGCGCCTGTATGAACCAATACTGCTTTACTCCAGCGGCTACCCCGCACTCTACTATCACGGTATGCGCTTCTCAGCCTCTGCGCAACACAAGATCGGACCATTATACCTGGCCGTAAAGTATGCCCTGACCCATTACACCAACCGCAACACTATTGGCACTGGTCTGCGTCAATACAATGGTTCTACTCTGCAAGATATTCTTATTCAGGTGGCACTGCGCTTCTGATTAAAGAAAAATCACTAACTTTGCACTGCGTGACTTGGCCAAATAGTCAAATTGTGAAATTGTAAAATCGTGAAATAAAAACATGTCCACCATAATATATCCCTCTCCGATTTTTGGCCCCGTGCATAGTCGCAGGCTTGGCGTATCACTGGGTATCAACCTGATGCCGGCAGACGGCAAGGTATGCACGTTTGACTGCATTTATTGCGAATGTGGGTTTAATGCCGACCACAGGCCGACACTGAAAAGGCCGACCCGCGAAGAGGTGAGCACGGCTCTGGAGGCCAGGCTCCGCAGGATGAAAGACGAAGGTGTGCTGCCCGATGTGCTGACCTTTGCCGGCAACGGCGAGCCGACAGCCCACCCCGACTTTCTTAATATCATTAAGGACACCATCACGCTGCGCAACCGCTACTGCCCTGCTGCCAAGGTATCTGTGCTCAGCAACGCCACCCTTATCATGAGGCCGCAGGTCTTTGAGGCGCTCATGCTGGTAGATAACAACATCCTCAAGCTCGACACCGTCAACACTGAATATATCAGGATTGTCAACCGACCGACCGGCCATTATGACGTTCGTGAACTGATAGAGAAAATGAAGGAGTTTCGCGGCCACTGCATAGTGCAGACAATGTTTATGCACGGTATCAGCAATGGGCAGGACGTAGGCAACCTGACGGATAAGTATATAGACCCGTGGCTAAAGGCTGTGAAGGAAATCAGTCCACAGCAGGTAATGATCTACACCATCGACCGCGAGACACCCGACCACGGACTGAGCAAGGCCACCGCCCAGGAGCTCGACAGCATAGTAGCCAGAATAGAAGCTATGGGCATCAAGGCAAGTGCATCTTATTAACGTGCGAAAGCCGAAGGCTTCGCGAGCGGCTCGCCAGTGGTCGCACCACGGCGCAGACTGGCTTAAAAGAGTCGCGAGAGCGTAGCGGCAAAATTCGAAAGTTAAAGATTTTATTTTTATACGCGATGATAAAGAAAGAATGGAAAGAACTTGGCTATATCAATGAGCCGATAGCAAAAGGTATTGATCTGAAGGCAGAGATACGCCGCATGTGTAAGGAAAAAAATGCTGTTATCCTTGCACATTACTATACTGATGGCGCCCTGCAGGAGATAGCCGACTTTGTAGGCGACAGCCTTGCCCTGGCTCGCAAGGCTGCAGAGACAGATGCAGACATCATCGCCATGTGCGGAGTCCATTTCATGGGCGAGACATGCAAGATACTATGTCCTGATAAAAAGGTGCTCATTCCCGACCTCAACGCCTCCTGCTCATTGGCCGAAAGCTGCCCTGCCGATGATTTTCGCAGATTTGTGGAAGCACACCCCGGCCATAAGGTTATCTCCTACGTCAATACCACGGCAGCCACCAAGACCGTCACCGACGTAGTGGTCACCTCGGGCAATGCCCGCCAGATAGTAGAGTCTTTTCCAAAGAATCAAAAACTCATCTTCGGTCCCGACCGCAACCTGGGTGAATATATTAACAGCATCACTGGTAGAAAAATGCTACTCTGGAACGGCGCCTGCCATGTCCATGAGCGTTTCTCTGCCGAGGCCATCCTTCGTCTCAAGGAGCAGTACCCGGATGCCAAGGTGCTGGTACACCCCGAGTGCAAGGGTCCGGTGGTAAAGCTGGCCGACGTGGTAGGGTCCACTGCCAAACTGCTGAAATATGCTGTGGAGAGTGATGACAGGCAGTTCATCGTTGCCACCGAGAGCGGCATCCTTTTTGAGATGCAGCATCGTGCTCCTCATAAAGAGTTTATCCCTGTACCGCCTGAGCAGTCAGAGTCAACTACTTTCTGCAGCTGCAACGAGTGCTCCTATATGAAGCTCAACACCATAGGCAAGCTCTACCTCACCCTGCTCCACGAGTGGCCGGAGGTAGAAGTTGAGCCCGAGGTTATCCGCAAGGCCCGCCGTCCCATCGATGAGATGCTACGTATCAGTGCTGAACTGGGAATTTGAAAGCCACTGGCCTCCTGGCCCCCCTCTTATCCCCCCTAAAGGGGAGGAAAAAGGTTAGAGGTTATTGGTTATAGGTTATAGATATTATACCTTGACAAAATAAAAAGGTTAGAGGTTATTGGTTATAGGTTATAGAAGCCAAGTCCGGAAACCTAATTCTCAATTATCAACTCTCAATTATCAACTGGTTAGAGATTATTGGTTATAGGTTATAGAAGCCAAGTCCGGAAAGTAATTTTCAATTTTCAATTCTCAAATTACTAGATGGAGATAGAAGGAGATAGATGGAGATATGCGTCTTCGACGCAGGAGATAAAGGACGACAGTAATGACTAATGTCCTCTATCTACTTTTTATCTCCTTTTATCTCCTTCTATCTCCTTCTATCTCCTTTTATCTCCTTTTACTCCCTAAAAATTTTCATATCTCAAATTAATTTCGTACCTTCGCGCCGCAAATAAAACTCCGCACTGGTTTCCTTGTGGTAAACCATCACCACGTCAAGGAATTAATAGGGAATCAGGTGAAAATCCTGAACAGGCCCGCTGCTGTGAGTTCTGTTTTCATCTTTGTAGTAATACCACTGCCCTGGCTATGCTTAGAGGCATATCTTAAGGGTGGGAAGGTTACAAGGATAGTGAACGAGTCAGAAGACCTGCCAGTGCATAGTGAGAAATGTTTAACGCTCTCGCGGAACAGAGCATAGACAAAGCAGCTGATGCGTAACTTTTCAGCCACTCTTGTGGCTTTGTTTGCTGTGTGCTGCAGCATAGGCAGGGCATACTCCCGTCCTTGCCGGCTGCCATCCCTGCCTGACGACTCCTTAGCCGCCCGGCTGGATGAGGTGCGCATTGTTGCCAGCCGCAAGAGCAGTGAAGACATCGTTGCCCACCAAAAGCTGAGCGGCCAACGTCTGCAAGGGCTGAGTTCTCATAGCGTGGCAGACGCGATACGCTATTTCTCCGGCATCCAGGTTAAGGACTACGGCGGGGTGGGCGGCCTCAAGACTGTGGACATGCGCTCCATGGGGAGTCATCACATGGGAGTGTTCTACGATGGCATCCAGCTTGGCAATGCTCAGAACGGCCAGATAGACTTAGGGCGTTTCTCTATGGACAACATTGAGGAGATCTCCCTCTATAATGGTCAGAAGTCAAGCATTTTCCAGTCAGCCAAGGACTACGGTGCCTCAGGCACCATATATCTGCGTAGCCGTCGTCCGCGCTTTGCCCAGGGACAACGCCGCAATGTGACGGCCACTTACCGCACGGGGTCCTTCGGCATGCAGAATCCCTCGGTGCTGTGGGAGGAGAAGGTCAGCGACAGGGTGAGCGCGCAGATGAGTGCCGAATACTCCCGCGCCACGGGCAAGTACCGGTTCCGCTACCGCAAGGTGTTCAGCGACGGCACGGTGGCATGGGACACCACGGCCACGCGTCAGAACGGCGACCTGCGCTCCGTTCGTCTGGAGAGCAGCCTCTACGGTCTGTCGGAGCATGGGCGCTGGCAGGGCAAGGCGTATTACTACAGCTCGGAGCGCGGCATACCGGGCGCCATCGTCAACAATGTGTGGAAGCACAGCCAGCGTCAGTGGGACAAGAGTCTGTTTGTGCAAGGCTCGGTGGAGCATCGCTTTGGCGAGAACTATGAGCTGATGGTCAACGCCAAGTTGGCCTACGACAAGATGCGCTATCTCAACCCCGACACGACCCTGATGTATATTGACAACACCTTTCGCCAGAAGGAGGCATACCTCTCCGTAGTCAACCACTATAAAATAAATAAGGTGTATGACGCAGCCCTGTCCGCCGACTGGCAGTGGAACTCACTTGATGCCGACATAGTCCGTTTTGTCTACCCGCGGCGCAACACGGTGATGGTGGCCGCTGCCGGCACCGCCGCATGGAGCCGCATAAAGCTGCTGGGCAGCCTGCTGGGCACCTTCGTCCACGACAACGCCCGGAGCGAGACCACCCGCAAGCTCACACCCGCACTATACATCAGTGCATACCCGCTGAGCGACAAATCCTTCTACCTGAGGATCTTCTACAAACGGATGTTTCGTATGCCTACATTCAATGACTTGTACTATACCGACTTCGGCAACATTTCGCTGAAGCCGGAGTATGCCACACAATACGACGCAGGCGTTTGCTATAAAAAAGGCCTTCGCCATGGAATACTGCGCCAGCTGGAGGTTAATACCGATGCTTACTACAACCGCGTGAGCAACAAGATCGTGGCTGTGCCCAAGGGTAGCGGCCAATATAGATGGATGACGATGAATCTGGGGCTTGTAAAGATTGTGGGGGCCGAAGTGCAGGCCGGGACGCAGTGGGAGCCGATGAAAGAACTGCTGGCGTCGCTTCACCTGAGCTACACCTGGCAGCTGGCCCGCGACTATAGCGACCCCACTGACCGCGACAGCTACGGTGGCACCTACAAGGGGCAGATTGCCTATATCCCCCGCCACAGCGGCTCAGCCACGGCCAACATACAGTATCGCCGCTGGGGGCTGAACTACAGTTTCATCTATGTGGGCGAGCGCTATCATAACTCCGCCAATATACGCGCCAACCACGAGGAGCCGTGGTACACCCACGACCTCGGCCTGACCCGCGACTTCCGCTTCCGCGGCTGGGGGCTCAGTCTGGCGCTGGAGTGCAACAATGTGTTTGACCAGCAGTATGACGTGGTGCTCAACTATCCCATGCCCGGCCGCAACTGGAAAATGACAGTAAAAATAAAAGTATAGTTCAAAAGCCTTTATCATTTCACAATTCTCAATTTTCAATTCTAAATTCTAAAAGGTTCTCATGCGCGCGTACATTATTTATATATATATCATGACGGCTGCGGCCCTGCTGGGCAGCTGCCGTAACGAAAACGAAATCTTCGTGCCCGATGAGATCAGCGTAAATATCCCCGAATACACCAGCATCCATGGCTTCTACCTGCTCAACGAGGGCAACATGGGCTCCAACAAAGCCACACTCGACTACTACGACTACACCACTGGCACCTACACCCGCAACATCTACGGCCAGGCCAACCCTTCGGTGCCCAAGGAGATGGGCGACGTAGGCAACGATATTGCCATCTACGGCAGCCGCCTCTGGGCAGTGATCAACTGCTCCAACAAGGTGGAGGTGATGGACGCCGCCACAGCTCGCCGCATTGGGCAGGTGGACATTGCCAACTGCCGCTACATACGTTTCCATGAGGGCTACGCCTATGTAACTTCCTATGCCGGTCCCGTGGTCATCAAACCCGACTATGAGCAACGCGGTTTCGTAGCTAAAATAGACACCGCCACACTCCAGATAGTTGATACCTGCCTGGTGGGCTTCCAACCCGACGAACTGGAGATTGCCGACGGCAAGATCTATGTGGCAAACTCAGGCGGCTACATGGTGCCCAACTATGAGAACACCGTCAGCGTTATAGACCTCAACACCTTCCGCGAGGTGAGACGCATACCCGTGGCCATCAACCTGCACCATCTGCGTGCCGACCGCCACGGCCAACTGTGGGTGAGCAGCCGCGGCGACTACTACGGCGAACCGTCGCGCCTCTACTGCATCAACATAGGGCGCGAGCAGGCCTGCACCGACTATGGCATCACCGACCGCGCACTCTGGCTCGACTCGGTGGACGTAGCAGTGAGCAACTTCCACATTGACGGTGACTCCCTCTACCTCTACAGCGGCCAGTGGAGCTACCAGGCAATGGACTGGACCGTGACCTACGGCATCGTCAACACACAGACCCACCAACTGCTGACCCGCAACTTCATAACCGACGGAACAGACCGGAAAATCCAGATGCCCTATGGCATCAAGGTAAACCCCATAACCAAGGATATCTACGTCACCGATGCCAAAAGCTACGTAACACCCGGCACCCTCTGGTGTTTCGGCCCCGACGGAGCAGCCAAATGGAGCGTACGCACCGGCGACATACCGGCACATATAGTATTTTATTAAAGTTCGAAAGTAGCCAAGTCCAAATCATACTCCTTACTCCTAGAAAATTCCAATTTCAAATAACCAATAAAATTATGTTCACACATTTCAAAACCAATTTCACACTGCTATTATTAGCACTGCTGAGCATCATTCCCTATGCGGCAAAGGCTGACAGGGAGATTAATCAGCTACAGTTTGGCAAGCAGGTAATCACCGTTGCCAGCGATGAAGTAATCACCTTCTACGACTTCATGGGCAGCAGCAACATTTCAAGCAGCAGCTCGAGCAACTCGCAGTCGCTGACCGTTTTCACTCCGGCAGATGCGGGAAAGTCAATTCAAATCACTTTTGAGGAAATTGACATCATTCCCGATATGTCTTCCGGCAGTTATCCCGCCTATATGAAAGTGTATAGCGGAACGCCGTCTGACGAAGGCCTTACATGGGCAACAAAGGCCAGTGATGTCAAGAAAGACTCGCCACTTCCTGACGGTAACATTCTCGTCACCCGTGGAGGTATGACCAATAGTGAATCCTATTCTTCTACCACCCCAGAGACCTATGTCTCAGCTGCAGCCGATGGCAGCATGGCTGTAGGTTTTATCTATGTCTATGCTAAGAATTGTAAAGGCTGGAAGGCTACAGTAAAAGCTGTCCAACTGGAGAACATGACGGTCACCGGTGCCGGCAGCAACTATGACGGCGTGGTGGCAGTCCCCTCCTCCAAGCAGGGCGTGGTTCTGGCCAACGCTTATGTCACCGCCGAAGGCGTTATGAATCCCGACAATGTTACTGGCATCTGGTTCAGGCTGACGCAGAACGAGGGTGCCGTTGATCCCACCGCGCTGAAGCTCTACAAGGGCGACACAGAGGTAAGCACAACTATTGCCGCCGATGGCGACAGCTATAAGTTCTCTCTCGACGAAGCCCTCAGCGACGGCACCACCACCTTCACCGTCAAGGGTGACTTCCTCGGCACTGCCGCTATAGGTGCCAAGGTGCAGACAGACATCGTCAAGATTGCCACCGCCGCCATTGCTGACGGCATCAGCCCCTTCACTGCCGGAAGCAGCATAACGGTGGAGAATCCATCCCTTGTGCTGATGACCGCCACACCGCAGACCGTGACCGTAAATGAGACTCCTCTGCAATTCTACGACGAGGGCGGCAAGACCGATGGCATCGTCTCCAAGACCAACGGCCAGGTAACTTTCCTCTCTGGTGTAGAGGGCAAGAAAGTGATGGTCGATTTCACCACGAACAAGATATGGCACGGCACTCTCTATAATCAGGAACTGCGCATCTACAACGGCACCGAGGTTAATGCCGCCAATCTCATCAAGACCCTCCAGCAGGGCGAGACAGGCATTGTCCGCTCCACAGCCGCCGACGGTGCACTGACAGTTGTGCTCTTCAGCGATGCCAGCAACAGCATTGCCGCCGACGGATGGGAGGCAGAGGTGAGCCTGTTTACCCCGCAGCCTATGGATTTCAACGGCATAACCACCGCAGCCGCCTCCACCGAGACCGTGGCAGCTGGCGATACCGACCAGGATATGCTTACCCTTACCGTAAAGGCTCTGAACACAGAGTCTGCCATGCAGGTTACCAAGATGGCCTTCACCACCGACGGCACTAACGAACTTGTAAGCAAGGCCGCCCTCTACTTCGGCACCACCAAGGTGGGCGAGACAGTGGTAGAAGGTTCCGCCTTCGACATCACCCTCGCCACGCCGCAGACACTGACCGAAGGCGACAACCTGTTCACCCTCAAATATACCGTCAGCGATGAGGCTCTCAACGGCCAGACCCTCTCTGCCAAGGCTGTCAGCGTCAGCGCGACTGTCAACGGCGCAGAAAAGACGGAGACTATCAGCGAGGCCATCGTGGCCAGCCGCAAGGTGAAGAACATAGTCATCTCCCACGCTGACCAGGGCACAGTGACCAAGACCGTCAACGGCTCCATAGCCTTTGAGACCAAGCCCCGCAGCGAATACACCGAAAACTACGAGTCGGGCAGCGACGAGCGTGTCAACATCTTCGTGCCTAAGCACGACGGAATGGTGTGTCAGATAGACATCAAGTCGTTTGCCATTTATTACAGCAGCTATAGCACCTCCTCATGCGCAAAATTTAAGATTTACAACGGCCAGGGCACCAGTGGCGAGGTGCTGTGGGAGCCCTCCACCAGCGAAGACTACAAGAGTGGCCCCAACCAGATTATCCGCTCTACGGCGGACGACGGTGCCCTGACCATTTTCTTCAACCCCAACAACACCTATTCCTCTGCCGCAGGCTGGAAGGCCACCGTCAACGAATACCTGTCAAAGGACATGGCCGTTACCGCCGTTGAAGCAACACAGGCCAGCACTGCTGATGCCTCCATCGGAGCCGCAGACCAAGAGTTGCTCACCGTCAGCATAACAGCCGATGGCAACCTCAACCCGCTGCCCCTTAATGCCGTGAAGCTCAACCTGAAAGGCTGCGAAGCCAACATCAGCAAGGTCAGCATATGGCAGGGCGATACCAAGGTGGGCGAAGCCAATGCTGCCGCCGAGGTGGAGATTACACTAAGCGAGACCGTCACACTGACCGAGGGAGACAATCTCTTCGCCATCAAGGCCGATATCAAGAGCGATGCCACCGAAAATCAGGCCATCGACGCAAAGATTGTCAGCATCAAGGCCGGCACCAACGAGGTGGCTGCCACCAACGGCGACCCCGACGGCCAGCGCACGCTCAAGAACCAGATACTCATGACCGAGGGCAACCACGGCACCATCAGCCTTGGCCTTGGCAAGGAGACCACCATCTATGACGACGGCGGTGCCGACGGCGATGGTGCCGACGGCGTAGAGGCAACCGTAACCATAGCCCCCACCGGCGAAGCCGACTGCATCAAACTTATCGACCTCGGCATCACCTTCTCCTACAGCGCCTACCTCTATATATATAAAGGTGGCGAAGTCAACGACGGCAACCTGCTGCTAACTCTCAACGGTTCAAGCGCCAAGTTTGAGCCCATGGTCAGCGATGCCGACATTGACGGAGGCAAGATCACCATCAAGTATGTTGGCAAGGGCAGCTACACCAAGCCCAACTTTGCCATCAAGGCCGAGGGCTACAAGAAGACCGATGTTGTCATTACCTCCGTTACCGCTGAGGACATCAGCGTCAACAAGGTGCTCAAGGGTCAGACCGACACCAAGATGCTCAAGATCATGGTTGAGGCCAAGGGCGAACTGACTCCCGCAGAGATTACCGGCTTCAACATCGTGGGCAACGACGGCGAAGCCGTTGATGCCACCCACATCTACCAGACCGGCACCACCACTACATTCTCAGCCAACGACGAGTTTAGCGGCAGCTACTCCATCACCAACAGTGGCACTTACTACTTCTGGGTTACTTACGATGTGAAGACAACCGCCTCCGAAGGCCAAACCGCCAGCGCACAGCTACAGAGCATCATGGCCAATGGTACAGCCATTGACGCCACCTCTGCCACAGCCAGCTTCACCGTTGTCAGTGGCAAGAGCGGCACCTGCATCGTTGGCGAGGGCGGCGACTACGCCACCATACAGGGCGCCATCGACGAAATCAGCGCGCTGGGCATGGAGGGAGCCGTAGTGCTCAAGATAAAGGCCGGCGAATACAACGAAAAGGTACGCATACCCTACATCAAGGGCATGGGCTCAGTCAACACCCTCACCCTTGAGAGCGAGAGCGGCCAGCGCGACGTGAAGATTTATCACAACAACTACACCACCGCCGGCTATAGCGATGACCAGCACAAGAAGGACTATGGCGTCATTACCCTCTACGAGGCCAAATATGTTACGCTGAAGGACCTTGAGGTATATACCACCGATGTCAGCTACAAGGCCGTAGTAATGATTAAGGACGAGAGCCGCCACGCCACCATCGACAACTGCTATCTGCACGCCCCCACTACCACCACTGGCGATGTCTGCCTCATTGGGCACACCATCATTGATGAGGAGAACAAGAACAACGACTACCTCACCGTCAGCAACTGCCTCCTTGAAGGCGGCAAGATGGGTGTCAGCATGGGTGGCACCACCTATGTGGCACTGCCCAAGGAGGTCGGCGGCGTAATTGAAGGCAACACCTTCAAGAACAACGGCACCAAGGCTATCTACGTAATGGACGAGCTCGGCGTGAAGATCAAGAACAACACCATTACCATTGAATCCACCGCCGACACCAAGATCAGCGTGGGTATCCTCGATATGCAGCTGCGCGATGAATACGCAGAGGCTACCGAAATTAGCGGCAACATCTTCAATGTAGCCCCCAAGAGCTACTGTGCCGTGATGAACCTGCGCCAGCTGGAAGGAACCAGCGAGGCCCCCGTGCTCATAGCCAACAACGTCATCAACCTCACCTCGCTCAACGCCAGCTATGCTGCCTTCAAATTTAATGGCAACAAAGTCAAGTATGTCAACGTAGCCAACAACACCATCCGCATGAGCGGTGAGAATGGCGGCGCAGCCTTCTGGGCATCCAGCACCCTTGCCGACGGCTACGGCAATATCAATGTGGTCAACAACATCATCCAGAACGAGACCACCGGCTTTGCCGTCAACCTCTATAATGATGGCAACCTTGGCACCGGCAAGATAAACTTCCAGAACAACGTGATGAACACCGCCGGCAGCACATTCTTCCGTGCCGCCACCAGCACCACTGGCGACTTCGCCACCTTTGTAGAGAAGACCGGAGCCACCGGCTGTGTGGACAAACAGGTAGCGTTCACCAGCGAAGACATCCTCAAACCCGCCAACGACCTTGATGGTGACCTGCTCACCGCTCAGACCCTGAGCTACGTCACCACCGACATTGACGGCAAGACCCGCCCAACAACAGGAATCACCATCGGTGCCTACGAATACAGTAGCGAGGCCGAGACAGCATCTATGGCTGAAGGCTATCCCGTTATCAAGGCCTCGGCCGACGAGAAGGCCAGCATAGCAGTCAAGGCCGACAATGCAGCCACTGTCTATGCCATCATCAAGCCGAGCACCGAGACAGCACCCACAGCCCTGCAGCTCAAAGCCAGCAGCACCAAGCAGACCCTGACAGCAGAGACCGAGGCCATCATCAGCTTCAGCAATCTGCAGAACGACACCGAATATAAGGCCTACTTCCTGCTGGTAAGCAGCACCGGTGAGGAAAGTGATATTTACACCACCCAGGCTTTCACCGTAGTAAAATCGCCCACAGACCCCGTGCTCACCGCATTCGTAGGCGATGACCTTGACACACAGATTATCATCAATAGCGGCGAGAGTGCCGACATCACCGTATTCCTTGTGGAAGGCACTGCGCCCTACACCTTCACCATCACCGACCAGCAGGGCAACACCGTTCACTCCGAGCAGCTCACAGAACTGCCCTCCGAGGATGACGGTTTCATCTACACCGCCGAACCCACCGAGAGTGTGGTTTACACCCTGACAGCCACCGACGCACTGGGCAAGAGCTCCAGTCAGAAGATAACCATCTACGTTATCAGCGGCGAGGAGGTAGCCACCTTTGAGGATATCACCATTGGCGACGAGGGACACATCAGCGTCAGCACCGATGAGGATGATATGCGCACCTACTTCGTAAGCGGCTCTTACAAGTTCAGCTTCGGCTGCATGCACGACTACAAATACTGGTACCACTATGGCTACGCCAACAGCACCGCCACCACCTTCACCAGCCTCAACGACCAGTGGAACAATGCCGTGGGCGGCGGCTACGACAACTCCAGCAACTATGGCATAGCCTACTGTGCAGCATTCAACGGTCCCTCCTATGTCGAGGTGCTCCACAGTGATGAAGGCGCAGTCATACCCGGCTTCTTCATCACCAACACAGCCTACGCCAAGAGTTCAATGGAGCAGGGCGACGTGGCAGGCATAGAAGCCAAGGTGTTTGGCCAGGGTGACTGGTTTAAGCTCACAGCTACGGGCTACAATGCCGACGGCGAGCAAACGGGAACCACCGAGTTCTACCTTGCCGACTTCCGCTCTGAGAACGAGGCCGACCACTATATCGTCAGCGACTGGCAGTACTTCGACCTCTCCGTGCTGGGACCGGTCAAGAAGGTAGGCTTTGAGCTCACCAGCTCCGACAACGGAGAATATGGAATGAACACTCCTGCCTACTTTGCCTTCGACAACTTCGGCGCACTGCCCGAGGTAATGCTTACCGATGCCGAGGGCTACGACGCAACCGACGAGAAGGCTGTCAGCAAGGTCAGCTACACACGCACCATGCCAAGCAAGGGCGAAGGAGCCACCTCCGAATGGGGCACCCTGTGCCTGCCGTTCAACATACCGGTAGCTGACAACAGCGACATTACCTTCTACACCGATGGAAGCGTAAGCGGCAGCACCCTCACCCTTACCGAGGCCACTGTAGACGAGATAGAAGCCGGCACCCCGGTAGTATTCCATCTCAGCCAGGGCACCACACTCAACGTGAGCGCCACCGCCACCACGCTGAAGCCTGCATCGCAACTTACCACCAGCGGAGCACTCAACCTCACAGGCACCTACGAGGTAAAGAAGATTACCGACCCCAACGCCTACTACATCAAGGGCGACCGCTTCTGGCGCTGCAATGAGAGCTTCAACATAGCCCCCTTCCGTGCATACTTCACCATAGAGGGAGCAGGCTCGCCGTCATTCGGCATCAGCACAGGCGCTGATGATGACCTGACAGCCATCAGCCAAATCCTTGGCGAAGGCAGTGCAACGATAATCGGTTACTTTGATGCCGCAGGCGTGTGCCACTCCACTCCTCAAAAGGGTATAAATATTGTGCGCTACTCCGACGGTCACACCGCCAAGATAATAATCAAATAAATCCCCTTAACCACACATAATCATGAAAAAAGAATATATCCATCCACGCGTCTCAGTGATAGCCCTGCATGCCACAGCACTGCTCCAGCTGTCGGGCGGCGGCGAAGGCAACAAGGACGACTGGGCCGAGAGCCGCAGGTTCTGGGGCAACACACCTTGGGAGCCTGAGGAAGAGGAAACCGATTCGGATGTTCTATTCGACTGATACCTGTCCAAGGGCAAATATGCTGAAAATGAAGAAATCCATTCTTACTTTGTTGTTAGTTGGCTGGGCGAGCCTTGTGCTCGCTCAGCACAACCCTTACATCAGCAAGGTGTACGAGTACTGCCCTGCCCCCGGCCAGTTTGTTAACCTGCTACCTGAGTATGAAGAAGGCGACGATGCCAACGACATGCGTCTCAAGGCCGAGGATTGCCTGGCCAATCATGAGCAGGTAATGATATCCCTTGGTGGATGGGGCGGCTATGTTGTGTTCGGGTTCGACCACATGGTGCCCAACTTTAAGGACGAATACGACCTAAAGATACTGGGCAATTCCTTCTTTGCAGCAAGCAACCCCAATCCTGATGCCCCACGTGGAGGCAGCGCCGAGCCTGGGGTGGTGATGGTCAGCTATGATGCCAACCACAACGGCCGCCCGGATGATCCCTGGTATGAATTGGCAGGAAGCGAGTATCATAATCCCTCCACAATTCACAACTACACCCTTACCTATCACCGCACCCCATCCAGCCACGTAGCTACACCAGACAAGAGCTATCCCTATCTCACCGACACCACTTACATCCGCTGGACAGAGAGTTACAATGGTGTAACGGGAGCCACTGGCTATCTGGCTCATAACTCATACAACACTCAGCCCTACTATCCCCTGTGGATAGACTCCGACTCACTCACCTTCAGCGGCACACGTCTGCCCGACAATGGTGTGGATGAGAGTGGCAATCGCCAATACTATGTGCTCTACTGTTTTGACTGGGGATATGCCGACAACCAACCCAATCATGTAGAGGGTGAACATTCATCCGAGTTTAAGCTAGACTGGGCTGTAGACGGTGAGGGCAATTCCGTAAATCTGCCTGGCATTAACTTTGTAAAGATATACACCGGTGTTAACCAGCAAAACGGCTGGCTGGGCGAAGCCAGCACTGAGGTAATGGATGCTTGGGATCTCCACATGATAGATGCCGATGGCAACGAAATAACTGGCATTGTGACTACAGAAACAAAACTGGAGGATTCTCAAAGCTCAAACCCCCAACCTCAAATTCTCTACGACCTCAGCGGCCGCAAAATCAATTCTCAACTATCAACTATCAACTATCAACTATCAATTATCAACTCTCAATTACCCAAGGGACTCTACATCCTTCGTAGTAGCGATGGCAAGACCAGACTGATAAAATATTAAACAAAATATGAAGAACACTGTTTTTTGGCTCACTTTCATTCTCTTTCTGCCATTCGCCATACAGGCACAAAAGATTATCACCCTCGACCTGCAGGCCGCCCTTGACAACGGAGACTATGAGCTCGACCCTGACCTGGGCAACTGGGTAGAAACCTACAATACGGAGCAAAACACTCTGTCGTTCAACGATGGCATGTTCAACTTCTCCCACATCCCCGGCCGCTGGGGCGGCACAGACACTGGTGACGGAATGGGCTACTGGGATGGTTTCACCATATGCAACAGCGGCGACACCGACGACTACGGCGAACTGGGCGACAGTGACGGATGGATTACACGTCAGTGGGGCTGTATGGCAGGAGGAGGTCTCAACAGCGATTTTCAGACAGAGAAAGGCTCTCCCTACCTTGTGGCCTACTGGGGCTATCACTACGAGAAAGAGGGACAGCACTGCTGCGAAGTCGTCTTTGACGGCGATCTCCATAAAGTGAAGGGCACCTATATCTGCAATCATCCCTGGCCTTACTACGGAAACATTCACGGTGACGGCTTTGCTTCTCCCCTTGACTACGAGGGAGCCTTCTTCAGCGTCACGGCCCATGGTCTGATTGGCGGTGAGGATACCGGCAGTTCTGTAACACTGATGCTTGCCCACTATCCTGATGATGAGACTGGCCTGGTACAGAGTGCCGACTGGCAGTGGCTGGATCTTGAGGAACTTGGCGAAGTGGACGCCATATACTTTACCCTGGACACCAGCGACGAAGACCGCCTATATGGGGCAAACACAGCCGTCTATTTCTGCCTCGACAGAATGCAGATATATGCCACCGAGGACAATCCCGCCCCCCAGCGACCAAGCGGCCTACACACTCTGGAGGTGGGCGAAGACTCCATCGCCATGGCATGGAGGCATGTGGACGAGGCTGACCACTACATCCTTATGCTTGACGGCGAGGAGACAGGCGAAACAGCCGATACCATATTTATCTTCCGCAACCTTGAGGCCTTCACAGACTATACGCTGTCAGTGGTCGCCGTCAACGACAACGGCCAGAGCGACATCGCATCCATTCAGGCCAAGACCATCGACATCACTCCCCCTGAGGCTCCGCTGAATCTTACAGCCGGCGACATTCAGGCTTTCTCCGCCACACTGACATGGGATGCCGCCGCCGACAATGTGGGCGTAGATCGCTACCGCATCTGGCTCAATGGCGTTCAGGAGGCCCGGCCTCGCAACAACAGCTACCCACTCTCCGGCCTGGAGGCCGAGACAGAATACACCGTGGAGGTGGAGGCTGTGGATGCCAGCGGCAATGTGTCGGAGAAGGCCACCATAACCTTCACCACCGCCGAGGACCCCGCTGGATTAGAGGAGCTAGGAGTTAAGAGTGATGAGTCAGGAGTTGACAAAAGTCAATCCGCTTACGACCTCAGCGGCCGCAAAATCAATTCTCAACTATCAACTCTCAACTCTCAACTCTCAACTCTCAACTCTCAATTACCCAAGGGCATCTATATCGTTAACGGCAAGAAATACATAAGCAGATAATATTATCATGAAAAAAACATCACTTTACCTTATTCTTTTGCTAAGCTGTGTCATTCAACAAGCATGGGCTGTGGATGTTATCATCACGATGAACACCACCACCAAGACTATGACCTTAGCCAATAAAGCCAATGGCACTGCCGTGAATGTTGGCGATTATACCACGCAAAACAACAAGAACCAGTACCAATTTAGTGTAGCCGATGGTACATACATACTTACAGGCTACGCTGCAAACGGCACAACCGTCAATGGTACAATAGAACTGGACATCTCTGCCGCCAACCACAATTTCCAGATATGGACGGTAACTACCAAAGCCACTAACTCTCAATGGGCTTACGGCACTGACTATACAGTCCAAGATATCAGCCTGCGCACACGAGAAGGAAAGATTATCCCCATTACTCTTGGAGAAAACAATCAGACAACCCTGGCACTGGAAGGTACGTCATTTAATTGTAGCTTGACACCAAGCGAGACAAGGATTGCCGAAGGCTACCTTGCCACCTATGTCAGTGCTACTCTTAACGCTAACGCCACTTGTAACGCGGCTATTCCTATGGGAGGTACTTTCACCGTCAAATTCCCCTCCTCTGCCAACTTCGCACTTTGCCGCAAAATGGGTGGGACAAATGGTTCTGGTTCCATTCACTACGTTCCGTTTGTTTCTATAGAACCAACAAGCGAAAGCTCTGACGGAGCTACCACCACCCGCACCTACCGACTGGGGCAGGGCTATACCTGCAACTATCGGCTTTGGCAGCAAGGAAAAAGAACCAAGGCAGGCACATTTGTTTTCTGCAGCGCTGAGGATGGAAAAGTATATTCTTCTGAAATGAACTCGCTGACCTTCACAGCCGCTGACCTGCAGGGCGACCCTAAAGCCATTGACCACGACCCCTCCAGTAACTCCAAATACAACGTGGGCAATATCCTTGTCAACATCAACGAACGTGGCCACCTGCGCCTCAGCAGCGGGCAAACTAAAAACCTCTTTGCTCAGCGTGACTGGCAGCTGACTAACAATGCTACCGGCAACTATTTTATTGAGCCGGACTATCACTATACCATCGTGCCCATTGAGGGAAACCCCATCTCAATAGACAATGCCGACACCTCCACCGACCCGTGGCCACTGCTGCATGCCAACAGCAGGGGCACAGCCATCGTGCTCGTCAACTATGACGCCATTCAGGTTTCACAGTGGACTCGCTCAGGCAGCGGCACAACCAGCAGGCCGTACTCGGTAAGCGAACAGAACTTCCTGGGGGGTAATAACTGGGGAGCATGCTGGCCAGAGAACACTGCCGTTTACGTGGTCAGCGTGGACGAACCTGAAAGCAATGCCATTCCCAACATGATTATAAATGAGAATTATAATGCAGAAAAGGCTAAGGTTGCAGGCAAATATGTGGATGCTGAGCACGATGTATTCTACTATCTTGACACAGCCCCGGGAGCCTACTATTCGTTTACCCCCGGCAATGTCAGCAAGGTAGAGATTGCCTACCCCACCATCAAGACTAACACCCTGAGCTTTGACAATGGATTTCAGACGGTGGCAGCCAACCCTGACGGCAGCTACACCCTGCTCTTGAAACATGGGCGTCAGATAGTAAGGCTGACCGACACACAGGGCGCTGCAATCTATCAGGTACTCACCGCCAAGCCAGTCACCCGCACCATCACCAATAAGACCCGTGAGGGGCAGACGCCACGACCTGGTGACCAGATTGCTATTCAATATACAGGCCTGTATCACCCGGCCAATAAGATGTCTGCCATCTATAACATGAGTGCTTTTATCGTTTACAACGGCATTCCTGATGACGCAGAGGTTACCCAGACCCCTAACCAATACCAATTTGCCGGCACCCCCACGGCACAATGCCTCACTGTCAAGGTGCCCAACACATGGGATGTGACGGCAAATCCTCACTTTATGCTCTCACAGGGAGCCTTAGAAGTGAGCGGCTACGGCGACCCTATAGGCAACCATCGTCTGATAGACAAGGTGGCAGGGCGCAGTCCTAATTTCACAGCCATATCCCACCAGACTTTCTTCGGTCAGCTGCCCGACGTTGACATCGCCCTCGCTGATGCCGAGCACTACGAATTTCGCTTCGTCAGCGAGACAGAGGCCGACAGCATCCTTGTAACCGATGCTGACAACAACAGGTATCATCCCAATGCCAACGGTTACTTCCGCGGCATTGCCGGTAACTACACCTACAAAGTATGGACCAGCGGCTACAAATTTGTCAGCGGTTCCCTGCAACTGACTGACGGTACCGATGGAACTGATGCCTCACCTGCGCAGCAGGACATCGTTATTAGCCTCAGCCCCATACAGCCTGACGGATGGGACGGCGACCGCATCGTTGAACCCGAAACCGTCACTGCCGACGAAGCTTCCGACGAAAATGGCGAATTCCATAACATGGAAGGCTACTACAAGATAAAGACAGGCTTCCATCTGGCGTGGGTGGCGCACAATGTCAATGTCAACAAAGTGGCTGCCACCAACTTTGTGTTGTGTAATGACATCAGTTTGTCCGACTGCAAATGGAGTACTATCGGCAATGCGGCCTCCTCAGGATTCAAAGGCAAGGCTGAAGGCAATGGCCACACCATTAGCGGTCTCTACACCAACGCCACCTCCAGCTATCAAAGCACCCTCTTTGGCTATTGCGACGGAGTGACAATACGCAACTTTACTGTGAAAGGCCAGGTTAGCTCCTCATCCTTACACCTTGGCGGCATTGTCAGCAGAGTGGCTGGCACAAGCACCCTATACGGCATTACGTCGCAAGTTGACGTTACATACACCGGAACAAGCTCAAGCTGCTATACTGGCGGCCTCGTAGGATGGGTGGCCGGCAGCAGCAGCAACAAAGTCCATATCGAACACTGCATTGTGGATGGCAACATTTCCTCTACCAAAAACTATGTGGGAGGTCTCATAGGAGACAATTCCGGCAACTACGACATACTGACCATAACTGACTGCGCCGCGCGTGGCAGCATAAGCGGAGGCAACTATGTTGGAGGTATTATTCCTGCCTTTGGCGGAAATAATGCGGCAAAAGCCAAGATCACCAATTGCTATGTCAGCAGCAAAATCACTGCCACAGGAGCCTCTGTCGGTGCATTATGGGCCGGCAACTATAGAGCCACCGGCATCAGCAACTGCTACAGCAACGCAGCCTACAAGCTCACCACTAACCAGGGAATAGTCAGCACTGCCACACAGTTTGCCAATGGCACTGTGGCTGCAAGCCTCGGCAACTCCTGGGGACAAAAGCTGGGAGTAGATACACTGCCTCAACTAGACTGCAAGCTCACCCTGCACCTGTCAGACAAATCGGCTTTTGACCTGTCAAGCGTTCCATCCGTCACAATCTCCGATGTTACATACACAAGGCAAAACCTCGACGCCTCCGGCTGGTACACATGCGTACTGCCGTTTGATTTCCAACTGCCCGAGGGAGTGACCGCCATCGGCAATGCCGCCGTTGAAGGCACCGCCATCCGTTTTGAGGAACTGAGCGGCACCATCGAGGCCAACACACCCTTCCTCTACCGACTGACGGAAGCAGGCGACGTAACCTTCTCGGCAACCGACGTAACAGTAGCCGCCGCCACACAGCCCGCCAGCGGAGCACTGCTGGGCACCTACACCCTCATTCCCGCAGGCGAGGCTACAGGCAAACTGATTCTCAACTCCGACGGCTCGGCCTTTGCCACCGCCACCGAGACGGCCACCATACCGGCCTTCCGCGCCTACATCGAGGGCAGCGGTGCAGGCTCTAATGTCTATACCATCATCATTAGCGACGACCCCACCGGATTAGAGGAGTTAGGAGTTAAGAGTGATGAGTCAGGAGTTGACAAAAGTCAATCCGCTTACGACCTCAGCGGCCGCAAAATCAATTCTCAATCCTCAATTCTCAACTCTCAATTACCCAAGGGTATCTATATCGTTAATGGCAAAAAAATCATGAAGCAATGAAAAGACCATATATCCAACCGCTTTTAGACATAGTGGCCCTTCCCTCGGCCACCATGATGACCACGCTAAGCATAAAGGGCACTGCCGATGGCGAAGCCCGCTCACATAGTTTCTACGGCTCCTTCGCCTGGGACGAAGAACCCGAGGAGGGGGAAGACGACGACAGCCTGTTCTGACAACTCTCTCTGATAATTGTTGTATTTATAGTTGTTATGCTGCCGGCTCCTCTATGGTGCCGGCGGCATGTTTTTATAGGACAGCCACGTCGCCATAGCAGCTGAGCAGAAAGACTAGTTCAATGTTTAAAATATAATCCCAAGGAAACGCAATCTAAGAGCCTCGAAATGAAAGGCGAAGCCTTCGCGAAGATTTCGTCGGTGGTCGCGCCGTCTTGAAAGAGGCTGGGCCTCTTTAGGCGCGGGCCGACATTAAGAAATCTGAGAGC
>CADAJV010000031.1 GCA_902788275.1 uncultured Bacteroidales bacterium | reverse complement strand
AGATTTTTTTTCCTCGGAGTTAGTTTATTTTTCCACGGAGTTAAAACTTTTTTCAAGGGGATTAGATTAAACTTAGGCAATGATCACGCGAAAGACTCGAAATAAAAGTCTTATGTCTATTCTAATCAACGCTGCTATGCAATAAACATACAACTAACGCAGTCAGAATTGGCTACATTATGAGTAATCTGTGCCAACATCTATATTATTACCAAAAAATTTGTCCTGAGCTTCTGCTGGTGGGCAGTGTTTAAGAAAACTACGAATTATACGAAGGAAAAACAGCTATTTGTCGCTACGCTCTCACCTTCGCTTTTTACCACACAAGCTGCGTCGGTAAGGAACTATGCCCAGTGACGGGAGAAGATGAACCACATGGTCAGGATGGTCTGCAGAATGAAGACGAGGGGGATGCCTATGAGGAAAAGCTTCTTCTGGGTCTTGTGACGGAAAAGGGACATAGCCATGAGGGCTCCCATGCTGCCGCCAAGGACGGAGAGGATGAGCAACAGGGCCTCGGGGATACGCCAATTGCCACGGACAGCCTTGCGCTTGTCGAGAGCGAAAAGCACAAAGGTCACGAGATTGAGGAGTATAAGGCCGTAGAATAGAAAGAAGAACACGGAAGATTATTTTAATTGAGAATTGAGAATTGAAAATTGAAAATTACCAAGTCCGGAAACCCGTAGTATTTCACGATTTTACCATTTCACGATTTGACGATTGACCAAGTCCGGAAGTGGACGATTATAACTACGAATTATACGAAAAAAATCTGCGTAATCTGCTCCCATCTGCGAAATCTGCGGTCGCGCAGCGACTCGAAAAAAATCTGTGTTATCTGTGGAATCAGTGTGAGGCTACTTGGTCTGGGTATAGCCGAGGGAGCGGAGTAGGTCAACGGCCTTGAGGCGGAGGTCGCCCTGCAGGATTATCTCGCCGTCCTTGACGGAGCCGCCGATGCCGCAGCGGGTCTTGAGCTGACGCCCCAGCTCTGTCAGGTCGGCATCGTTCCCCACGAAGCCACGCACCAGGGTAACGGCCTTGCCGCCACGCCCCTTGCGCTCATAGCTGACGCGCAGGCGCTGCTGAGAGGGTGGCAGGGTGGCAGGGACAGGGTCGTACTCATCGGTGTAGGCATAGTCGGGGTTGGTGGAGAAGACTACGCCAAGGCGCGATTTCCAGTCGTTGTCTCTCATTGGCATGGGTGGGCGCTAATCGAAGGTGATGACGTTGCCTTCAACAGTGGGCTCTTTCTCAGGGGCTACGTAGGGAGGCTGCTCCTGGGTGAGGGCGTTGATGCTGCGCAGTATCTCGTTGGTGCGCTTATAGGTTGGCGTAGTCTCTACCATGGAGATTATCTCATCGTTGTCGAGGCTCTCGGATACGAACTTATAGATGCGGTAGGAGTGGCGGGCCCGGTTGGAATCGTTGTCGTCGTAGTACTTGCTACGGCGCTCCTCGCGCTCCTGACGCTGCATCTCGTCTTCCTCAGAGGGGAGCTCCTTGCGGCTGCCCTCGACATCGCTGAGGATGTCGTTGAGCATGAAGCCGGTGGCGAGGATGGTGACCTTGACCTTCTTACCGAGGGTCTCATCGTTGGCGATTCCGAACTTGGTCTCCACATCGCTGTCGAAGCGGGACATGAACTCGTGAATCTCGTTCATCTCGTCCATCATGAGTGACTCGCCCTCGCTGTTCTTACAGAAGGTGATATTGAGCAGCAGTCGCTTGGAGCGGTAGATGTCGGAGTTGTTGAGCAACGGCGAGTGGAGGGCACTCTGTATGGCCTGGCTGACGCGATTGTCGCCATCGCCATAGCCGGTGGACATGATGGCTACGCCGCCGTCCTTCATGACGGTGCAGACATCGCGGAAGTCAAGGTTGACGATGCCGTGGACGGTGATGATCTCGGCTATGCTGCGTGCTGCAACGGAGAGGGTGTCGTCGGCCTTGCCAAAGGCGTCGAAGACGGGCAGGTTGGGGTATATCTCGCGCAGTCGCTCATTGTTGACGACGAGGAGTGCATCGACGTATTTCTGCATCTCGTCAACGCCATCGAGGGCTTTGTCGATTTTCTTGATGCCCTCAAACTTGAAGGGGATGGTGACGATGCCGACGGTGAGGATGCCCATCTGGCGTGCCTCGCGGGCTATGATGGGTGCTGCGCCGGTGCCGGTGCCGCCGCCCATACCTGCGGTGATGAAGGCCATCTTGGTGCCGTCATCGAGCATACGGCGTATGTCTTCGAGGCTCTCCTCGGCAGCCTTGCGGGCACGCTCGGGCCTATTGCCGGCACCGAGCCCCTCGGCACCGAGCTGCAGACGGTTGGGGACGGGACTGTCGCTCAGGGCCTGGCTGTCGGTGTTGCATACTACGAAGCTGACATCGTGGATGCCTTCGTTATACATGTGCTTGACGGCATTGCCGCCACCGCCGCCCACGCCGATGACCTTGATGATACAGGGTTTCTGCTTAGGCATGGCAAAGTTTAATACATCTTCTGGCATATTGTGTGTGTTTTTAGTTTTTCGGGGTTGACCCGCGAGGCCGAACCTCGCGGCACAATAGTTAACGGTTATTGGTCTTCGGTTTTCAGTTTCATGCGGAGATTGCCGACAAAGCGGGAGGTGCGTCCGTAGGCGGGAGTGGTCTCGACATCGCTGATTATGTCATCGTCGTCGAGCTGGGAGGAGTGGAAGACGAAGAGGTTCCAGTTGGGACGGCCCTTGGCCACGCGGCCGTAATACATCTCGAAGAGGCGCTGCAGGCGTTCTCCCTGGGTGATGCTGTACATCTCGTCGCCATAGATGTCCTCGTCGTCGGGTGCCTCCTCAAGGCCGAAGCCTGAAGCGAGGATGGTGACTTTAATCTTCTTGCCCAGGCGGTCGTCGTAGCCTATGGCGTGCTTGCAGTTAATGCGTTCGTCGAAGCGCTTCATAAACTGCTCTATCTCGCTGAGCTCGGTCATCATCAGGGCCTCGCCGTCGGGTGCCTTGCTGGTGAAGATGGTCATGAGCAGCCGCTTGGACTTATTGATATTATTGCTATTGAGCAGGGGTGTGTTGAGGGCTGCGCCGATGGCGTGGTTGAGACGGTCAACGCCCTCGGCATAGGCTGTGGTGATGATGGCTACGCCGCCGTTCTCGAGCACTGTGCGCACGTCGTTGAAGTCGGGGTTGATCTCGCCGCGCAATTTGATGATATCGACTATGCTGCGTGCTGCCACCGAGAGGGTGTCGTCGGCCATCTGGAAGGCTTCGACGGCTGTCTTGGTGGGATAGACCTCAAACATACGCTGATTGTTGATGACCATGAGGGAGTCAACGTGCTTGGACATCTCCTCGAGGCCGAGCAATGCCTTGTCGATGCGGTTCATGCCCTCATAGAGGAAGGGTATGGTTACGATGCCGACGGTGAGGATGCCCATCTCCCTGGCTATGCGGGCTATGACTGGTGCGCCGCCGGTGCCGGTGCCTCCGCCAAGGCCTGTGGTAATGAAGACCATGCGTGTGCCGTCGCTGAGGAGGGAACGGATATCGTCGGCACTATTCTCGGTGGCGAGCTGTCCCTTGGCGGGATCGCCGCCGACTCCGAGGCCATCGGTACCGAGCTGTATGCGCTTCTCCACGGGCGACTGGCTGAGGGAGGCAGCATCGGTGTTGCACACGGCAAAGGTGACATCGTCGAGTCCCTGCTCGTGCATATAGCGCACGGCATTGCAGCCACCACCGCCCACACCCAGCACCTTGATGATGCTGGGCCTGCGTTTCTGGAAGCCACGAAAGCCTATTATGGGATTGTCGATGTCGATCATACTGCCTACGTGTATTTATTAAAATAGGTATTAGGGGGCTTACTCCTCAGCAAACTTGGAGAACCAGTCCTTTAGCTTGTCTATGCGGCTCTTGCCGCCTTTCTTCTTCTCGTCCTTTGCCGGAGTGTCGGCCTCATTGGTATCAGGGACGGCCACTTCAGCAACAGCAGGCTGATGCTGATCGACAAATATATCCTGCGGGCGGCGTTCAAGCTCGGCGGTGCAGTTCTGATTGGCATTGGCTATGAGGCCGAGGGCGGCCAGGTAGCGTGCCTCCATATTCTTGATGCCATCGGGCAGGATATAGTCGGCCGACTGGGAGTTCTTGCGCACTGTGACCTTATCAATGCCTACCACCTCCTTGAAGACGTTGGCTATGTTGGGCATGTTGGCTCCGCCACCGGTGAGGAAGGCACCTGCCACGAGGCTCTCGCGGGCATACTTAGACTCGTTGATCTGCTGCTTGACATTGATGAGTATCTCGGTGAGGCGTGCATCTATGACTGAGCTAAGGGTCTTGCGCTGTATCTGAAGGCCGTCGGCAGTGGTCTTAACGACGGCATCGCCCTCCTCCTCGGTGAAGGAAGCGTAGGGCTCGCCAAACTTGCTGACCTTGAGGTCCTCGGCATCGGAGTGCTCCATCTGCAGACTCATGATGTCCTTGGTGATATTGTCGCTGCCCAGGGGTATGACGGAGAGGAAGCGCAACAGTTTGGACTTATAGATGGACACTGTGGTGGTATCGGCACCTATATCAACAAGTACGCAGCCTGAGTTTTTCTGTGCTTCGTTGAGCAGCTGGTCGGCCACCACGAGGGGGGTGAGCTTATACTCGGCCACGCGCACGCCACCAACCTTCTGGAAACAGTTCTCCAGATAATTAAGCAGCTTGGACTTGGCGATGATGTTGAGGTAGCGACCAGTGACATTGCTGCTGAGTACGCCTACGGCGTCAAGCAGTTTCTGGGTACCGACGCTGAACTCCTGGGGTATAGCGTCGAGGATGCGGTGGCCCTCATAGACATGGTTGATATTCTCGTCGTAGATGCCGTCGATGTCCTCCTTGACAATCTTGTGATCGCTCTCAAACAGGCGGTTGACCTCATTGTGGACGGAGTGAACCCCTTGGCCGGAGTAGCAGACATAGACCTGGGTTATCTCCTTCTGCAGTTTCTCCTTCAATCGGGCGATGATATTCTGAATACAGGAGATGGCCAGGTCTTCATTGTGGATTATTCCCTTGCGGATAAAGGTAGCGGAGTCTTGCTGCACATGAGCAGTGACCTCAATCTTGCCGTCGCGGCGCTTGACGCCTGCCACACCTATCACCTTCGACGAGCCGAGCTCAATCGCAACGATGTTTAATTCTTCTATTGCCATATATCTTTTGTTTTTATTTTTGTTTTATGTGTGTCTTTCTCGCTGCCATGCCATTGCACGGGGTCAGGAGGTCTCGCGCTTTGTACAGACCACCTGATTGTTGTACTCCAGGCTTATGCGGACATACTTGTTCCAGCCTACCTCGTTGATGACTTTCTCATAGAATGTTTTGAGATGAGAGAGCTTACGGCCTATGTCCTGGGGCTTGCCAAGGGCTACCACATGGTTACCAAGACGAGGAGCCAGCTCCACCTTGCCATCGGGTGTGATGTTGATTTGCTCTATCATGTCGCTCCAGAACTCATCCTGCTGGATAATCTGGGCAAAGGTGGTGAGGTATTTCTTGGATTTCTGGTAGTTGACGCTACCGGTGACTACTATCACGTCGGCGGGGTACTGGACATGCTGTATGCGATTGCCGTTGGCGTCGATATAGTAGCCTTCGCCCACGGATGGCATCACCCTGAGCACTGGCAGCTTCTGACTAACCTCGATGACCACCTCGCCGTCGGGGGTTGAGTAGCAGGTGCTGTGAAGCACAAACTGATGGCTGTCAACAGCTCGCTTGATGCGCAGCAGGCTGACGTTGCCCAGGCCCTTACCCTCAGGACTGAGCTTTGTATCCTTTAGTATCTGGCGTATGTCCTCCTCTGTAACAAAATTGGCCTTCTCCCTGTCGGCAATGTCTATGGTGACCTTTGTGCAGACCACATCGGTGCCACCTCTGTTGAACTTGACAAAGGCAAACACCAGGTAGGCTGCAAGGCCGACAAGCAGAAGTAGTTTAAGAAAGACTTTCATTGTTTATTTTGAGGGGATTTTTTCGGGGTGGACCCGCGAGGCCGAACCTCGCGGCACAGTGGTTATTGGCTAACGGTTATTGGTTAACGTTTAACGGTTATTGGTTATTGGTTAACGTTTATTGTTTATTGGTTATCAGGGCTGCTATGCGGTCGGTGTAGTTGTCGAGGTCGCCGGCTCCGAGGATTACCAGCACATCGGTGGGGTGATGGCTCACGAAGTCAAGCACATCGTCCTTGCGGATGAGGTATTTGTTTCCCTTGGGGTGTACATTATTATATATAAGCTCGCTGGTTACGCCCTCAATGGGAAGCTCGCGGGCAGGATATATCTCGGTCAACACCACGTCGTCGAGCAGCGAGAGACTGTCGGCAAACTCGCGGTAGAAGTCACGAGTGCGGGTGTAAAGGTGGGGCTGGAAGATGGCTGTTATCTTGCGGCCGCTAAAGACCTCCCTAAGCGAGAGGATGCTGTGTCTGATCTCCTCGGGGTGGTGGGCATAGTCGCTCAGCACTACGTGATGATCGTTTTTCACTCTAAAGTCGAAGCGTCGCTCCACGCCCTGAAACGAGGCCATCGCCCTGCGCAGTTCATCGGGCTCAGCACCGGCCAGTTGGGCCAGGGCCAGGGCTGCAATACCATTCTCTATATTGATGCTCACGGGCACACCGAGGCGGACGCCATCGATATCACCCAGGGGCGATTTATAGTCAAAGACTATCTCGCCACCTCCGATTCTCTCATTTTCTGCATGGAAATCGCCCTCGCTGCGCCCGTAGCTATAGACCGTAACACCCCGACGGGGACGGGCCTGCATCTTGAGGCCGGTGTGGAGGATGAGTGCCCCACCCTCTTGCACTAAGCTGGAGTAGTGATTGAAACTCTCAACATAGGCCTCAGCGGTGCCGTAGATGTCAAGGTGGTCGGCATCGGTGGCAGTGATGACTGTGGCCCATGGGGTGAGCTGATGGAAGGAGCGGTCAAACTCATCGGCCTCGACCACCACATAGGGGCTTGTCTGAGAGAAGAGGTAGTTGGTGCCGTAGTTCTTGCTGATACCGCCGAGGAAGGCGTTGCATCCCACATGGCTCTCATGGAGCAGATGGGCGGCCATCGTGGTGGTGGTGGTCTTGCCGTGGGTACCGGCCACACAAAGGGCCTTGAGGGCGCGACTCAGAGTGCCGAGCACCTGAGCACGCTTATGCAACTCATAGCCGCCGTCCTGATAGAAACGCAGCTCGCTATGATTACTGGGGATGGCGGGGGTATAGACTACGAGCGTGGAGGCCTTGTCCTTGAAGCAGGGGGCGATAAGGTCAACATTGTCCTCATAATGCAGGCTGGCCCCTTCGGCCTCCAGACGATGGGTTAGCTCAGTGGGCACGCGGTCATAACCGCCCACACGCAGGCCCTTGGAAAGGAAATAGCGCGCCAGGGCACTCATACCTATGCCGCCGGCACCGATGAAATAAACTGATTTTATATCTTTAAGCTCCACTATAATTTTAGAGTTGAAAAGTTCGAAAGTGCGAGAGTTCGAAAGTGCGAGGCACAGTGGTTATTGGTGAACGGTTATTGGGCAGCCAGTTTCAGGATTTCATCTACTATCTCGCGGGTAGCGTTAGGCCTGCCCATCTTGGCTATGTTTTGAGAGAGGGCTGTGAGTTGTGCAGCATCGTTGACCACCATTATAGCCTTGGGCAACAGAGCCATGCGCGCCTCCGCATCCTTAATGCAGATGGCTGCCTTCTTGTTAACCAGTGCCATGGCGTTTTTGGTTTGATGATCTTCGGCAACATTGGGCGAGGGCACCAGTATGGCGGGCTTACCCAGCAGTTGCAGCTCGCTGATGCTACATGCTCCGGCACGGGAAATGACAAGGTCTGCAGCCTTGTAAGCCTTGGCCATGTCACTGATGAAGTCACTGACATGGAGGTTGTCGGGCTTGATTTTCTCCTGCAGGGCATCCTTAATCTCCTGACTGTAGTAGCGGCCTGTCTGCCAATAGAACTGCACATCGCGCTGTTTGCGTATGAGGTCGAGATGCAGCAGCACGCTCTCGTTGAGAGTGCGAGCTCCGAGGCTTCCACCCACTATCAGCACAGTGCGCTTACCAGGCTCCAGACCCAGAGCCCTGCATGCCAACTCGCGGGTTAGGGCATTGCCCATCAACTCCTGGCGCACGGGATTGCCCGTCAACACTATGCGCTCCTGGGGGAAGAATTTCTCCATCCCCTCGTAGGCCACACAGATGGTGGAGGCCTTCTTGGAAAGCATCTTATTAGTCACCCCGGCATAGCTGTTCTGCTCCTGCAACAGCACTGGCACCTTCAGGTCCTCGGCCGCGCCGATGGCAGCACTGCTGGCATAACCACCTACACCCACTGCCACATCGGGAGCGAAGTCCTTAATTATCCTACGGGCCAGCTGCTTGCCTTTCAGGTAGTTATATATTACCTTGACATTTTTGAGCAAATGCTTGCGGTCGAAGCCCATAACCTTGAGCCCTTTTATCTCGTAGCCTGCCTGCGGCACACGCTCCATCTCCATACGCCCCTCAGCACCCACAAACAGAATCTCCACTCCGTCAACGCGAGCCTTGAGTTCATTGGCTATGGCTATGGCAGGGAAAATATGTCCACCAGTGCCGCCACCGCTTATCAGTACACGTAATTGTTTTCTCATCTATTCTGAAAATATGATATTGTCCGCAAATTTAGCAAGATTTTCGGGCAAGACAAAGCGGAAAACAAAAATATTTTTGAAAAAAATTTTTGACCACTTCAATGCTGCCCCAAACACCCCCTTTTCACAAGCCGAGAGGATAAAGTAAAACGACACAAAACAAAAGAGCCACAATGCGAGAAAAAACGCTTGCACCTGCACCGAAACCATAATTTATTAAGAAAATGGCACCGATTTGCCCTCCATTCCAAATGTTTTATATAATTTTGCAAAGATAATCGCAAATGCTGCATACGTATTCGTCGGACATTCTAAAAAAACATCTATAAAATGAAAAAAATTCTACTAATTCTGATTTGCGCCTTAGGCGCACTGTGCACAGTAAAGGCACAAACCTATGCGGCTATTCCCGACACTATCTGGGGCTGTCGCTACTTCTCGCAGAACCTTGCAACAGACATGCCCTATAGTTCTGGTTTCAAGAAGGGATATTATGCCGGCTCATGGCCCGTACAGGACAACACCGACATGCGCTACTATGCCCGCATACCCGAGGGTCATGTAAAGGCCACGCTGGTTTACAACCCACGCGTGAACCGCGCCCTCAACCTTGACCTGACCGTGACCAATATGAACAACGGCCGCGTAGTGATAGAAAAGACCATCACCACAGAGCGCGCCACCGCTGGCGGCGAGCTGAGCATAGAGCTATGGCCCGACATGGTATTCACAGCCGACGTATGGTACCAGATTCAGTTTAAGCCCCACGACGGCAAATATAACAGTGCCCCTTCGCGAATAGTCAACATACTTTTTAATCGTGAAGCCAGCAAGCCCGCCGTGGTATGCAACGAGGTGTTTATGGCCCCATCGGCCCACAACAACGAGTGGCTCAGCACCCAGCCCTATGCTCCGGACGAAAACTGCTACGACTGGATTTACGGAGAGTTTCTCTATCCCGAGGAGTATGTGCTGCCCGCCCGCTACCTGATGTGTCTGGGCGGTAGCGGCTACTACAGCGGCATCCAGTCCACTAACGGCTATGGCGCCGTGACGGCTCTCTTCTCGGCATGGGACAACGGCGACACCGACGTCAACCCTGACCTGCCTGAATATCTGCGCTCGGGTGCCGTGGACTACAATCCCGACGGCGGTGTGGAAATCAACCGCTTCGGCGCTGAGGGTACCGGTATACAGAGCATGATGAGCCCAGCCACATGGAAGCCCGGCCACTGGGTGCAGTGGCTGATGAACGCCCGCCCCGAGACAGTGGAACTGGAGCTACCTGACAAGAATGGCAACCTGCAGACCGTAAAGTATGCCAACACCATCCTGACCGCATGGTATAAGATGGCCGATGATCCCGACTGGTACTACATCTCCACTCTGCGCCAGAGCGGCACCACCCACCTCTTCGGACGCAATGGTGAATACTCTTTCATTGAGTGTTTCGGCGAAAGGGGCGGCGACCTCTTTTGTCGCTGCTACATGAAGAATCGCTTCTTCCGCTCGGCCACCAGTGGCACATGGTATAACCGAAACTATATGAGCGGCGGCCACTATGACTACAACGACGGCCAGCGCCCCTGCCGCTACGACTACGGCCATGGTGCCACCTCGCTCTGGGAAAACTGTTTCTATATTGAGCATGGCGGATTTGGCATGGTCAACGATAGCTCCCGCTATGTGGCCATACCAAGCAGCTTTGAGTGCGTGGACACTATTGATCTTGATGCCAAGCAGGCACGCATCAACGAAGCCTTCCGCAACGCCAACTATAACCAGACAGTCAATGATCTGGAGGAAGCTGACGACGATGCTGTATTGGCCTATGCCCGTGAGCTGATTGACAACACCGGCCTGATTGGCAGCTACGGCAAGGAGCACATCGCCGACATTGCCGCCGCATACAACGAAGGCAACCCCACCGACATGGGAACACTAAAGGACGCCCTCAAGCAGACTGCCCTCAAATACAACAAGATACGCTATGCCAACGTAACAAACAAGAACCACATCGCTAGCCAGCGCGCATACGTGCTTGACAACACTGAGGGTTACGGCCTGCTCTATGTTGACACCTCGGGTGACAAACCCGCCCTTAAGGTGGCTCCCATGGATCGTGAAGACCTCCGCGCCAACTGGATGGTGGCCCGCTCCGACAAATATGGCACACTCTGCCTCTACAACATAGGCACCGGCCTCTACATCAACACCGCAACCGACAACCTGCTCTCAGCTGAGCCCCAGCATATCGCTGCCTTTGCTCGCAGCGGCAAGGGTTTCTATGTGGGCAACACCAGCACCGAGTGTGTGGTGGCAGACGCCGATGGCAACACCAGTGTAGGCCGCTTCTCCGCTACAGGTGGACAATACCTGCTTCACGACAACCTGAGCCTCACGCCCTCCACAGAGCTGACACAGAAGGTTGTTGAAGCCATTGAGGTGCCCGGCAAGTTTGAAGAATACAAGGCTATGGTGCCCAACATTCTCGCCACTCCCGAAGGTGTGCTCGGCGCATGGACCGATGCCAGTGAACTGGAACAGCTCAGCGCACTCTACGACGACGGCAACATCAATGCCGACAAAGCTGACGAGCTCATTGCCCTAATCGACAATGCCAAGAAGGTTACTGCCGACACCAAGAAGATGGGCGCCTACACCATTCTCTCGGCCACTGAGGCCAACCAGAGTACTCCCGCCCTCACCATCGGTGATGACGGCTATGTTGCCCACAAGACTGCCACCGGCAAGGCCGACCAGATATGGTTGGGCATACCTAAGCAGGGCGGTCTTGAACTCTCCGCACAGGGTAAGTCACTCAACTACCTCTCTGACAATAGTGGCTCAACCGTTACCACCAAAGCCCAAGGCGAAGGAGCACCATTCTTCTTCACTCCCATCAACGCAGGCCTCTATTGCTTAAGCGATGTACAGTACGGCCCCGTAGCCATCAATGCCAATGACGGCAACCTCAAGACCGCACTCAAGGACACTGAGGGCAACCAGTGGTATGTAAAGCCTGCCGAGAGCGTAAAGGTTAGCCTTAACTCGGGCGGCATAATGAGTCTCTATCTCGACTTTGACGTGCAGATTCCTGAGGGTGTAGAGGTTTTCAGTCTGGCCGGCTTCGACAACGGAACACCCTCACTGACCAAAGTGAGCGGCAATATCCCGGCCCACACACCCGTAATTCTCAAAGGTGAAAGCTATGCCAACCTGTTCTTCCCCATCGTTGCCTCACAGACTCCTCAGGAAGAGGAAGGTCTCATGAAGGGCACACTGCTAAAGAAGACGGGACTCAAGAGCAAGACCTTCTACACTGTAGGCGTGAAGTCTGGCAAGCCCTGCATCTCTCTAGCACTCACCAACAGCGTTAGCGCCAACCAGTGCTACATTCTTAAGGAGGATATGGAAGCCCTCGGTCTCACCGAGAACCAGTATGTGCTTGACTTCGACAATGCTACCGCCGTCAACAGCGTAGAGGACACCAACATAGAAGCCAAAAGCAGCAAGACCTACGACCTGCAGGGCCGTCCCACCACCAATGACGCCAAGGGGGTCGTGATTGAGGATGGTAAGGCTGTGCTGAACAAATAAGACAACCTATTCTGTAGAAAAGAAGCATATTTGACAACAGCTTCACGCGCGCGAACATTATTATTTATATAATATATCGCTATGTAATATGGAGTCTGCTACACGCAGATGAACGAAGCGGACGGGATCAAACATCCCGTCCGCTTCGTTTTATCTATTTTTGCCATCTTCCCACTCTCTACTTCTTTCTGGTAATACAAAACCATTTTTATTAATTCCGACGCAAAAAACCGGCAGACCAACTTGCTGGTTTTCAGCCGTATTTTTGAAAGCAATAAAATTTTTTGTAATTTTTTTTATTTTTCTTGGGGATTTTTGTGGGGAATTGTGGGGAATTGTGTAATTTTGTAGGCAAATACAGAAATTGCCATTAAAAGCAGCATGAAATTCATAGGCACAACAGAAGCAAAGGTTGACAGCAAAGGCAGAGTATTCCTGCCCGCGATGTTCAGACGCGTCCTTGCCTCGTCTCTCGAAAACAATGGAGAGGAAGGTGTTAAGGACAAAACTGGCAGTGCCGAAGTTAAGAACTCCAGTGGTGGCGAAATGAGTCTCATCATGCGCAAGGATCTGTTTGAAGACTGTCTGGTACTATACACTGAGCAGACATGGGAGCAGCGTATGAACGAGCTGACCTCGCGACTGAGTGTGTGGAGCAGGCATGACCAGGCACTGAAACGCCGCTTTTCCGCCGATGCGGAATGGCTGACACTCGACAACAACGGCCGTATGCTGCTACCCAAACGCTATCTCAAGATGGCGGGCATAGAAGGCGAAGTTACCTTCATCGGCATGGACGACACCATTGAGATATGGGCCTCCTCCAAACTCAAGGAACACCAAGAGTCAGAGGACTTTGCTGCCGAGATTGAGAAGGTGATGACCGTTAGGTTCTAATAAGATTTTCTCCTGACAGTGGACAGAGAATATCACATACCGGTAATGCTAAGCGAGTGCGTTA
This sequence comes from uncultured Bacteroidales bacterium, assembly GCA_902788275.1. GTDB lineage: Bacteria > Bacteroidota > Bacteroidia > Bacteroidales > Bacteroidaceae > UBA6382. The sequence continues at coordinate 11,222 of CADAJV010000031.1, read as the reverse complement.
ACGCCCTCAACATCAACGGCAACGGAACATGGGTTGACGTTACCTATGGCGGCGGCGGCCACAGCAAAGCAATATTGGAAGCCTTGGGCGGCAGCGGCCACCTATACAGCTTTGACCAAGATAAAGACGCACAGGCTAATTTGCCCAACGCCAACAATTTCACCCTGGTATATAGCAATTTCCGTTTCCTGAAAAACTGGATGCGCTACTACGGCGTGGATGCTGTTGATGGTTTGCTGGCCGATCTGGGTGTGTCAAGCCACCACTTCGACGAAGCGGGACGTGGGTTCAGCTTCCGTGAAGACGGTCCATTGGACATGAGAATGAACGCCAATGCTCGCCTCACCGCTGCCGATGTTGTAAACAACTACACCGCAGACCAACTGGCCAACGTACTCTACCTTTACGGAGAGCTCAGACAAAGCCGACAGATGGCCGCCGCCATAGTGAAGGAACGCGAGCGAAAGCCCATAGAAACCACCCTGCAACTACTCAACACTGTGGGAAGTTGCATAAAAAAAACACAGGAGAAGAAAGAGATGGCGCAGGTCTTTCAGGCCCTCCGCATAGAGGTTAACCACGAAATGGAGGCTCTCCGCGAGATGCTTTCGCAGGCAGTGGACCTGCTTAAGCCAGGCGGCAGACTGGTAGTGATGACCTATCACTCGCTGGAGGACCGCATTGTAAAGAACATCATCCGCTCAGGCAATGCCGAAGGCAAGGTAAAGACTGATTTCTACGGCAACCGACTCACACCGCTGCGCGCAGTGAACAATAAAGTGATTACCCCCTCGCCAGAAGAGCAAACCGCCAATCCCCGCAGCCGCAGTGCAAAACTGCGAATAGCGGAAAAGAACCAATGAAAATACAAAAAACAACAATATGAAGGACTACAACCAAATTGAGGAACTTGTGGACAGAGCCATGCAGCCTGAGGATGAATTACTGCCTCTGATGATGCCTGGAGAAGACACTAGCACTATGCAGGTCTATACCGCACCCGCAGAGAAAAAACCTCAGCCCAATGAGGCAGAAGAGGACGATGAGTTAGAAGGCAAATCAACCCGCCAAGTGCTCATCTCTGCCTTAGTAGATGACGAAGATGAACATATCAACTTCACCCTTCCCCATGTGCTGAGGGGCGACATCCTTACCACCCGCTGGCTAAGGCAGCAGATATGGTGGCTTGTGATGGTAGTAGGCATGGCTTTCTTCTATGTCAGTAACCGCTACTATGCTCAGAAGCAGATGATAAACAACAATCACCTGAAAGAGGAGCTGAAGGAGATGCACTACGACGCCATGGCCCGCTCGTCGCAGCTGATGCGTAACAGCCGCCGCAGCATCATAGTAGATAAGCTGATAAGTTCAAACAGCACATTAACAATGCCTGAGAGACAACCAGCCGCCATAGAATAAATCTATTTGCTTTTTGGCACCTGCAGCACTGAAATTCAACTAAGTTTGAATGCCCTGCCGAACTGCGTAATTATCAGACTGCAAGACCCCCAAATCCCCAGTACTTTCCCTTTACAGCCCTTGTCCCCCTTTTTCCTCCCACTTAACAATAGTTCACGGAGATGAAGAATTTCCCTCACAAGCAAGTCGTCAATAAATACATGCAAATCGCCTGGGTTGGCGTAGTTATAGGCGTGCTTATTGTTGGCAAGGCAGCATACATCATGTTTGCGCAAAGGGAGTTCTGGGCTAACAAGGCGGAGGAATGCGTAATCGACAGCATACCAATACAAGTGAACAGAGGTGACATCATCTCTGCCGACGGCCAGCTGCTGGCAACCTATGTACCTGAATACAAGTTGTTTCTTGACTACAACATCTACGAGCCCGACTCTGCCCGCCACGTCAAACTGCAACATGAGAAAGACTCGGTACTGCTGAGCAAGATTGACAGTCTCAGCGAAGGTTTGAGCCGTCTGCTGCCCGACAAGAGTGCCCAATGGTTCAGTGCACGCATCAAGGAGGGATTCGAAAAAAGGAGCCGCCACTGGCTCATCTACCCCAGACGAATAAGTTATCTGGAATATAAGGAGGTAAAGCAGCTACCCTACCTTAAGGAAAGACGTAATTTCTCTGGTTTCCACACCGAGATATACAATAAGATTGACAAGCCTTTCGGTTCGCTAGCCGCCCGCACTCTTGGCGATGTGGAGGGTAGCTCGGGCCGTGGCATATCGGGACTGCAAAAACAGTTTGACTCACTTCTGGCAGGTGAACCGGGCTTGGCCCACAAGGTCAAGACTATGAACAAATACCTGCCCATCATTGACAAGAAGCCTATACCGGGAGCAAACATATATACTACCATCGACGTCAACCTACAAGACTTCTGCGAAAATGCCCTGGTGGAAAAACTCAAGGAAATTGATGGTATGTATGGAGTAGCCATCCTTATGGAGACCAAGACGGGCGACGTGAAAGCCCTGGCCAACATGAAGCGCGGCGAAGACGGCGTGTATCGCGACGTGCAGAACCTGGCAGTAAGCCAGCTGATGCAGCCAGGCTCGGTATTTAAGACTATCTCGCTTACCGCCGCCATGGAATCTGGCAGGGTCAAGATTACTGACAGCGTCAACTGCTCATCGGGCAGTGTAACAGTGGGCGGATACACCATCAAAGACGCCTCGCACAAGAGCGCCAAGATTATCAAAGTCCCCGAAGTGCTGGGCTACTCCTCAAATGTGGGCGTTATCAAGCTCATTACCAAGGCCTATGGCGGAAGCAAGGATAGCGAGCAGCAATTCTGCGACGATGTAATGAAACTAGGCATTGGCGAAGACATGCAGCTCGACATTCCTGGTTACGAGCATGCCCGCATACCCAGTCCCAAAACATTAGGAGAATATTGGTCAGCCTCGTCCATGGCTTCAATGAGCATAGGCTACTCCACCATGGTGCCCCCAATCAGCCTGGCTGCCTTCTACAATGGTATTGCCAACGGTGGACGTATGATGCGGCCGCGCATAGTGACCCACATCACTCGCAATGGCGAGGTGATAAAGGATATACCGCCCCGTGCCATCAAGGAACATATGTGCAGCCCACAGACTGTACGCGACATTACCAAATGTCTGCGCTGGGTAGTCAGCAACGGATTGGGCGGCAAGGCAAGTTCGCCATACTTCAGCGTAGCTGGTAAAACGGGTACCGCCCGAGTGCAGCAGGCCGGTCACATGGGTGAATATCTGATAACCTTTGCAGGCTTCTTCCCCGTAGAGAATCCCAAATACACCTGTGTAGTATGTATGCGCAAAGCCGGTTCGGGTAGTGGCGGCGGCATGTGTGGCCCTGTGTTCAAGCAGATTGCCGAATACGTTATGGCCCAGGGCAAGCACACTACCATACGCGACAATGTTGACACCCTCCATAGCATACCGCCTACGCTTGATTTCACCAATTTGCTATACACCAACCGACTGCTTAGCAATTTTAATTTCGTAGTTCCCAGTTCATGGGCTAACGACACCAACCTATACGCTCTCGGCAAGGTAAGCGTCAGCAACAAGCATGCCAAGGTTGAAGTGGAGCAGGTGGCTGCCGACATAGTGCCCGACATGCGTGGCATGGGCCTGCGCGACGCACTCTTCCTGCTTGAGAAGCGCCACCTTAAAGTTAAAGTCAGCGGTGTAGGCAAGGTCACCGCACAAAGCCTGCCAGCCGGCAGCAAGATAAAAGCCAACGAGACCATAGTGCTGACCCTCGGCACTGCCAACATAGAAAAACAACGCAAGAACCATGAATCTCAATCAGCTGTTGAGCAACGTGAAGCCCCTCGAGACAGTGGGCAGGCAAGACCGTGACATTAGCGGAGTATGCATTGACTCACGCAAGGTGGAGCCTGGCAACATGTTTGTTGCCATCTGCGGCACACAGGCCGACGGCCATCTCTTCATAGACAAGGCCGTGGCATCAGGGGCCAAGGCCATAGTCTGCCAAACCATGCCAGCACACCTGGCAGAAGACGTGAGCTATGTCCTGCTGGAAGATACCGAGGATGCCGTAGGCAAGATTGCCACACAGTTCTACGGCAACCCTACCACACGTCTCAAACTGATAGGAGTAACCGGCACCAACGGCAAGACCACCATCGCCACCCTACTATTTAATATGTTCAGACAGATGGGGTTTAAGTGCGGCCTCTGCTCCACGGTGTGCAACTATATTGAGGACATCCCCTACCCCACCAGTCAAACCACCCCAGACCCCATCACGCTCAATGCTCTGCTGGGCAAGATGGCCGATGAAGGATGCCAGTATGCTTTTATGGAATGCAGCAGCCACGCCATACAGCAAAAACGCATAGGTGGCCTTCACTTCGCGGGCGGCATATTCACCAACCTCACCCGCGACCATCTGGACTACCACAAGACCTTCGAGAACTATCGTAATGCCAAGAAGGCTTTCTTCGACGCAATGGACAAGGAGGCCTTTGCCATCATCAACATCGATGACAAGAACGGCCCCTTCATGATACAAAACACCAAGGCTCAAGTCAAGACCTACTCCACCATGAGAGGAGCCGACTTCCATGCCAAAATCATAGAGATGGGCTTCGATGGAATGCTGCTCAATATCAATGGGCAAGAGGTGCATGTGCCGCTGGTAGGAAAATTCAATGTTTCCAATCTGCTGGCCATCTACGGCACAGCCGTCATGCTGGGCCGTGAACCTATAGAGGTGCTCACCGTCATGAGCAACCTGCACTCAGTCAGCGGTCGGTTTGAGACAGTACGTTCCACCAACGGCATCACTGCCATCGTTGACTATGCCCATACCCCCGATGCTCTTGAAAATGTGCTTGAGGCAATCCACGAAGTGCTCTGCAACAGAGGTGAAATCATCACCGTGTGCGGAGCAGGCGGTAATCGAGACAAAGGCAAACGTCCCGAGATGGCCAAAATAGCTGCCCGTCTGAGCAATAAGGTCATTATCACCAGCGACAATCCGCGCTTTGAAGAGCCACAGGATATCATCAATGATATGCTAAACGGCATCAGTGATACCGACAAGCCACGCACCCTCAGCATTGTCGATCGCCGCGAAGCCATACGCACCGCCGCCCTCATCGCCAAACCTGGCGACGTAATCCTCATTGCCGGCAAGGGGCACGAAGACTATCAGGAAATTAAGGGCGTCAAACACCACTTTGATGACAGGGAAGTGGTAAGCGAAGCCTTCAACATATAACATTGCCACCTTGCAATATACACCATTCAGAATAACATTCACAACATCCGTCACCAATGCTATACTATCTTTTCCGTCTGTTAGATAATTTAGGAATCCCTGGTTCTGGAATGTGGTCCTACATCTCCTTCCGTTCACTAATGGCCTTCATTCTGGCACTAATTATCAGTGCCTGGTTTGGCGAACACTTCATCAAGTGGATGCGTAGCCACCATATCTCAGAGACTCAGCGCGATGTAAAAATCGACCCCTATGGTGTCAAGAAGCAGGGTGTTCCCTCCATGGGCGGCATCATCATCATTGTGTCCATCCTCATTCCCGTCCTGCTCTTTGGCCGGCTCCGCAACATCTACCTACTCCTCATGATAGTCACCACCATCTGGCTTGGAGCACTCGGATTTGCCGATGACTATATCAAGATTTTCCGCAAGAAGAAAGACGGTCTGCGCGGCAAATTTAAAATAATCGGCCAGCTTAGCATTGGCCTCATAGTGGGCCTCACCCTCTATTTCAGCCCCGACGCAGTCATCAGGCAGAATGTTGAGGTCATCAAGGACGGACAGGTCACCAGCGTCATCCATAAGAGCGAGCCCGTCAAGTCCCCCCAGACCACCATACCCTTCTTCAAGAATAACAACCTAAACTATAGCGAGCTCATGTCATGGCTTGGCGACGATGCCAAGGAAGCTGCCGGCTGGATACTCTTCGTTCTGGTCACCATATTCGTCGTCACCGCCGTAAGCAACGGTTGCAATCTCAACGACGGAATGGACGGTATGGCGGCAGGCAACTCGGCAATCATTGGCTTGGTACTCGGCATACTGGCCTATGTCTCCAGCCACATTGAATATGCCGGATACCTTAACATTATGTATGTACCCTATTCCGAGGAACTGGTAGTCTTCAGCAGCGCCTTTGTCGGAGCCCTGATAGGCTTCCTCTGGTACAACGCCTACCCCGCCCAGATATTTATGGGCGACACCGGCAGCCTGTCCATCGGAGGCATCATCGCCGTCATGGCCATCATCATCCACAAGGAGTTGCTCGTGCCCATCCTTTGCGGCGTATTTCTCGTTGAGAGCCTTAGCGTAATCCTGCAAGTAGAGTATTTCAAGCTTGGCAAACGCAAAGGGCGCAGACAGCGCATCTTCAAACGCACCCCAATACACGACAATTTCCGTGTGCTGCCTGAACAGATAGACAGCGACAGCACCATCATCTTCCGCAATTGGCCACGCAATGCCTTCCACGAGGCCAAGATTACCGTGCGTTTCTGGATTATCACCATCCTGCTGGCAGCAGCCACCATCATAACATTAAAGATAAGATAAAACATTATGCCACAGAAAAGGTTAGTTGTACTCGGCGGAGGCGAAAGCGGCATAGGCACAGCCCTCCTTGCACAGGCCAACGGCTATGATGTATTCCTCTCCGACTTCGGCACCATTAGTGAGTGTCACCAGGCCATGCTCCGCAAGGCTGGAGTGTCCTTTGAGGACGGCGGCCACACCGAGGCCCTCATCCTCAATGCCGACGAAGTGATGAAAAGTCCCGGCATCCCCGACCAAACGCCAATAGTTGCTAAGATAATAGCCCGTCAAATACCCATCATCAGCGAGATAGAGTTTGCCTCGCGCTTCACCCAGGCCCAGATGGTATGCATCACCGGCTCCAACGGCAAGACCACAACAACCTCACTCATCTACTACATCCTGCAAAATGCACATCTCAACGTGGGTCTTGCAGGCAACATAGGACGCAGTCTGGCTCTGCAAATACTTGAAGACCCCAAAGATATCTATGTCATCGAGCTCAGCAGTTTCCAACTCGACAATATGTTCTCCTTCCGCGCTAACGTAGCCGTGCTCATGAATATCACCCCCGACCATCTCGATCGGTACGATTTCAATATGCAGCACTACATTGACTCCAAGATGCGCATAATCCAAAATCAGACCGCCAACGATACCTTTATCTATTGGGCACAAGATGACCACATACCCACCGAGTTGCAACGCCGCGGCCTCTCGCCCAATAGTGCCGTGCCGTCAGGCTCTGCAGGCCCAATCCCCGCTCCCACACCATCATCGAAGCCTGCACGTGAGGGCCATCCTGCCCTCTGCCCCTTCATTGATGAGGACTTTACCAACCTTGGCCTCACCTTCTCACAGATAGGCAACCACAACAAACGTAATGCCCTGGCCGCCTACCATGCCGCCAAGGCACTTGGCGTTAACGAGCAGACCATACGCCAGAGCCTCCACAGCTTCCCGGGCGTAGAGCACCGCCTGGAGCGCGTGGCAACAGTAGGCGGCGTAACATATATCAACGACTCCAAAGCCACCAACGTCGATGCCTGCTATGTAGCCATGCAGGCCATGGAGACGCCCGTAGTCCTCATCGTCGGCGGCAAGGACAAAGGCAACGACTACAGCGTGCTCGCCAACATCGTGCGTCAGAAATGCCGTGCCCTTGTCTATCTTGGTGCCGACAATGCCAAACTACACGCCTCCTTCGACCCTCTGGGCCTCCCCGTGGCCGACACCCACAGCATGGCCGATTGCGTTAAAGCCTGCCACGACCTCGCCCAAAGCGGTGACACCGTATTGCTCAGCCCCTGCTGCGCCAGCTTCGACCTCTTCCATAACATGGAGGATCGCGGCCAGCAGTTCAAGCAGCAAGTAGCCGCCCTGTCCAACCCATAAGCATCATACACAGTGTCACGTAGTTAGGCTACGTGAAACCCCAAGTATCATATCCTCAAGAAATACCCCTCGTCCCTCTTTTGGGGGATAAAAAAAGGGAGTCCCTTTAACCCTAGTCCTCGCCATGACCCTCCCTAACGACAAGGCATCACTCCGCAACATCTTCACCCTGCAGGGCGACAAAACCCTATGGGCCATATTCTTCATACTGGCGGCAATCTCGCTCATCGAGGTATATAGTGCCGCCAGCACACTCACTTTCTCCAGCGGCAACATTTTCAAGCCCATATTGGGCCATGCAGCCAACCTTCTCATAGGCTTTGTCTGCGTGTGGATATTCCATAACATACCCTGCGGATGGTTCAAATTCTGGATACCGGCATGGGTAGTCTTCATGGCCTTCCTCATCTTCCTACCACTGTTTGGCACCAAGGTCAACGACGGTGCCCGCTGGATAGACATCCTAGGCATACGCTTCCAGCCGTCCGAGTTTGCCAAAGGGTCACTCATCGTCATCGTAGCCTTCCTCCTCTCCGCCTATCAGACCAAAAAGGGCGCCGACCGCCACGCCTTCAAATACATACTCATTACCACCATAGCCACCTGCTTCTTCATCTTCCTCGAGAATTTCTCCACCGCAGCCATCCTCTTCTTGGTAATATTCCTCATGATGTACTTTGGGCGCGTGCCACTCAAGCAGTTAGGCAAACTCCTGCTAGCCTTACTCATCAGCGGCGTAGCCATCATCCTACTCGCCAAGGTGCTCACCACCGATGCCATAGTTGAGAAAGTGCCTATGCTCCACCGCCTTACCAACTTCACGGCGCGCATTGACCGCTTCATGGGCAACGACAAGAACCAGACCGACAGCACACGCCAGACCACAGCCAAAGACTTCGACATACAAAAAGAGCCTCAGGTTGGACACGCCCACATCGCCATAGCCAAAAGCAACATCATCGGATGCGGCCCTGGCAACTCCCGAGAGCGCGATTTCCTACCTCAGGCATATTCCGACTTTATTTTCGCCATCATCATCGAGGAACTGGGCCTCGTGGGCGGAGCCGTTATCGTCCTGCTCTACATCATCATACTCTTCCGCGCCAGTCGCATAGCCAGCCGGTGCGAACGTAATTTCCCCGCCTTCCTCATCCTTGGGCTGGCCATGCTCATTGTCGTGCAGGCAGCCATCAATATGAGCGTAGCCGTCGGGCTCATACCCGTCACCGGCCAACCACTGCCCCTCATTTCGCGCGGTGGCAGTTCCATCATGGTCACCTCCATCTATTTCGGCATGATGATATCCATAAGCCGCTTCGCTCGCAAGCGCGAAGACCTCAAGCCCGCAGAACCTGCTCCCGCAGATGAGCCGGAACCCACCACCGCTGATTCCGCCCAGCCATAACGCATAATGCCACGCAGTTCAGCTGCGTGTACGAACCTAAAAACTCAAATTATGAAGTACCTATCCATTCTCCTCGCCCTGGCCATGAGCCTCAGCCTCAGCGCCAAAAAAGAGAAACAGACTACCATTGACATGCTCACCTCCAAGGGGCGCATAGTCCTACGACTCTATAATGAGACTCCCCAGCATCGCGACAACTTCGTCAAACTCGCTAAGGAAGGCTATTTCAACGATCTCCTCTTCCATCGTGTAATTGAAGACTTCATGATACAGGGCGGCGACCCCAACAGCCGTGATGCCGCACCTGGAGCCCTGCTCGGCGAGGGAGACCCCGGCTATACACTACCCGCAGAAATCCACCTCCCCACCCTCCATCATAAGCGCGGCGCACTGGCCGCAGCACGCGAGGGCGACCAAACCAACCCAGAGCGTCGCAGCAGTGGCAGTCAGTTCTATATCGTATGGGGCAAGACCTTCACCCGTGAGGAGATAGACAAGATAGCCGCCCACGTAGAGCGCACAACCGGCTACATCATGCCCGAAGAACTCAAGAAATACTATATGCATCACGGCGGCACACCTCATCTCGACGGCGCCTACACCGTCTTTGGTGAAATTGTCAAGGGCATCGAGGTTGTCAATGCCATCCAACAAGTTGCCACCGACCGCAACGACCGCCCCTTGGAGGACATCAAGATTCTCAGCGCCAAAGTCAAGTAGCGACAAGCACGACGTGGCAATAAAACGAATATTTTTTTTCATGAAGGCAAGTTCGAGAGCGAAGCGGCAACTATCAATTATCAACTGCGAAGCAGTCGCGAGAACTTGCATTTGCTGTCGGTGAAGCCGGTGCAAATCTTGAAAGCAAGTTCGAGAGCGAAGCGGCAACTATCAATTATCAACTATCAATTATCAACTAGTTCGTGTTCCTGTCCTCTCCTGCCATAGTACTCAGTCGCGTGCACCACACCGACAACACCTATATTCTCACCCTCTACACCCAGGCAGAAGGCAGCATATCCTTCGCCGTCAGGAACACCAAGTCTAGAGCCCAGACCTCCAATCTCCAGCCCCTCACCCTTCTCAACATCGAGTGGAATCACCATCCATCGCGTAACCTGCAGCACCTGCAGAGCGTCAGTATCCTCTCCCCTTACACCACCCTCACCAGCCATCCCCATAAGGCCGCCGTCGCCACCCTGCTTGGCGAGGCCCTTCATCACGCCCTGCGCCAAGAGCACCACGGCGACATCTTTCCTTTTCTCCTTACAAGCCTGCAGTGGCTTGATGGTGCCTCGCAGCGTTATGATAATTTCCATCTCATCTTCCTCGTGCAGCTTGCCGGTCAACTCGGCATAGAACCCAACCTGGAGGGAGCATCGCGCAGCCCCTATTTCGACATGATCAATGCCGAATGCACCCCCGTGCAGCCCCAACACAACTATTATCTCACCCACTCCGACCTGCGTCTGGCACCGCTGCTGCACCGCCTCAACTATACCGACATGCACCGCCTGGTCCTAACACCATCGGAGCGCCATCGTACCCTGCGTGCCATCCTCGCATATTACCGCATCCATATCCCCGGCTTTCCTCAGCTCCGCTCCCCCGAGATGCTCAAGGATATGCTCTGACAATCTTCCCCTTTATTAGTAATTTTCCACCTGCACAACGCAATGCCTATCTGAACAATCAGAATACTCGGAATAATCAGAGTAATCAGAATAATCAGAGCTCAACTGGCAATCAGGAGGACGCGCAGAGGTAAACTAACGCGAACCCTAGAGAAACTAACGTGGACTTAAAAAAAGGTAATAATATAGATGTTGGCACAGATTACTCATAATGCAACCAATTCTGACTGCGTTAGTTGTATGTTTATTGCATAGCAGCGTTGATTAGAATAG